>JAHRFU010000084.1 GCA_019084485.1 Desulforudis sp. | reverse complement strand
TTGTCGTTGCTTTTAGCGTGTCGCCCGAAACTGATGATCTTGGTTTTGTCCTCCGCAATTTCAAGACCGAATTTGGCCAATCGTTGCCTTAAGGCACGGTAAAAGGCTTCGGCTTCTGCACGGTGCTCAAAGCAGCAGACAAAGTCGTCGGCATACCTGACGATGTAGGCCTGTCCCCGGCACTTGGGACGGATCTCTTTCTCAAACCAGAGGTCGAGCACGTAGTGCAAGTAGATGTTAGCCAGTATCGGTGAGACTACGCCACCTTGGGGTGTACCCTGTGTTGTGTCTTGTACGATGCCGGCTTCCATTACTCCGGACTTCAGGAACCTTGTAATCAGACGTAATAGGTTCGGGTCGGCTATGCGGTGTTCCAGGAACTTCTTTAACCATTGATGATCGACGTGGTCAAAGAAGCCCTTGATGTCCGCATCCACGATGTAGTTGGTGTTTCTTTTCTCGATGTAGTGGTTCAGTATTTTCAAAGCATCGTGGCAGCCTCGGTTGGGTCTGAATCCAAAGGAGCTGTCTAGGAAGTCTGCTTCGTAGATGGCGTTTAGGATTTTGGTCAGCGCCATCTGCACTAGTTTGTCTTCGTAGGCTGGGATACCCAGCGGCCTTTTCTTGTCTGTGCCGGGTTTGGGTATCCAGGCCCGTCGAACAGGCTGGGGTTTGTAGGCCTGCCTTTTCATCCGTGCCATCAGGTCTTCCACGTTTTGCTCCAAGTCACGTCCATACTCGGTTCTGGTTTGTCCGTCTACTCCGGGTGCCTTGCCTGGTGCGAGTTCATAATGGCAAGCCATCAGGCTTTCCTGGTTGATATGGTGCACCAAGGCTGTAAACCGCTTGTCAGGCTGCTCCTTGGCTATGCTTGCGATCCTCTCCAGTGCTGTTTCCATCCGTCTTTCTACCTCTACGTATAGCAGATGTGTCCCTTTCAAGGGCGATGGTGTGTCACCGCCTTCCCTCCACAGGCATTACCCTGCTTCAAAGGTACTATGCAGTGATCCGACTCCCGAACCGCCATTTGGCTCCCTTACTTATTATCGCTTGTCGGCCATACTCCACCATAGCGGTGAAGAGTGATTCGGGTCTCCCGAGTTGCCGTGTCCCAACAGTGTGTAGCGTGCCAAGGTCTCAGACCCCGGGGAAGTTGCCACCGTCTTGCCATAGCGACTGTGGCGATGTAGCCTTCCGCTCAGACAACAGCGTCGGCCTTCCCAACTGGGATTTCGGGGCTCAATCCCTTCAACTTGCGCTTTTGGCCCGCTACCTTGCTTGCCTACGCTTAAACCAACCAGTTGCCTGGGTGGCTCCAAGGCTAGCTACCGGTTGTTGGCTAAACTTTACCG
>JAHRFU010000043.1 GCA_019084485.1 Desulforudis sp. | reverse complement strand
CGGAGTTGCCTTGCGAGGCCGCTAGCGCCGAGCCCACCATCTCAGGTGCGGAGGTACCCAAGCCGACGATCACCATGCCGATCAAAAGCGGCGGCATGCCGAAATGGCGTGCGGCGGAGGCTGAGCCCTCTACAAACCGGCCGGCACTCCAAACCAGAAGTACTAGGCCAAAAGCGACAGCCAGAAAAGCCAAGGTCATAAGAGTGTTGAGCCTCCCTTCTGAACCATTATAACCCTTTCTCCTGGGCCGATTCTCTCACAACCCCCACTTAGAAGCACGTTTGCCGGCGAACAGCGGTTCATCGCAGAACCCCTACGAGTAATTCATAAGGCTGTTTGGCTGTACCCAGATGAAACGCACGCTCCTCAACAGAGAATCCGGCCTCATTCATTAAACCAATCCAGGTTGACTTTGGGAATAGCCCCGTCACGTGCCTGTCATGCTCGATGCGCAAGCCACCCTCCGCGCGAATCAGGTAGAACATGATTGTCTCAATCTTGGTATCACTCGGATCGGGGTCATAAGTGTATTCCAGGTAAGTTACCTCCATATTCCCGTCCGAGTGGGTAGCATGCCCGACTTTGGGCGCATGGAATGTCTCGGCGAAATGGTCGGGACTGGTGATGAAAACGCCACCCGGTTCCAAGTGGGCTGCGACGGAACGAAACGTTGCCAGAAGATCCGACTCGGAAAGAATATAGCTGATGGCATCGTGGATGAGAACAACTGGAAACTTACGCCCCAGCCTGATACTCCTCATATCACCGACGTGGACTTCAACCGTGGGGTTTAATCGCTTGCACTGTGCCAGCATCGCTTCGGAAATGTCAACTGCGGTCGCTTCAAAATCAGAAGTAAGGTAGGAAAGATTGTGGCCCCCGCCAACCCCCAATTCAAGAAGCTTGTGCCTTCCTTTGCCAAGCTTTTCACGCAATATGGCCCGCCAGTGAGCCGCCTCCTCCGCATATTCTTCTGGAGGGCTGATGAGAGGCATTAAGTAGGCCAAATCGTCATAGAGTCTTCCCAGTCCAATGCTTTCAGAGTCCATCTAAAGACCACCCTAACGCTAGCGGAATGACGCAAGTCTTTGAAACCTGACCGCATACAAAAGTTGGAAAGGGAGCCGGTTGTATCTGCAGCCCCAGCCAGCCCAGCAGGATGAGGACAAGGATACCGACTACGAGGTAAACGATCGCTTTCATTGAGTCGCCACTGTAGAGAAAATCGTTTCCATTATAAAAATCGGGCGTCTGCACAACGATACTGTGCCGGGCACACTACGGGAAAGGAGTTGGAAAGGAAATTCCCAACCCCTTTTTTCAACAGGCCCTAATACGGGGGTCTTTCATTTGAGTACGTGATTGATCTCAATAACTTAGGTGCCTGGCACCCCCAGCGGCTCTTTCTTCACGTAGGCCACCCCGTGGAAGGTTGCAACCAGGCGGCCGTCACCGTCTTCAACGGTCACGTGGTAGTGTGCAACGCGCCGACTTCGTGACTCTTCCACTGCGCGGGCGGTGAGGATGGTACCCTTGGTCGTGGGCTGAAGGAAACTAATATCCGCGTGGACGGCCAGGGAAACCTGGCCGTAGGCGTTGCTGGCCACCCCGAAGACCGTGTCTGCAAGGGTAAACACCAGCCCGCCGTGCGTGAAGCCCAGAAAGCTAAGCATCCACTCTTCCACGGTCAGGGTGGCCTCGGCATAGCCTGGCGTCACTCGACCGAAGCGAATACCCAGCTGCTGCGTGAATGCTCCACTGGAAAATAGGGCAAGGGTATTATCATCTATTAACTTTTCTTTCTTTACATCCGTCATACCAACTAATTTCTTCACGCTAGCACATAATCCTCCTCACTTAAGCTTTCTTGATTAGAGCGGTCTGGAAAGCCCTAATGGTCCGGTTAATGCTTCCTTATAGGATTATAGCGTATATTGGCAGGAATTAGTTAATCCGCGGCAGGAGAATCTGAGCAGCACCCCCTACCCACGCACCTCGGTAGGAAATAACCTGAGCGACCTGGCCGGACGTTTGCCCACCCTTGTTTTGGTGAAATGCTGGACAAACGGTTGTCCAGGGCGAGAACCCTGCTGCCGGATGTCCATTCTGGTACTAAGGGATCTCCAACTGCTCGAGAGCATTGGGAAGTACAACTGGTGTACGGTTTCGGTGACGATCACCACAGCTGATCCGGCAAAGGCCGGGTTTCTGGAGCCCAGAGCGCCGGCACCGGAAGCCAGGTTCGGCATCATCCGGCAGATTAAGGACGCAGCCGCACCTGTGCAGGCGGGAGTCTTGCTTATGCCGGTTGTTCCCTTGCTTTGTGATTCCCCGGAAGACCGTGAAGCAATAGAATAACTTAGGTGCCTGGCACCATTCACCCTGGCTGTTAAAGTTGAGTCTTTAGGAGAAGAGTTTCTGAAACAGGGGGTAAAACTCCTGCCTCGGCCGGACGCGCTTGCGGTTTTGAAGTCCTTTTTTACCAATCTGCACAGGTTTAATCTGTGTTAGTCTACAGGTGAGATTGAAGAAGGGAACACGCTAATTTGAGGCTGTTCTATATAGTCCAATACGGTGGTGGATGGATAGATGGGCGAACGCGTTGCTTGGATCAGGAACGTACGGATCGATGACCCGGCTGACAAAACCGGCGAACAGTACTTCAACTTGCCGCTGATGCATGAAGTACGGGGATTTCACAAAGACTTCAGCGAATACAAGGTTACTCCGCTTAGGTCGTTAAGAAGCCTGGCCGAACTCCTGGGCATCTCCGGGATCTACGTCAAAGATGAATCCTACCGGTTTGGGCTAAATGCGTTCAAGGTCCTGGGCGGTTCTTATGCCATCGGTCGCCGTGTGGCCCAGAAGGTGGGCCGTGATACGGTTAACCTTTCACTTACGGAGATCCGAAGGGCTCTGGAAGACCTTGGCGGGCTTAATTTCACCACCGCCACGGACGGAACCATGGGCGGGGGGTGGCCTGGACGGCGGCCCGGCTGGGCCAGCAGGCGGTGGTTTATATGCCACGAGGGTCTTCTGTGTCACGTTCCCGGAACATTGCGGCGACAGGAGCCCAAGTGCACATAACCGTCCTCAACTATGACGATACCGTAAGACTGGCATCAGAAACCGCGCGCCATAAGGGCTGGGAGCTCATTCAGGACACTGCCTGGGAGGGCTACCAGGAAGTGCCACTTTGGATCATGCAGGGGTACGGCACCATGGCTTTGGAAACTATAGAGCAACTGTCGGAAAGGCCCACCCACATCTTCCTCCAGGCGGGGGTGGGCTCCTTTGCCGCCGCTCTGGCGGCCCGTTTTTGCCCTTAGTTACAACCGCGCCTCGGTTTCGCTCATGCCCAGTTCACTGGCGAACTGGACGGCAAGTAGGCTCTCGAGGGTCTTCTTTCGGGCGGAGGCCACCTGGTACTTCAGGCGTTGGCGGTATTCTTTGGCTCGTCCCACGAGCTTCGCCTCCTTCACACACCCTTGCCCGGAACCGGGCCGTTTAGGACGCTTAACTCTTCGATCACCACCGGGGCCCGCTGCAGCGGCTGCCAGTCCCGGACCAGTTCCCGAAGCTCCTGTAAACGGATCCGGTCGTATCCCCAAATACCTCGTAAAGAAAATTACATTGCCTTTTCCAACGCCTCTTCCAGGAAATCCATGAGCAGGGCCTGTTCGGACTGGTTGAGTTCAGCCAGGTTGTCCTGGAACCTGTCCAGGTGGCTGACAATTTGAGATAACAATGGAAACTGGGCGGCTGTTTTCAGCATGCTGCCCATGGCGGCGCCGGTAAACATGGCCAGTCCCATTTCTGCCTTAGCCGCCTTCATCACAACGTTCTTGACCAGCCCGAGGCCCTTTTCACTCACGGTTTGCAGTTGCGCGATTAAAAGAGCGATCATGTACGCGCTGAAAATCAGGGGGCGTTCCAGGCCGGGCAATTCCGCCATCAGTTGTTCGATCAGTTCCCTTGGATTGTCTTTTTTTAGCTCTTCGCACAGGCACAACAACCGTTCTTTGACTTGCCGCCACTCCTTGCCCGGGGCCTTCTCCACCAGGGCTTTCCCGGACAGAACCAGATCAGCCAGGTGAGTAGGTGCAAACAGTACCATCGCCCGACCGGGAAACTTTTCTCCCTGGTTCACTTTGTACTGGCTGGCCAAAAAGCCTTCCTTTTCCAACGTCTTCAGCATCTCGTAAGCGCTCCACTTGCTGACCCCCAGCAGTTCGGCCACCCGCACGTAATGTACCGGCAGGTTGGTGGCTTCGTAAAGCTGTTTAATCTTTTGCAGAAAGTCAATTCGCCGCCGGGTGATGCGCATTTCATTTCCCCCATGTTATCCGTACTGTCACTTAATATTCTCCTCCCCTATACGTGTCTAGTCAAGGGCTGTAACATTTTGGACGAAACGAAGATTGTTTTCAGATTAGGATACGGTCTTCGTGGCTTGCCGGGACCGCACCTCCGCCACAGCCTCCGCCCAGGCTTCCGCCCGCCGGTCGAGCTGTTCGCCCACTTCCCCTTTCAGCACGTTGCCAGCGCCGTCGTGGGTGGGCGTGGCCCCGCTTTCCGCCACGATGTCCCGGAGGGCGGCAGGCACGTCGATAATGGGACACGGCCGCAGGTGGTCGCCGCAGAAAGGCTGCCTTTTTTGGAAAGCGGTAAACAGCGGTGAACGCAAAATCTCTTCCAGACTGTGGTCATTGATATTGTGTGTGGAGAAATGGACAAAGGCGCACGGCTGCACCGCGCCGCCGGCGGTCACGTGGAAGTATTTTCTTCCACCGGCGATGCACCCCTGGGTTAGTTCCCCGTCGTTCCAGAAGTCGGCCAGCACAATGGGCTTGTTCCTGCGGACGGCGGGCATGCGCGTGGCCATGTAGGCTCGCTGCTCCGGTGTCAGCATCAGGTCCGGGTTGGGGTTACGGCCGATGGGGATGTAGTGGAAGATCCAACCGTACCTGGCCCCTTTCTCCACCAGAAAGTCCACAAAGCCGTCGGAGGTAATCTCTTCCACGTTTTCCCGGGTGGCGGTAAGGGAAACGCCGAAGACCGCCCCCCGCTCCCGCAGCCGGTCCATGGCGGCGGTCACCTTTTTGAATACCCCCAGCCCCCGCCGGCGGTCGGTCCTTTCCTCCCAGCCTTCAAGACTGAAAGCCGGGGACAGGTTGCCGACTTCTACAATTTGGTCCGCTACCCGGTCATCGATCCTGGTGCCGTTGGTATACAGCATGAAGGCCATATCGCTGTGCTTGGCGGCCAGGTCGAACAGGCGTGGGTACATGAAGGGCTCGCCGCCGGACATCACCATCCAGTATATCCCCAGTTCCTTGGCCTCACCGCAGAGGCGGTCCAGGCGTTCATACTCCAGTTCGTCATGTTGGGCGTAGGCGCCGGCCCAGCACCCTTCACACTGCAGGTTGCAGGCGCTGGTCGGGTCCACCAGGATAGTACAGGGTACGTTGAAACTCAGGGTTTCTGACAAGTGCAACTGCCGGGGGATGCCCATTAGCATTGAATTAATAAAAAAGTTATATACTAACCGTTGCAATACGTTGGGATTGGTATCCTTCAACACCCCCTCCGTCAGTTGTCGTACTGCCGGGCTATCAATAATCGCCTTTTCTAATGCAGCTACTTTTTGCTTATGTTCCTCCCGCCGGGCTATAAACTTACCAAGGCTGAGCAGTTGCTCAAGGTGATGGACCGGGTCCCTGCTCAGGTAGCTTAACAACTCCCGTAATACTTTCTCACCTACGTACCGCTTGGCAAATTCAAGGTTGGACTCCCACTTTTTAATCACGGCGATTCTCCTCTCCACATGGAATTGACTTGGAACAACCACGGCATGTTTTCGATTAGCTCATCTGCCGCTCACCCCCTGTCCTGGTAATCACTTGTTCGGTACGGCGGTGCCGGTGCCGGCGATCATCACGGAAATATCGATACCACGCTTCATTACTCCCCTCCCATTACCTTGTTTGCTCGTCCGGTTTGATGGCCGGTTCCTCAGTAAAATCCCCTGTTTTCAGTAAGGCTTTGATCTGATCGGCCGCGTGCCTTCCCACTGCTTCCCCTGCCTGGATGCACTCCGTAGCCCGGTGAAAATCGTACCACCTCACGCTTTCCACCGCCGGCCTTAAGAGCCAGCAATGCCTGGAGGAAGTTGCTGGCCAGGAAACCCCGATGGAACGGTCGTGCAGTTCCAGTGAGCGGCCGACAAGGTTGACACTCTCGGGTAGGACCGGCTGAAGGAAACGCCGGAAACTGGGTGCGCCCATCAGGTGATGAGTCTGCTTGGAAGGTATGTCGTTCCACCACTTCCATGCCCGCAACAGGACATCAGCTCGATCCACCGGCGAGCATACATCCACGGCCAAGACCACCGCCGCCCCCGCTTCGACGGCTGCCACCACCGGCACCGGTGTGGTTACTGACCCATCCACAAGCAGGCGCCGCTCTGACTTGACTGGGCAAAAGATCCCGGGCACTGCGGTGCTGGCCCGTAAGGCCCGGGCCACCGGCCCGGAGTTGATGCGCACTTCCTCTCCAGTAGCAATGTCGCTGGCGACGACGATTAATGTTTTTTCCAGTTGATCAAATTCTCTGGTACCCGTTAAGGTGTTAAAATACTTTTCCAGTCGGTTTCCGGCAATCACCCCCTGCCGGGGTATAGTTGGATCCACCAAATCAAACAACCGTCGCCATCGCATCTGGATGGCCATATCCACCAATTCTTCGATCCGGTACCCCGTGGCATAGGCGGCACCCACTACTGCCCCCATGCTGGTCCCGGCGATTACGTCAATAGGGATGTGCGCCTCCCGTAGAGCCTTGATTACCCCTAAGTGGGCATAGCCCCTGACGCCCCCGCCCCCCAAGGCCAGACCGATTCGTGGCCTTCCACTAACCTGCTGCCTTTCATCCATCTTACCGACCTCCGACGTTAGCTTAATTCTCATTCACATGCCTTGCATCTCATTCAACATGTCCTCCATTTGGCCGACCAATCTCGTATTAAAAGCCGCCAAGGTTTCCTGCCTCGGTCGCTCGACCTTTTCCAGCGTCCACGGAGCTGCGATTTGAATGTAGATCTTACTGCGGCGCGGAAAGACAGCGCCTAGCGGCAGTGCTGTTCTGGTACCCTTGATTACCACCGGTAGCACCGGCACCCCTACCTTTAGGGCCAGATACGCCCATCCCATTTGGAATGGACAAAGCTTGTCACCGGTACAAACCTGGCCCTCAGGGAAAAGGGCCAGGGTACCCCCACTCTGCAATACCCGTAACGCTGTCCTCACTCCCGCCAGCTCACTGCGATCGCTTTGCACCGGGATGGCACCGATAGAGTGAAAGAATGCTCCCACTACCGGCAACCTGAACAAGTAGGCTGCTGACAGGAACGTAATCCGCCGCGGCCAAAAAGCCGCCAACAGAAAGCCGTCCAGCAGACTGGTGTGGTTGGCCACCACAATCACCGGGCCTGTGCGGGGGATGTTGGTTTGTCCGGAAATGTTCGGATTCCCCAAAATCCACAAAAACCACTTAGAGACTAACTTAACCAATGTGTAGGTCATCCGGTCATTTCCCACCTTTAAGCTGGTTAACAGGATACCTCATAACCCCAATTACCCCAAATTCCCCGTTTTCCTGACTGTACTACGTAGGTTATACGATGTCAAGAGGCTAACAGGCCGGTTGGGTATCCCGTGGTTGACCTAAGGCTGTGGTTTTGGGGTGCACCTCTAATTCATTCACGCGCTCTTGGAGTTCTGCAACCAGGGCCTCCAAATGAGGATTTGTGGAATAACTTATCTGCTGGCTTGCGGGTGTCAAATCATCCGGAAGGATGCAATTGTGGCTTCGGGCCAGCAAAATCATCCCCCGCAGACCGGCCACCCGCCTACAGTACGGACGCCTGAGGCGAGGAGGGTAAGCATTCTAGAGGACAAGAAGGTCCGCTTTCCCCGTGCCGCAAACCTGGCGGCCCGTTGTCGCTGGAGGAGCTGGCGATAGTGCTGGTTGCCTCGCCGCTGACGCTTGTGGCGGTAGACTTGAGTTTGACACCAACCCCGTGAAAAACGGTGCCACAGATGCTAGATCCCTTGAAAAACCTGAACAGACCTTCGCCAAAACCAGAAAACGCGGTGCCACAGCATCCTAATATTTGGCTAGACAAGGG
>JAHRFU010000085.1 GCA_019084485.1 Desulforudis sp. | reverse complement strand
CTCAGCCTCGGTTTCCATATAGAGTTCGCTCATCGTCGATGCATGCTCAAGTGAATAGCGGGTACCCCAGCGGAATGTTATTCGATGGCGGTCGGTGTTCCGAATTGGACGCGGTAGCTTCTGTGGTTCTTCGATATGGAAGAGCAGATACTGATCACCGGGATTGCCTCTACTAACCCAAGGGGTATCGATCTGTCTGCGCTGCACTACGTCAATGTGCAGAACCCGGCTGGCGTATCTGACCGCACCAAACCCTTTGCCCGTCATTGTTGCAGGTTCAAAGAAGCCCAGCCACCTGATGTCCAGGCGACGGTGTTTTCCGATTTTGCTTAACGGTGCTAGATAGAGCCGGTTAGCCAACATCCATTTCCACTGCATTTCCCCGTGTCCGACAACGCCAATCAACACTGCTTCGGTCATTTTGGCCCGGTTGGATAGTTCCTCGTCCCGTAAACGGACACCCACCGCCCGCTCGGCAAAATGAGAACCGGATCGGCGAACGGTCTTGCGTACCCAATCCTCGACATAGCCGGTTTCAGAGGGAAGGAAGGGCAGTGCTCCGATGCCTACCTTGTCCAAGCTACGATATAGGCGATTATCGGAGAATTCTTGACCCGTACTGTCCTTGTGTGGGAACAGCGCGAGTGCCTCGACGATGCGTCGGCGGGGTGGGTCATCATTATCGACTATGGCGTCACGGTAGCGGTACAGCTGGTTAATGGCGTCCTCTGGGGGGCCGGGGGTTCCGTATTTCTTTAGGTAATCGGGATTGCCAACAACTCTGTACTTAGCATCAAGCACTACTTCGATGGGGGTCTCCCACCCCTGGGGGTGGAAGGAGAGTAGGATATCAGGCCGCTGCTCCCCGGTGGCGGAGTGGATGTGTGGGTTATAGCGCAGGGTACAGATCGTTCTTGATTCACGCCGCACTTCCAGGAGCAGGTGGCGACCTCTACGCAAGCGCAGGTTCAGGCCCCCAGGTCCGGCTTCAATCAGATTCCTCGGATTAAAGGTCCCTCCCGAGCCAGTGGACATTATTTCCAGCAAGCTCAGTACACACCAATACTCGTAGAGTTCCGCCATATCCTTCAATGGCAACTGAAGAGCATCGGCTTGGATTTGCAGTCCTAAGCGCAGAGTCAGGCAGCAACGAAAGGCCTCACGATAACCGGGCGCAGCCCTGAGAACAAGGGCGGAGTATGAAGAGGGTGGGGAGCCCATCGCTGATACAAACGGTTCCAAGCGTAGAAACCGATTGACCTTGGCTTCAAGACCGCTAATCTGAACAGCAGCCGTTTTGTAGCGCTTCTGCCCTGAACTAACGGCAGCATCTTGCACCCGGCCGTAGAGATCGGCAAGGCGTCGGCGGATTGAAACCAATTCATGACGGATGAGCCGGTTCTCAGGTGTGTCAAGGCCGGGTTGTGGACGGGTGGCAGTGAGCCGGGGAGGAATGAGCACACCGTTTATCTTCACTGCATTGCTCGGCCCCTTGCTTATGGCTTGCCTCACTGCAGAGCGAACGAAGCGATCCGGCCGCCTAATCCGTGCGGCCAGACAGTCTACCGGTTCCAGTACCATCGCCCGTTGGGGTTGTCTGGCAATGTGGTGAACGGCCCGTTCAAGGTCCAGCATGACGTGCTCCAGTAATAGGAGCCATTCCAGATCTGTCTGCCGCCCGGCCTTTGGAGCGGGTGCTGCGTGCTGATAGGTTGACCGCAGGTACTCGAAGGCCAGGTTGTAGACGTGCCTTGATACCTCTGCGATCAGATTCCAATAGTCGTCTTCATAGTCCATTTTAGTAGGGAAGACTTCAATACAGATTGTTAGGTGCTGGTGGTCGTTAATCAGAAGCGCGAAAGTACTCAGACCCACTTGATTGCGGAAGGACAAGGTGCCGGAAACCACATTGGCATTAGCCAATGACGGGTTAAAGGCATCTTGGATCAGGGGATCCCGATGTTTAATCGTAAGGCGTTTCCCTTGGGTCTTGCTGTGGGCTACAACGTGGTACGTGGTGTTCTCGAAGAATGCGGGATGAGCTTTGAGGTCTTCCGGATGCATTGTGTAGGGAACACTGGAGGTTATCTGGACGCGTGGGTATCGCCGCCGGCTCCCTTTGGGTTCAACTGCATCCGGCACACTCTTCGGCCCCCAGAATTCGATGGCCAGTTCGTCTGTTTCCACAAACAAGAGACGTGACTGTTTCAACTCATCACAACCAGTAAGAGGTATATCCGTCCCGGTCCAACCGGTCCAGCATAATCAGGGTTTTGGTGAGTGTCATTGGGTACCTGATGGCCTGACTCTGAGGGTGGCTGTTCACAAGCTCCCGTAATGTCTTGTCTCCCTGTCGGACGTCATGGATGAGATTACGAAATGCATCAGTCGCACCATTGGTGTCGGTCAGACAGAGTTCAGCGAGGTCCAGCAAAATGTCCTTTAGGACAAAGGCACCTCCTTGGATGCGCGGTAGGATTTTGGCACATAGGAGGTAGTCCAGGGCAATGTCTGGGGGAAGCAGTTCGGACATTTGATTTGCGTGACATACGTAAAGACATGCCTCGTCGCGGACGCGGTAGCCGACCTGCAACTGCGCCTTTTGGAGACTCTCGTTGACACGAATAAGATTCTCGATCACGAATTCATAGGCGTTGCCTAATCCTTGATCATCAAGTTCGGCGAGGGTGAGGCCAATGGGTTCAAGGAATTGCATCCCCAGGTTGTCCATTTCCGAGCTGTGTTTGGTCTGAGACTGCGGCTTCCGATAGGCCAGATTAACTTCAGAGAACTCCAGTGTAAAGGCTCTGTCCAATACCTTACGGCTGAAGGCGTGGGTCGTTTCGTCCATGTTCACCGTCCCGATGATGAACAAGTTATCAGGTAAGCTGACCTGGCTGTATTGTATTGGCTCTTCAGCGGTTGCGCCCAGGTTTTGTTCGGGCTGCGTTTGCTTGTCGGCTAGGTTGCGGCCGATCTCTTCAGGGGCGAGCAGCGGGTCAGTAACTATGCTTGTGTCCTGGCGTCGGCGACTCTCAATCTTGCTAAGGACATCGGCGAAGTAGTGCTCCACCCGGGCCAGATTCATTTCATCCAGAACGAAGAAGTAGGGTCGTTCCGGGTCCTTTGCCGCCTGGTCAGCGAAGACAAGCAGCCTTCCTGGGCGAAACCGCTCATTAAGGTCACGATAGCCGATGAGATCAGCGCTGTCTGTCCAGTCTGGTCTTACCGCTTCAATCCGAATCTGGGCACCAATGGCCTCCGCGAATAGGCGTGGCAGACGGGTTTTTCCCGTACCTGAAATGCCGGCGAGAATAACAAAGGGTTTTGTGCGCAGCGCGCAGTAGAAGGCGGCAATTTGCGCCGGAGTGAAGTAGAAGCCTCGGTTGGTGATGTAGTCGTGAATGCTGCGGATCCACACATCTAATCGGTTTTTGGTGCGGTCATTCTCTTCGATTGTAATTCCCACCTTCAAATCGGGCCAAACCTGAACCAAAGCAGCTTGTTGTGATTCGTTGAAATAGGACAGTAAAGCGGTAATTACGGCTGGTCTCTGTAATCTGTTGCGGATGCAGGCGGCACGTTGCTCTTCGAACTCTACGGTTGAACCTCGAAGTCTTTGTGGCTTTGGAGTATCCATCTTTTCTAGAGGCTTTCCGTCTCGATCGATGACCTTCCAGAAACCTTCAGACTGAAGGTAGTAGTAGGGGAACTCCGGATGTAATCCGTCAAATCCGGCAGCCTCGGCGAAGCTTTGATAGTACTGGCGCAGCGGACCATCGAATGAAAGGGGATCACCTTGAACCAGGCAACGAACTGCCCCCAACAGCATCAAGGGCTTGTAGAACTTCTGCTCGCCAAAAACCTTTCCTAACCGTAAGGACTTCAATTCGCTAATAAACGCGTCCTGCACAGCGCAAGGGGGAGCCTCGCCTGCGCCGAATGCCACCAACTGTTCAAACAGCTCGGGGGTGATCCGCCGGATGGCGTGTTGCTGATTGTATCTTTCCTGTTCTGTAATCTTGTTCTTCAGAGTCGAAGGCAGAATTACCGGTTCGGAGAAGGGTGCGAAACTTTCGAAACCAACCCGATAGAGTCTGCGCCCTTTCTCATCAAGGCCCCCATCTTCTGGGGTGTCAAATACTCCGTGAGCTACTAGGACAACACCTACACGATCACTGCGATCTATAATGAACCGTACCCCTTCGCCAATTCGCTTGTGATTAGGCACGGTTTGTCCATAGTGGTAGGACTGCCCTTCAGCATCCTGCCAAGGGGATTCTAGGTTTGACCTTATGATGAGACAATACTCTTCTAACACGCTTGTATTTCTACCCTGTAGGTAGCAAAAGCCGATTAGCCTTTGATACTGCCTTTCTACGCTGATGCATTGAAGTGTTATTTCCATCATCTATTGTATAAAACCTTCTTAAAATATCGAACATTCGTGGAAAGAACACAGAGTACATTTACGCTCGACACAATACGACACGACTTCATTATGGTGGCTGGTATACTTTCCGATAGAAACATCTGGCGCCAAGTTCCAGGCGATGTCTGAGATTAACAAGAGGTTATTTGTCCAGAAGATACTCGACTACACCACCTGGTAGTCGAGTTAAACTGTCGAACCCTAGCAATGCAGGAAAAGTAGGACTGTTTAACGAAAGGTCTGATCGGTAACCCCTTGGTAAGGTGTTAGTAGCAATGGTTTTTCAGTTGTGGGGTGTTTATTGATGAACAGCACGAATGGTTCCAATGCTGTGGTAATAACGGGAAGTGTCTCGAGTATCAGGAGCATTGATTGCGACGAGATTTGGCAGATAACCCGAGGTGGACCTGATGTAGGGGATGCCGCCAGAGTTTTCGCTTTTGCACCTAGTCCAGCCCTGTTTCAAGAGTACCGTAACCATTGGAGGCAGAAGGACCCTGAGGAGTGGTGGGGGCTGTACGTAAGACAGTTTAGGGAGGAGCTTCACTCTCAAGAGGTAGAGATTGCAGTCG
This sequence comes from Desulforudis sp., assembly GCA_019084485.1. GTDB lineage: Bacteria > Bacillota > Desulfotomaculia > Desulfotomaculales > Desulforudaceae > SURF-60. Next base: position 8,274 of record JAHRFU010000085.1, on the reverse strand, counting down.
AGAAGTTGCACGCTCGGGTTGAATCAGGAAGAACCATCGCCTTGGTCTGCTTCTGTAAAGACAGTCAATACTGTCACCGGTCTCTGGTCGCTGAGTTTTTGAAGGATAGAGGGTTTATCGTGGAAGAACATCAGAGTCCAAGGCCTATTGATTCCGGTATTGCACAAGTGACAATGTTTGTGTGAGGTGAATTCCATGATTCTGGCTGTAAAGGAGTTAGTCGGTCTCGTGCCGCTCAGCTTCCGTGATTTCTTTACCACGGTGTACCAGCATCAGGAGGCGATTCGGGCCCTTCTGGTTCAGGAGCCTCGTGACCGGAATGATGCGATTGACCGGCTGCTGGGGCTCTCTGACTACCGCAATATACTGGTCGGAATGAAGAAGGCTAAAGTGCCTGCGGCTATGAAAGAGGTTACCGGGACTCTAGACGGGTTTCGGGATGAGGTCAGCCGAACGATCAGAAGTCGGGAGAATGACATTCGGGAAAAGAAGCGAGAAGCTGTTGCTGGAGTCAGCAGAGGCGGCTTCAGGGTTGCAGAACTGCCCCTTGTGCGGTAGTCAGGTAGACAACCTCTTGACGCACCTGCGGGACGAATTTGAGAGAAACCTGCGAGAGCAAACAGAGGCGCTGAAACTGGAGCAGCAAAAACAAGAAGGCTGTGGATGATTACGAAGAGGCGCTACGGACTCTCCAAGCTCTGGAGAAGGCCGTGAGTTTAGCAGATCATCTGCGGGAACATGAGTTGGCCGGCCTTGCTGTCGCACTTGAGCGCGAATTTGAGGATGGTGAGGATCCGGCGGCGGTAGCCGGGAAGGTACTGAAGGATATTGGAAATCGTCTGCTACAGCTTGAGAACGCGATAGCCGGTCGCAAAGTGACTATTGCAAGCCAACGCACAAAGGTCGAGAAGCTGAAGTGTCTCCATGACGTTTTTCGGCGTCTAACTAACAATCCGGCCATTTCTCAGGTATGTATTGAGGTGGAGGAGAAGCAGGGCAGTAACACTTACCGGATAGTTGACCAGGATGGGGTTGATTTAAGTCCACTCTTAAGCCAGGGGGATTTGAACAGTCTGGCCTTGGCTTTGTTCTTTGGTCTTTCTAGTAGTGCCACTGAACATTGTGCCATGGGAATGTTGATGCTGGATGATCCGAGTCAGAGCATGGGCACTGGACACAAAGCACGGTGCAGTGCTTCGGTTGGTGCGGTTTGAAGATTGGGTGGTCGCTAGACTGTACCCGGAGCAGGTTCGTCCAGGTTCCATTCCCATCGAGAGATTCCGTTCTCACCGGATGATTGAGCTTGAGCAAGTGTTGCGACCGGCTTTCGAGGTTGTGGTAGACAGACACTACGACGGGACATTGAAGGGCGGTCAGGGCTATCTTAACGACTGTCTACTGGAGAGCGGTGTGGACGTGCAGGAGTAATGGAGAAGACTAGTGTTGGGATGACAAACAAGACGCTACAACTATCTAAAGTTGTATATACCCTTTCGAAGGATAATCCTGGGTTATTAGCGAAAAGACTAGAGACTGAATCCGTAGTCTTAACAGAGTGTTTGGTTACTTCGTCGTTAGGTTAGGGGGTGTCAGGGTGACGCGCAGTGTTTTTCTGACCGAGGCTGAACAGGCTGCAGTTGAATCGGTTTTCCCCTTAGACCCATGTTGAGCCCATTCTGCAAAGGTTCGTTTCTGAACATGCTCCTAATTGAGCTGTCGAAATATAGACATTAATGTCTACATTTCTCAACTAGCAGGAGTTTCGGCAAGTATGAACGTATTATTGCAGACAAATAAAATGCTCTACGTCCGAATATTTGGTCAGCAGGATTCGATATTTTGAATTCCAACCCTAGACCGTATTGTGTCCCTGTCAGCGAAAACAATGCAGGAAAGTCCAGTATTTTCGGGCTCTGATGAGATCTATTACCCTGCTGTTATCCGCTGCATTATCATTTTTCCAAACATATATGAAGCAACTATTATTCTAGTGACCGCTGTATGACATGCTGATGTGCTAATCTTTAATTGTCAAATTAGGATAGCCCTAACAGTGTCTATGGAAGAGGTGATTAAATGGGGCAGGCGGCAGGGATTAAGGTGGCATTAATAGAAGGTACTGTGCGAAGCATAGCCAAGAAGCTGTACGGAAAGGGTCCCCAGAATGTTCGTTGTACTTATCCGGGTGGGGGTGTGTTCATCGTACGCTGTGAAGGGGTTCTTTCTCCTCTCGAGAAGAGGTTGGCTGATGAGGGCGGGGATGAGGCCGTTCGGACATTGAAGAAGATCCGTTATAGTCTTTTTGTTCGAGAGCGGCAGCTTCTCTCAGAGCGGTTACTGGATCAGGATATCCGGGTCGAAACGGTCCTGCAGGACTTCTGTTTAGTTAAAGACGAGTGTATTATGGTGGTTGTTACCGAAGGCTATTAGCAGATTCAAAAACCTATGTCGCTAGAAAGGTGAAGGGTTCGTTTCGGGCCAGCCGCCTTTAGAGCCTGTTCGAAAAGAGGTAGCTTTCCTAGGTGGGAAGAGACTTCTTAATGGAACAGGCTTTTTTGATGCAAAAAAAGGAGGGATGAAAGCTGAAAGAATTTCCGGTCAAGACTCCGATACAGCCCTCTTCCGGTTGCGGTGATTTGGGTACGGTATTGCAGGGTGCCGTCACCCGAATGCTCCGTGAACTCTACGGCAAAGGTCCGGAAAGGGTAGACTGCGAAGCGCTTCAACAAACCGTGATCATAACCTGCCGGGGAATCCTCACACCAGTCGAGAGGTCACTGATAGAGGGGCCAGGCGGTAAGCTTACGGTTGCTACTATTCGTGACGCAGTTCGAATACGTGAGAATGAACTATTGAAAGAGTATCTGGAACAGAATGATCTTAAGCTGAAAGGCATTTTCCGCAGTGTGGGTGACAATCCGGATGAAACGAGGTACATCCTGGCTCTAGAATGAAAAACCGGCGGCCAGAGTGCCGGACGAGTTACGGTTAGCGCGAGGGAAATCAAAAGTCCGGTCTGGCGGTCGCGATCGTGAGCATCGGCTTGCCGCTTCTGGGCGGGTGTTCCTTGGTGGCGGGCGTATCTGCTGTACCGGAAGTACCCGAGAACCAGTTTTGAATTCGCTGGCGGAAAGCTGAAGATCAGTCTTCCGGATGTCCCCTTCTTGAATAGTGACGGCGGGGCAGTGAAGTTATCCGTCTACTTTGATAGCGGCGACAAACTGAAGGTCATTGTTGTAAACACCGGTGGGAATCAGTTCAGGGCCTTTGCGGATGAGTGTACGCACGGCGGCAATGAACTGAACTATGACCATGAGCGCAGGCGGCTGCGCTGTTCCAGTCTGGGACGGTCGGAGTTTGATCTAGAGGGGAACGTCTTGAAGGGGCCAGCGAAAGAGTCTCTCCGTACCTATCCGGTAGACAAAGAAGCCGGCTTTCTGGTAGTAACCTTGTCATAAGACATTACCGCCGGGTGGATGACCAGCCGGCGACAGATGGGATGGCCTACTAGTCCGTGCCCCTGGGCTTGCTGACCAGGCCCATGGCGAACCAGTAGAGGCCGATCAGGCCGACGATGAAGGTCATACCGAAGAAGACGGACATTAGGGGGTCGTTCCGGAAGCCCCAGGCCAAGCTGTTAAGACCGGTATAGATGAGCGCTCCCAGGGCGACCTGGACGAATACGGGTGCCCGCCGGTGTGCACTCAGCCAGAGCACCCCGCCGGTAAAGGCTAGGGCAGCGGCGATCAGTTCGGCTGCAATATGGAAGACGATGTAGTTTTCGTTCTCGACGGTACGAACCCCCTCCGTGAGGTTTCCCATCAGGATCCAAGCCACCCAGAAGGTAGCAATACCAAGCCCCACAAAGATCAGAAAGACAGACAGACGATTGCCCCGATAACTCACGCTTAACCCCTCCTGCCACTGCTTACCATTGTCGAGAATCCCCGAAGAATAACTGTTCGGCATTAGTTATTGGTATTCCTGCCGCTTTTTATTGACCGGCGGGTTTTCGGGCTGTGTTCCGAAAGGCGCTCCGAATCGACGGCCAAGCCGGGCGTTGTGGCTATTTGGCGGGTTTTTCTGGGCATATTGTGGGTAGGTGATACTTACATTTCTATTAGGGGTTTGATCCTGGGAAAGGGGACGGTGGAACTTGGAAATCAAGGTAGTGGTTGATCCGGAGCACTCGGAGACATTCGACACGTTTGTCCGGCGGGAGCTTAAGATTCTGCGCACCCGGGGCATGCGCGTTCAGTACAAAGAGAAGCCAAAGGGGTTCTTCCGCTGCCGGATGACCGAACACCGGTTCTTCGGGCGGGTAGACCGTAAAGGGTTTACCGCTGCGATTGCCAACGGTGTGGCGGCGCTGGTCACCGCCCAGTGGCAGGCCTACTTCGGCCCGGAGCTGGTGCGGGGGCAGGACTGTACGAGCGATGATCCGGACTGGGTCCGGCTGTGTGAGCGGCTGAACGAGGACCGGGCCCTAATGCGTAAGCTGCGCAATATGGCCACCACGCGCATCAGCCAGCACCTCGAGGAATGCCCGATGGTGGACGTGGAGGGTCTGGCGCGGTTTCGCCTAAACGATCTGGCGGACCAGCTGATCGATGCGCTGGCCTGGCTGGTGGACGATCAGATCTTTCAACAGGAGAATGAAGAGTTTATCAGTATCCTGAAAAACTTCACCAAAAGGCGGGAGGAGCGGCTGGATGTCGTAAACGTGGTGATTGAGGCCGGCAGCCGGTTCACGCTGTACGACGGGTCATTCGAGGATCTCTCTCAGAAGCTGGAGATGGACGCGCACTTCCTGGAAGACGAGGTGCGCAACGAGGACCTTCTGATCTCTTCACTGTTGACTCTTTCCCCACTAAAGATTGTTTTGCACGGGAAGCGCTGCCTTCCCGTCACCCTCGAGACCCTGCGCGAGGTGTTCGGCTCCACGATCACGCAGTGCAGCGGTTGTGAGCAGTGCGCCATCTGGAACAAAGCCTGAGGAGACCGCCAACCACTCACCTGGCTTTGTCAGGCTCGGCAGTTGGTGCTCACGTACCACCCAGTACGCTCCGCCGCCGTCTGTCTTCGCCTTCCGCGCCAGTTAAGCGTTTGACGGCCTCCAGCACTTGTTCGTGTGCTTCACGACCCCTCAATGAAGAAGGACTCTGACTTGCCTTCGGGGTAGGGCTGTAGTATATTGAATCTCAGATTTTGCCTAACGAAGGAGAAATAGTGTACACTTGGCTGTTAGTGGCGCTAATCCCGGTTGTCGGGGCTCTGATCGGCTGGTCGACCAACTGGCTTGCAATCAAGCTTCTTTTTCGTCCCTACGAACCGATCCGTTTTCCGGGCACTCCTTTCGCCATCCAGGGGGTCATCCCTAAACGGCGGCGTGAACTGGCCGCAACCGTGGGCCGGGTGGTGGAAGAGGAACTGCTTTCGGTTGACGATCTGGTGGCCTACCTGGACGTGAGAGACATCTCCAACCGCCTGTTGGATGCAGTGGGGGTGGGGGTGTACGATGCGGTGATGATGAAGATGCCGACGATCGTGCCGCACTCGATCAAGACCTTCATCGCAGAGAAGATGGCGGATGTCGTGGCCGAGCGCATGCCGGGCTTTGTTGAGTTGCTGGTGGACGAGCTTACTGCGGCGGCACGCCGAGAGGTGAAGATCGGGCAGTTGATCGAGGCCCGGCTGAACTCCTTCCCGCTGGAGGATCTGGAGCGAGTGGCCTTTCAGGTGGCGTCCCGGGAACTCAGGGCGATCACGCTGCTGGGTGGGGTGATCGGGTTTGTGATCGGGCTGATCCAGGTCGTGGTTTATTATGTGTTGTTTCGGACTGGAGTGCTGGTGATTTAGAGTTGTGGTGTACGGGACAAGGAGACAGGCTACTTTTTTGGCGGAGGTTAGAGATAGTAAGTCGCTGTTTGGAGCAAAAAAGTAGCCTGTCCCCTTTTCCCTGGCTGTCCCCATTTCCCTGGCAATGCTGTTTCCGCCTTGTGTTGACAGGAAACTCGGCTGGGCATATAATTCAAGCCATAATAAAGCAATGCGATGATGAGGCGAGTAGTCCGGATACGGCCCTTCAGAGAGGATGCGCCGACAGGCTGTGAGCGCGTCTGGGTGAGGACGGATGAAGACCACCTCGGAGTTGCCCGGTGAATGAAGCCGGGCCGGTGACAGCCGTTACCTGTCCTGTTGAGTGGGAGGGTTTGTGTGCCCTCCAAACAGGGTGGAACCGCGGGTAATAACTCCCGTCCCTGAGCGGACGCGGGGTTTATCTATGTTTAAGGGGGAAATCGAATTGATTCAGATTACGCTTAAGGACGGCAAGGTCGTGGAGCACCCGGCAGGGGTGACCCCGCTGGAGATCGCTAAGGGGATCGGCTCCCGCCTGGCCAAGGAAGCCCTGGCGGCGAAGGTGAACGGAAAAATGTATGACCTGCATCGCCCGCTGACCGAAGACGCCCGGATTGAATTCGTGACTTTCGATGACGAGGAAGGACAGGCGGTGTACCGTCACAGTTCATCCCACGTGATGGCTCAGGCCGTGAAGAAGCTCTTCCCGGGGTGCAAGCTGGCCATCGGACCGTCGATTAAGGACGGTTTTTACTACGACTTCGATGTCCTGCAGTCCTTTACACCGGAAGATCTGGAGAAGATCGAGAAAGAGATGCAGACGATCGTGGAGGCGGATCTACCTTTCGAGCGATTTGAACTGTCGCGGGAAGACGCGATTGCTCTGGCACGGTCCATTGGTGAGGACTACAAGGTGGAACTGATCGAAGACCTGCCCGAGGACGCGGTGATCTCCTTCTACCGGCAGGGCGACTTCACCGATCTCTGTGCCGGGCCGCACGTGCCCTCTACCGGGCGGATCAAGGCCTACAAGCTCCTGAGCCTGGCCGGGGCCTACTGGCGGGGCGACGAGCGGAACCGGATGCTGCAGCGCATCTACGGCACCTCCTACCCGAAGCAGTCCATGCTCAAGGACTATCTCTTCCGCCTGGAAGAGGCGAAGAAGCGCGACCACCGGCGGCTCGGGGTGGATCTGGATCTGTACAGTGTCCACGACGAGGGGCCTGGTTTCCCGTTCTTCCATCCGAAGGGGATGGTGCTGCGCAACGAGTTGGAGAACTTCTGGCGGGAGGAGCACGTGCGGCGGGGCTACCAGGAGATTAAATCGCCGATCATCCTGAGCCAGAAGCTCTGGGAGCGCTCCGGGCACTGGGATCATTATAAGGAAAACATGTATTTCAGCAAGATCGACGAGGGGAACTACGCGATCAAGCCGATGAACTGTCCGGGCGCAATGCTGCTTTATCAGTCACGCCTGCACAGCTACCGTGAACTGCCGATCCGGCTCGGTGAGTTGGGTCTGGTGCACCGGCACGAGTTGTCCGGGGTGCTGCACGGCCTGATGCGGGTGCGCTGCTTCACCCAGGACGACGCGCACCTCTTCTGCCGTCCGGAGCAGGTGGAAGATGAGATCATCGGGATCATTGATCTGGTAGAGTACTTTTACCGGACTGTCTTCGGCTTCGACTACAATATTGAGCTGTCCACCCGGCCGGAGAAGGCCATGGGCTCAGATGACCTGTGGGAAACCGCGACCAACTCCCTGCGCGGGGCGCTGGAGAGGAAGGGCCTCGCCTACAAGGTGAACGAGGGGGACGGTGCCTTCTACGGGCCGAAGATCGACTTTAAGCTGCAGGACTGCCTGGGGCGGACCTGGCAGTGTGGGACTATCCAGTGCGACTTTCAAATGCCGGAGAAGTTTGACCTGACCTACGTCGGGGAGGACGGGCAAAAGCACCGTCCCGTCATGCTGCACCGGGTGGTGTTTGGCAGCCTGGAGCGGTTTATCGCCATCCTGACCGAGCACTTCGCCGGGGCTTTCCCGCTCTGGCTGGCACCGGTACAGGCGCGGGTGATCCCGATCACCGACCGGCATGCGGAGTATGCACAGCAGGTCACGAACCGACTACTGGAGGCCGGGATCAGGGCCGAGTTCGACGGCCGGAACGAGAAGGTGGGCTACAAGATCCGCGAGGCGCAGGTGCAGAAGGTCCCCTACATGTTTATCGCCGGGGACAAAGAGGTGGAGTCCCAGACCATCGCCGTGCGGGAGCGGAGCGAGGGTGATCTGGGAGCGCAGGAGCTGGACGCGGTGATCGCGGAGTTGAAGGGGAGGATTCGGAGCCGGTCTTTGGGCAAAGACTTCTGCTAACAGGGGATAGGCGACGGGAAAAGGGGACAGGCTACTTTTTCTCT
>JAHRFU010000135.1 GCA_019084485.1 Desulforudis sp. | reverse complement strand
GTCCCTGCCCTCGACCATCACCCGGACGAGCGGTTCGGTGCCGGACGGGCGCACCAGGATGCGTCCCTGACCGTTCAGGCTGTACTGCTGGGCGGATATGGCACTGTCCAGGAGCGGGCTGGTCATGACCCGATCCTTGTTGTTTACTCTTACATTACGCAGCACCTGCGGCAGGCGTTCCATCTGGGCGGCCAGCGTGGAAAGGGGCCTTCCGGTGTCGAGCATCACCTTCAGCAGTTGCAGGGCGGTGATAATCCCGTCGCCGGTGGTGGCGTAATCCCCGAAGATGATGTGCCCGCTCTGCTCCCCGCCCAGGGAGGCGTTGCAGCGGAGCATCTCTTCCAATACGTAGCGGTCGCCCACCTTGGTGATCTCGATGTGGATCCCGGCCTCGCGGAGCGCAATGTGCAGGCCCATGTTGCTCATGACGGTGGTGACCAGGGTCCGGTCCCGGAGCATCCCGCGTTCTTGCAGGTACAGGGCGCAGGCGACCATAATGAAGTCGCCGTCCACGATCCCACCCTTTTCATCCACGGCGATCAGCCGGTCGGCGTCCCCGTCGAAGGCCAGACCGAGGTCGGCACCTTCGGCAAGTACGGCTTCCTGCAGCGTCGCCGGGTTGGTGGAACCGCAGTTCACGTTGATGTTGGTGCCGTCCGGACTGTTGTGCACCGGGATCACGGTCGCCCCGAGCCCGGCAAACAGCTGCGGTGCTACCGTGCAGGCCGCTCCGTTGGCGCAGTCCACGACCACCCTGAGGCCGGACAGGCTGCCCGGTCCGGTCGAGGCGGCGTACCGGATGTAACGCTCCGGCGCGTCGGTGATATCGCGCACACGGCCGAGTTCGGCCCCGGTCGGTAACGGGAAAACGGTGCCCGGATCCAGCACCATTTCTTCAATACGGCTCTCCAGTTCGTCGGACAGTTTGTAGCCGTTAGCGCCGAAGAACTTGATCCCGTTGTCGGCGAACTGGTTGTGCGAGGCCGAGATGACCACGCCGCCACCCGCTTCGAGCGCCCGCGTCAGGTAGGCCACGGCCGGTGTGGGGATGACCCCCACCCGCAGGACGTCCACGCCGACGGAACAGATCCCGGCTACCAGGGCGGCCTCTAGCATGTCCCCGGACAAACGGGTGTCACGCCCGATGATGATCGAGCGCAGCCCTGTTGCTTCAGTTAGAATATATGCCCCGGCCCGGCCCAGTTTGAAGGCCAGTTCGGGACTTAACTCGGTGTTGGCGACGCCGCGCACACCGTCCGTGCCGAACAATAAACCCATTGGTACAGAACCCCCAATACGGAAACTCTATCACAGAACCTTTGTGTGGACAATACTCCTTAAATTAGTATATGCGAGGGCTCTGAGGCGTGTTACGGCGGAAATTAACAGGTTACTAGCACTCTTCCTGCTTTTTGAGCAAACCGTAAGCTAAACTGTCGGCGAGGGCCTGCCAGCTGGCCTCGATGATGTTGGTGGAGACGCCGACGGTGCCCCAGGTCTTGCACCCGTCGCCGGTCTCGATGAGGACGCGGACCACGGCCTCGGTGCCCGCGGTCTCGTCCAGGACGCGGACCTTGTAGTCGACCAGCTGCATCTTGTTGATGTCCGGGTAGTGGCTCTCCAGGGCCTTGCGCAGGGCGTTGTCCAGGGCGTGTACCGGGCCGGTGCCCTCGGCGGCAGTGTGTACCGTCTCGCCTTTTACCCGGAGCTTGATCACGGCCTCGGAGTGGATCACCCGGTCGTCTTTCATGTCGATCAGGAGGCGCATGGTCTCCAGGGCGAAGGGCCGCCGGTAGTCGTTGTAGGCCTTGCGCAGCAGGAGTTCCAGGGAGCCCTCGGCCCCCTCGAACTGGAAGCCCTGGGCCTCGAGATCCTTCAGTTCGGTGAGGATGCGACGGTTTTCCTGGGGATGCTCCCCGTTCAGGTTCAGATCGCGGAATTTATAGACCAGGTTGGACAGCCCGGACAGCTCGGAGACCAGTACGCGCCGGATGTTGCCCACGGATTCCGGCGGCATGTGCTCGTAGGTGCCGGAGTCCTTCATGAGGGCGCTGACGTGGATGCCGCCCTTGTGGGCGAAGGCGCTGGCCCCGACGTAGGGCTGGCGGGGATCGGGGTTCATATTCGCGATCTCACTCACGTAGCGGGAGAGTTCAGTCAGGAAGACCAGGTTCTCCCGCGGGATGGTGGAGAGGCGTTTCTTGATCGCCAGGTTCGGGATGACCACGCAAAGGTCGGCATTGCCGCAACGCTCGCCATACCCGTTCACGGTACCGTGCACCATCACGGCTCCTGCCTCGACGGCCATGATGCTGTTGGCAACGGCCAGACCGGCGTCGTTGTGGGCGTGGATGCCGATGGGTACGCTCAGTTCACCGCAGACTTCGGAGACGATGGCCATTACCTCGGACGGGAGGGAGCCGCCGTTCGTGTCGCAGAGCACGATGGTGTCCGCGCCCGCAGTCTGGGCGGCCTGAAGCGTGGCCATGGCGTATTCGGGGCGGGCCTTATAGCCGTCGAAGAAGTGCTCGGCGTCGTAGATCACCTCGAGTCCGTGTCCCTTCAGGAAGGCCACGGACTCGCTGATCATGGCCAGGTTCTCCTCGAGGGTGGTGTTCAGGGCGCGGAAGACGTGAAAGTCCCAGCTCTTGCCGAAGACCGTAGCCGTGCGCACGCCGGATTCCAGCACGGCGCGCAGGTTGGCATCATCCTCGGCGGCGGTGCCGGCGCGGCGGGTGCTGCAGAAGGCGGCCAGACGGGCGTGGCGGAACGGGTTCTCCGCCATGCGCTTGAAGAACTCCACGTCCTTCGGGTTGGAGCCCGGCCAGCCAGCTTCGATGTAGTGCACCCCGATCTTGTCGAGGCGTCGGGCGATGCGGATCTTGTCCTCTACTGAGAACGAGACGCCCTCGCCCTGAGCACCGTCGCGCAGGGTGGTATCGTACATAAGGATCTTCTGCAATTTCAACGTCCTCCAGGGTCAAAGCTTAAAAGATAAAAAACTTAGTATTTAGGTGGCAGAAAAGGACATCCGTTGCCGCGTAGCTTTCCTTTCCTGGTAACTGTGTTAACAGAGTCTATGCTGCCTCGATCAGAAAAGAAACCAAAGGGTCAGAGCTTAAAAGATTAAAAGTTTGTCCCGAACTAACCCAATTTCCGTTTCACGTGCTCGATCAGGCCGCCTGCAGCGATCACTTCCTGCATAAAGGGCGGGATCGGCTTGGCCTGGTAGTCCTTGCCGGTGGTCAGGTTCTTAATCATTCCGGTGCCGGCGTCGACCGCCACTGCGTCGCCCTGGGTGATGCCCGCCACGGCCTCGGCGCACTCCAGGATCGGCAGGCCGATGTTGAAGGCGTTCCGGTAAAAGATGCGGGCGAAGCTGGCCGCGATCACACAGCTGACCCCGGCGCTCTTGATCGAGATCGGGGCGTGCTCGCGCGAGGAGCCGCAGCCGAAGTTGGAACCGCCCACGATCAGGTCGCCGTCATTAACGGCCGCTGCGAAACCGACGTCGGCGTCCTCCATGCAGTGCTTGGCCAGTTCGGCCGGGTCGGAAGTGTTCAGGTAACGGGCGGGGATGATCTGGTCGGTGTCGATATTATCCCCGAATTTCCAGGCCTTTCCCTGTAACTGCATCTATATCACCTCTTCCGGATGGGTGATGCGACCCGTAATGGCGGAGGCGGCGGCTACCGCCGGGCTGGCCAGGTAGACCTCGCTCTCGGGATGGCCCATGCGCCCGATGAAGTTCCGGTTGGTCGTGGCCACGGCGCGTTCACCCTTGGCCAGGATGCCCATATGCCCGCCTAGGCAGGGGCCGCAAGTCGGGGTGCTGACTGCACCGCCGGCCTCGATGAAGATCCGGAACAGACCCTCGCTCATGGCCTGCAGGTAGATCTCCTGGGTGCCGGGGAAGACGATCATGCGCACGTTCGGGTGCACCTTACGCTTGTTCAGGATGCGAGCGGCTACGCGCAGGTCCTCGATCCGGCCGTTGGTGCAGCTGCCGATGACGACCTGGTCGACCTGTACGTGGGTGGCCCGGGTCACCGGACGGGTGTTGTCCGGCGAGTGCGGGAAGGATACCTGGGGCTCGATCCAGGAGGCGTCGTAGGTGATCGTCCGGGCGTACTGCGCGTCCTCATCGCTGTACTCAAAGTGGTAGGGGCGTTTCGCCCGCTCACGTACGTATTCAGCGGTGATTTCATCGGGGGGCACGATGCCGTTCTTGGCCCCGGCCTCGATGGCCATATTGCACATCGTGAAGCGCCCGTCCATGGAGAGCTTCTCGATCACCGGACCGGTGAACTCCATGGCCATGTAGCGAGCACCCTCGACCCCGATGTCGCCGATGGTGTAGAGGATCAGGTCTTTGCCGCTGACCCACTTCGGAAGTTCACCCTCGTAGACGAACTTGATGGTCTCGGGAACTTTGAACCAGGTCTCACCCAGCGCCATCGCGGCGGCTAGGTCGGTGCTGCCCACGCCAGTGGCGAAGGCTCCAAGCGCCCCGTAGGTGCAGGTGTGCGAGTCGGCACCGATGATCACGTCACCGGGAACGACCAGACCCTGTTCGGGCAGCAGGCAGTGTTCGATGCCCATCCGGCCCACTTCGAAGTAGTGCACCAGTTCCTGCTT
>JAHRFU010000046.1 GCA_019084485.1 Desulforudis sp. | reverse complement strand
GTCTATTCCCGTATTTTTCAAGCAACGACAGGTAGAGGTAATAGTCATCCTCGGAGAGAAAGACATCTTGCTTGTTATTCCCTCGGGCTATCGTGTGGTAAATGGCGTTATCGGCGTGAACCCTTGGAAATCGCGGCACTTCGGTTTACCCACCCCACTTCTGTTTTATGTTCTATTCGCCGATAAGGCATCTATTCCTTCAAATCCGAAATCCGAGGGCCTGACCCCTATGAATAGAATTGATGCAGAGCTGCTAGGATATAATTATCATTACAAAAACAATGCGGCGGGGAGGTTGTACTATGAGTTGTCCCAGTCTGAAGCACCGTTTTGAGGAAGAGCACCGTAAGGGTATTAGTTTCGAAAGGGCGGCAGAGATTCACCAGGATGTTGAGGGTTCGGTGGCCGCGCACCGCGCCGAGCTACAAGAACTCAAGAATCAGGGGGCTGAAAAGGAGCGTATTGAACACCTGCAGGAACACATTCGGGAAGGTGAAGAGCTGCTCCAGGAAATCAGAAGGATGAAACTGCATTAGTTTGTGACAACTTGAAACCATTGTGCGATTCGGGTTTACTGTTCGCGCTCACTTTTCTTGGCGGGAAAGAGGCGCTTTTTTCTTCTCTCGTTAACCCTGGGGGGAGAGATGGGGTCAGACACTCGGATTTCGGATTTGAAGGAATAGATGGCTTATTGGTGAATAAGACGTTAACAGAAGTAGGGTGGGTAAACCGAAGTACCACGATTTCCAAGGGTTCAGGACGATAGCCCGAAGGAACAGAAAGATGTCTTTGGATGAAACGCTGATAGGTTCGGCGACCGTGAGCTATTCAAGGCTCTCTAACTGCTAAATCCGAAATCCGAGGGCCTGACCCCAAATGCACCCCAAATGCATGTCCGTAACCGGTAGCCACCTTCCGACCGATAGCGGCCATTTCCCGCTCCCACCAGGCGAACGACGCCACACGTTCCCCCGCGGGACGGCCCCGACCGGGGTAAATGGCGTAATGCTGCCGGTACGGGGCTGGGGTCAGATCGGGCATTACGATGTTGGCGCCCGCCCGAAGGGCCCGGCGCCGCCCGGCTGGGTCGAGGGTAGCCACCGCGGTAGTCGCCGGTATGTGGCTATAAGGCAGTAGGAGGCGGGTAACCGCCAGTGCCTTAAGGGTCATTTCCAGGGAACCGGCCGGGGAGGTTGCCAGAGGGGTGTCCGGATGGGGGATAAAGGGACCGATCCCGGCCATTTCAACGCAGAGGTCTTTAAGCAAAAGGATATCAGAAACCAGTGTTTCCACGGTCTGGCCGGGGAGGCCGATCATATTCCCGGCTCCCACTTGATAACCCAGTTCTTCGAGCCAACGCAGTTCCTGGAGACGTCTTTCAAGGGTGGTGCCGGGGCGCAGGCGCGCAAACAGCGCCGGATCGGCTGTCTCGTGCTTTAGCAGGTAGCGGTCCGCTCCCGCGTCACGCAGTCGTCGATAGTCGTCCCTAGAGCGGTCACCGAGCGAGAGGGTTACGGCCACGTCCAACTTTTCTTTTATCCGCTGGATCAACCCGGCGAGGTCATCTACGGTGTAAGCCGGGTCCTCGCCGGACTGCAGCACGATGCTCCGGTATCCCTCGTCACGTGCCTGCCGGGCGGCGGCCAGGATTTCCTCCGGGGCCATCCGGTAACGGGTAAGAAGACGGTTATCCCGTCGCAGACCGCAGTAGAGGCAATTCCTAACGCAGTAGTTTGAGAACTCGATAATCGCGCGTAGGTGCACCTCTTTTCCCAGGTGCTCGGCTCGCACTTGGTCGGCCGCCCGGTACAGGGCTTCGGCTTGTTCTCCCTCGGTCTGGAGGAGCGCGTCCATTTCTTCCCTGGTCAAGGTATGGGTATTGACAGCTCTGGTCAGGGTAACGGTAAGTTCAACGGGCATACCGGCATCACTCCCGCATGCGGGTCATGGAACGTAACAGGAGGACATCCTCGTCGCCCGCCTCCGTTCCCTCATCCAGAACGGCCAGGGCCGCCGGGAACGGCGATAAAGCCCGGCGAAGGACCCCGTGTATATGGGCCAGCAGGACCCCGTAGTTGACGATGGGCACCCCCGCCTCCTGCGCCTGCATCAGGCGACAGAGCATTTCCCGACGGTTCAGCATACAGGCCCCACAGTGCACGATAAGTTTATAATCCTTCAGGTTTTCCGGCAGCCCGCCACCTCCGCTGGCGATATCGAAATGCAGGTCGCCGCCCACTGTCTGCCTGAGCCAGCGGGGGATTTTCACCCGTCCGATATCGTCTTCGACGGCGTGATGTGTACAGGCTTCGGCGACAAGTACCCTGTCCCCCCGCTGCAGCCCATTGACGGACCTTGCTCCGGCGACCAAGGTATTGAGGTCCCCCTTGTAGCGCGCGAAAAGGATGGAAAAAGAGGTGAACAATACGTCGGGCGGCGTGTCCGCGATGGCCTTTAGATAGGCGGAGGCATCGGTGATGACCAGCTTCGGGCGGGTTACCATGCTGTTAAAGGCGTGGCGGAGCTCTCGTTCCTTGACCATTACGGCGACCGCATCGTGTTCAAGAATGTCACGGATAACCTGCTGCTGCGGCAGGATGAGCCGCCCCTTCGGCGCGGCCTTGTCGATGGGAATTACCAGGACCACGCTATCCCCTGGCGCGATGAGGTCGCCGGCGATGGTGGAAACCGTCCAGTCCTTGGGCGCATGTCGGACGATCAACTGCTTAAGCTGATCAATGCCGTGGCGGGTAAGGGCGCTTACGGTCGTCCATGGGGCCGGCAGGGTGGCCGGCCAGACTGAATTGGCAGCATCCGCATAGAGGTCAGTTTTATTGAGCACCCCAATAACGGGAATGTTTCTTTCTTGAGCCCTGGCAACTACGTCTTGCTCACACTTGCCGAAACCCTGGGCCGGGTCGACGACCAGGAGGATCAGGTCGGTTTTCCGTAGCACCTCCAGGCTCTTCTTAATCCTTAGAGCGCCCAGTTCGCCCGTGTCGTCAAGGCCCGCCGTGTCAATGAGCATTACCGCGCCGAGAGGCAGGATCTCCATGGCTTTCGCCACCGGGTCGGTCGTGGTGCCGGGAACATCGGCTACGATGGCGACCTCCTGGTTGGCCAGTGCGTTGATCAGGCTCGACTTGCCAACGTTGCGCCGCCCGAAAAGGGCAATCTGCAGGCGCTGGCCACGTGGTGTGGTGTTCAAGCTGCTCATTTTTGATCCCCCTTACATTTTGAGGTCGCGTTCCCCGGCCGCCACCCGCTGCAGCAGCGCCTGTAACCGCCCGGCCTGTTGGGGCATTTGCCGCCCGAACTCTTCGGTGTACTGCCGGATGATGTCTTCCCCGGCGGACCGTCTTTCGGGCGCGGCGTAGTCCAGCAGGTACTCTTTGAAAGTGAGCACCGCGTTCGGGATGCAGAAATATTTCACCAGGCCCTTCTTGGCCAAGGCCATGAAATTACACCCGGTGCGGGCGGCACGGTAACAGGAGGTACAAAAAGAAGGGAGGTAGCCGTCCTGGCAGAGTTCGTAAAGATAATCGTCCAGGGAGCGGGTATCGCCCAACTGGAATTGCTCGCGGTCGGGGATATGTTCCCGTTCCATCTCCGCGTAGCCGCCCACGGCGATCCGTGACCCGGCGTCGACCTGCGAGACGCCCAGCGGGATGGCCTCGCGCCGGAAATGGGGCCGTTCGCGACAGGTGAGGATCATGCCGGTGTAAGGCACCGCACAGCGCAGTACGGCGACCGCTTTTTTGAAGTCTTCATCGCTAACCAGGTAAGGAGAGTTGGTGGTAAGCGGGGTATTCAAAGCCGGCTCCAACCGGGGGAAGGAGATGGTGTGTGGGCCCACGCCGAACTCCCGCTCCAGGTCCAGGGCATGGCAGAGAAGCCCCAACACCTCAAACCGCCAGTCGTAGAGCCCGAAAAGAGCACCGATGGCGACGTCGTCGATCCCCGCTTCCTGCGCCCGGTGCAGGGCGAATAGCCGCCAGAGGTATGAGCCCTTGAGGGTGTTCAACGGGTGCATTCTCCGATAGGTATCGTAGTGGTACGTCTCTTGAAACACCTGATAGGTACCAATGTCGACGTCTTTCAACCGCCGGTATTCTTCCACGGTTAAGGGCGCGGCGTTGACGTTGACCCTTCTGATTTCATCCCTGCCGTTTTTGCCGGTGTAAATCTTCTCGATCGTTCGGCACATAAAGTCAACGTCGCTCGCCGGGTGTTCACTATAAACCACGATCAGGCGCTTGTGCCCCTTCGATGTCAGCACCCTTACTTCCTCCTCGAGTTCGGCCATCGAAAGTATTCTCTTAGTAACTTGATCATTGGTCTGGCGGAAACCGCAGTAAGCGCAGTTGTTTACACATGAACTGGAAATGTACAACGGGGCGAACAGGACGATGCGATTCCCATAAATCTCCTGCTTGATCCAGTTCGCCGTTTGAAAGATCTCCGCCCAGAGTTCCGTGTTTCGGTTGTTCAGCAGTACGGCTGCGTCTTCCGGGCTAAGCCCATGAAACTCCCTGGCCTTGCTTAGAACCTCTTCCACTTCCGGTCGCTCGGGATCAGCCTTGTGTTTCAGGACGCCCTGGATTTCCTCCTCGTTAATGAAGTTGCGCCTCTTTTCAGTAGCCTCATAGGCCGCAATCTGTGCCAGGCGCTGCTCCCGCCAGGCCAGTTCCGCTATGGTCAACATGGGGAAAAACCTCCTTAAAAAGACACCTGTCTTTACATTGTTGGTTTACGAATGCCGCTTTCAGTATCTACTTATCGCCCTCCCCCTCTCGGCTTGAAGTAGCGCGCCCCGGCTACGCCGGGGGTGGTGAGTTCCTCGGGGCGCAAGATGGCGTCCACTTCTTCACGGGTGAAAAATCCCTCCTCGACCAGGACCTCGGTCAGCGGCCTCTGCATGCTCACCGCCCGAAGCACTATCTCGGCGGCTTTTTCATAGCCAAGATAGGGCACAAAAGCCGTAATCACGCCCTGGCTGGCGTCCAGGAGTTGCCGGCAGCGCCCGGCGTCGGCCTGAACGCCCCGAATGCATTTCACGGTCAGGATTCCTGTAGCGCCGGTGAGGATGGTGAAGGACTGCAGGAGATTATGAGCGATGAGGGGCAAAAAGGCGTTAAGTTCGAGTTGGCCGGACGCGGCGGCCAGACTGACAGCCAGGTCGTTGGCCATCGTCTGGTAGGCCGCCTGCGTGACCATTTCCGGGATGACCGGATTGAACTTGCCCGGCATTATGGACGAACCGGCCTGTACGGGCGGGAGCTTAATCTCGCCCAGCCCCGCCCGGGGACCCGACGCGAGCAGGCGCAGGTCTCCGGCGATCTTCGCCAGATTAACCGATGCGGCCTTCAAAAACCCCGACACTTCCACAAATACGTCGGCGTTTTGCGTGGCCTCAAAGGTATTCTCGGCACGTGCCAGGCCAAACCCGGTCAACTCGCGGAGGATCTCAATGACACGGTATGTATAGCGCCGGCTGGCGTTCAGCCCCGTGCCCACGGCCGTGCCGCCCAGATTGACCTGCCGCAGCCGCTCTTCCGCTTTATAAAGCCGCCACCAGTCGCGGGCTATGGCCTCCGCCCAGGCGCCGAACTCCTGCCCCAGGGTAACCGGCACGGCCTCCTGCAGCTCGGTGCGCCCGATTTTGAGGATCGCGGCAAATTCTTTCTCTTTGGCCTGCAGCGCTCCCTGCAGCTCCGCCATGGCCTGCGCCAGTCCCCGCCCCTGTTGGATGGCGGCGACCCGCAGGGCGGTAGGATAGACATCGTTCGTGGACTGCCCCAGGTTGACGTGGTCGAGGGGATGAATGACCCTGTAATCTCCCTTTTCCCCGCCAAGAAGCTCAATGGCCCGGTTGGCAAGAACCTCGTTTACGTTCATGTTGGTTGAAGTACCGGCACCGCCCTGGAGGGCGTCGACGATGATCTGGTCGCGCCACCGGCCTTCGGCCAATTCTTCTGCTGCCCGCGTGATGGCCGCCCCCCGGCGGTCATCCAATAGCCCGGCCTCGACATTAGCCATCGCCGCCGCTTTCTTCACCAGGGCCAGCGCCCGGATAAGTCCTGGGTGGACCGCCGTCCCGGAGACGGCAAAGTTTTCCCGTGCCCGCGAGGTATGTACGCCATAATAGGCATCCCGGGGTACAACTACTTCACCCAGTGCGTCTTTCTCGATCCGAGTGTCAGGGGAATCCGTTATGCTGTTTTCCAAGGTCAGGTGCGCCTCCCGGTGAAAGCGCTTTTTACCTTCACGCCCGGTAAGGCCCCGAGCTTACCCGTCAACGCGCCGACAGCGTCGGTACTCCCGTCAACGATCAGGGCGATCACCGAAAAGCCTTTCTCACGGTAGGGGATACCCATGCGACCGACGATAATGTCGGCATGTACACACAGGATTTCGTTGACCCTGGACGCCATCTCCCGCCGGTTTTCCACTACAATGCCCAGAACACCGATCCGAGTCTCCATCAACATCCCTCCCTAAAAAAGTCAAGGCCCACCGGTAGCAAGGGTGGGCCCGCTATCCCTTGCCTTCAGGTTTAACCCTCCACGCAGGACATCAGTATACGTATGCAAAAAAGACCACAACGAGTATCTGGACCCCATCACCCGGTACCTCAAGGATACCGACACTATGCGGGAGTACCTCCGAAAACGAGGAGTGCAACTGCCTACCATCGGCGCGGCAGACATGCCGGGCGTACATCGAGTAGAGTAGCGCCGCAGTAATTGCTTGCGGCGTTATCCCTTCCACAGAACCGTACGTACGGGCCTCGTATACCCGGCGTTCGACAGTTCATAGGTATTTAGGAGCACATTTTACCCCTTTTTAGAAACAAGAATCCAGCAAATATCAAGGCTTTCCGGGTTTGAGGCGCCGCGGCTACTCCAAGGACTCCCGGTCGGACCTACCCCGGGTGATTATTGGTCTTGCGGTGACCCGGGACGGCATCCCGATACGCTACCGGATCTGACCAGGTAACACCCCGGATATGTCGGTGGTCCAGGAGAATGATCCAACCGCCCTTTAGCGGCCGCGGATCTAACTACACTACACTACGGGACCGCGGTTCACATAAGTGGTGTGAAGCAACTGTTTCGCAAGTGCGCTATACGGCTCTCCCAAGAAATTCTGGTAGAGCGCCAGAACCTCGGAATTCTCATACGATGCGCGCTGAATCTCGGCTGCGTCTTTAACATAGAGAGCATCGATCCGCGCTTGGCGGATAGGATCGGTTGGCGGAACGGCCGTTCTAGGCTGGCCGCCGCCGCCGATACAGCCGCCGGAACAGGACATGAACTCGATGAAATGCCAGCCGTTCGGGTTGCCCGCCAGCACCATGTCGCAAACGGTGCGGGCATTCTTGAGTTCATGGGCAACGGCCACCTTAACCGTCACGCCGTTAATCTGTACAGAGGCTTCCTTAATCCCGACCAGGCCGCGAACCGGTGTGAAATACAGCAAGTCCTGCGGAGGCTGCACCCCGGTAACGAAAAAGTAAGCTGTTCTAAGCGCTGCTTCCATTACGCCGCCCGTAGCACCAAAGATAATAGCTGCACCGGTATCTTCGCCCATCAACGAATCATAGCCCTCGACCGGCAGGTTGGCAAAGTCGATGTTCCGGGCCTTGATCATGCGTGCCAACTCGCGCGTGGTCAAAACCACATCGACATCGCGGCTCACCAGAGAATTATTCCAGTACCGGCTGGCGGCATTCATCTCAGGCCGTTGGGCTTCGAATTTCTTGGCCGTACAAGGCATGATGGATACCGAAAGGATCTTTTCGGGATTCAGTCCTCGGGCCTTAGCGTAGTAAGTTTTGGCCAAAGCTCCGAACATCTGTTGCGGCGACATGCAAGTCGAGACATTCGGAATAAGGGCAGGATAGAAATACTCCATAAACTTAACCCAACCGGGGCTGCAGGAGGTGAACATCGGTAACGGGTACGTGCCCTTAACAACCCGCTTGAGAAATTCTGTGGCCTCCTCCATAATTGTGAGGTCAGCGGTAAAGTTGGTATCAAGGACGGCATCAAAGCCGAGACGGCGCAGCGCCGCCACCTGCTGACCCGCTACCCATGTTCCGGGAGCAAGCCCGAACTCTTCCCCAAGAGCCACCCGGGTGGCTGGTGCAGTCTGAACAACTACATGGTAATCGGGGCTGGCCAAGGCATCGAAAACCACCGCGGTCTCGTCCCGCTCCCGGATGGCGGGGAGGCCATGTTTACCGGGACATACAAGGGCACACTGCCCGCAATTAACACAAACAATCTCTTGCGCCACCTTCTTATCCCAAAATCCTAAAACCGTCTGAACCTCGTTGCAAACACGGACGCACGCATCACAACTACCACGCAAACAAAACTCCTGGTAGTAAACAATAGACGGATTGTCAGGAGCAATCGGTACGACGTCGGCCGATGCCAGAGTTGAGGCATAGCCCACAGCAGGTGCAACAAGACCACCAGCAGGTGCAACAAGACCACCCAAAGTAACACCCGCAAGACTGGCTAACCCCAAACCGCCCATGAGCTTTAAAAAAGACCGCCGGGTCAATTCCTTTCGGGTTTCCTCCTTGGCAAACAGATCTTCAGACATTTAATCAACCCCTCTCCTTAAATCTTAAAACCCAATGGGTGAAAGTTGAATTTCAAAGAAACCCTTATGTATTATGGCTTTGAGTTTTTTTTTGAATTGTTGACGTAGAATCTAGGTACCTTCATCTTCCTTGTCCGTTTACCGATCATGAGAAACCTCCTCATTTCTTAACTCCGCAACCGACGCATTCATACCTCACGGAACGGAACGCTATCACCCCCTGCGAAAAAATGGAGATAACATCTATATACCACCTGGCGGCCCTTAACCATTTTTCGGCAAAAGATAACTTATTCCTTTAGAAAAGAATGTCGAAACCTAAAAGAATTTCGGCAAAAAGAAAAAGCCCCCGGAGGGGGGCTTAAGTCAGAAGCGACGCGATGTTACTAGAATTGTTCTCGGATCGGGGCGGTCGTCGTCGTTGACGGTGGCGCGTCTTCGTTCGATTGGTAACGGTGGCCGGCATCCTGATCGCGACATACCACTTTCCTCACGCAGTTTTTTGAGTCCTTCGATCAGACGCGACAACTCTTCAGGATTAAACATTCTTCTTTGTCAGCGGTTCAACGACTTCCTCATATGCCTTCATGGCCACAAACGTAACTAGAATGCTGTTAAGTATCCACATCAAAACCAGCGTGGCCAAGGCCGTTACCGTTGCGCCAGGGACGAGCATTCCCTGGTTGAGGTACACGATAGCTACTACGACTAGGGCCGTAATCCAGGCCGCCAGCTTCGCGCCGCGACCTGCAAGTTCAAAACCCCACTTGAGAAAGCTTACCACCAGGATCACCGCGGCCGCCATCCCGGCCAGGTTGTAGAGATACTCCAGAGTAATTAGTTCACTCGGCATGGTTTTCACTCCTCCCAAAATTTCTTGACTGCCTCAACGCCGGTCAGATAGGCCATGTTATCTATCAGCGCCCCGGCGTACTTCAGGGTCGGGACGCCGATCATTCGACCGGCCAAGTCGAAACAAGCCCCGCCGCTGTTGCCCGGGTTAATTGCCGCGTCCACCTGCGCAAACTGCCCCCGGTCGTCGTGGCTGACGATCCCGAAGGTGGCCGAATCCTTCAGTGCCAGAGGCGCACCCAGAACGATGCAGAACTCGCCGTGTCGCGCCTCCTGCTCAGCCAGCTTGACCGGCTTCATCCCGGCGGCGGGAATCTGGATCAGGGCCAGGTCCAGAGTAGACCCCTGGTCAAACATCCCGGCGCTGTCGCGCAGGAACTGAGCCTCGAACTCCTGCCCGCTGTGCCAGTTGACGACCAATTTTTTGTGATTGCCCACCACGTGTTTGTTGGTTAGAATCACGCCGTTGTCGTTGATGAAACTGCCGCTCCCGCTCGTCATGCCGCCGTCCTGCTTGTGGTTGGTGATGAGTACCACCGACCGCTTCCAGGCGGCCACCAGGTCAACAATGGTGTCATGGTGCAGGTTCCGCGCATGGTAGCGCAGCAGGATATAGACCAGCTGCTCCCGCGTCAGTGGCTCCTTGGGCCGGAAGGTGCCGTCCGGGTAGCCAGCCACCAGTCCCAGCTCGGCGGCCTGCTCGATCAGGTGTGGATACCACGCTTGGTGCAAGTCTGTAAACATGCCTTTTTCTCCCTTCTGGATTCCCAAATATTTTGCTACCCCGTCCGCCAGCGCCGTTCCCATGTCTCGCAGGAAGTATGGGTCTTTTAGCCGCTTCGCGTCGTCCGGGTAGTCGGAGCAACAGACAAGCGTCTCTATGGCCGTCGATGCCCGTACGGGCGAGTTCCTGCGTTACAGTATCTATGAGGGAAGCAAGATTGACTATTTCCAGACTCCCGCGGTGAAGTTCAGTGAGGCCCAGGCCCGCACGATAGCGGAGGCACTGATGCGCCAACTTCATCCCGAGAAAGCAAAACAGGTAACCTTCAAGAAT
>JAHRFU010000068.1 GCA_019084485.1 Desulforudis sp. | reverse complement strand
GTTGCAGCAAAGCTATACCCAAGCCTTTAACCGGCGCTACGGACATGTGGGCCACGCCTTTCAGGGGCGGTACAAGGCTTTGCTTGTTGAAGATGATGCTTACCTGCTGCAGTTGGTTAAGTACATTCACTTAAACCCGGTGGAAGCTGGACTCTGTCGAGAGCCCGACGACTACCCATGGTCCAGCCACAGTCAATATTCTATCGGATGGGGCAGGGGAAAAGTAGAAACAGGCCTTGTGAAGTCTATAATGGCCGTGTTGGAGATCCGAAATCAACGGCCAGGATGATCACCAGCCCCAAAAGAGCCAGTTTATCCTGCCAGAGCCTTGCATTCGCCCCGCTAAACAAAGAACGGCTACCGGTAATAAACTTCGGCCTTAATACCTCACCGACATGAAGGTCGGCCATCCTTATGCCTCCCCCTTTTTTTCCGGGCAAACCCGAAGTTAAGCCTTCTCTTCAATCCAGCCCTCCAGTTCAAGTACCGCGTTCTGGAATTCGGTCAACTCTTCATCTTTGCAGTTGAAATAGCCCCGGCGCATGGCTTCAGCGATACGCCTGGCTACTTCCAGGGCGGCAAAGCGGTTGTTCTCCGCCAACCGGCGGCGCATGTCCTGGTCCAGCAGGAAGCGGTGGAGCGCCTCGTGGAAAACCCACTCGCTTACCTGGCCAGTGGTGGCTTTGAGGCCGATCAGATATTCCAGCCGCTCGGCTATCTTCTGGGCGCCGTGGTGCTGGTGCTTCAGCATCTCGTCAATCCACCTGGGGTTGAAAAGCCGCGTCCTCACCGCCCGGTCAATAACCAAGCCCACATCGGCCACTTCGGTAATTTCTTCCGTGGTGTCCACCACCCACTGTTCGGGAGCTTTTCCTTTCTTTTCCGCCACGCTCCGGGAAAGCCCGCCAAAAAACTCGTAGTAATGGTCGAGATCGGTGAATTCGTATTCCGTGCTGTGCCTTGCTTGCGAAACTACATCGATAGTAGAGAGAAGCCTGGCGAAGAGAGCACGGTTTTCCTGAACCTTGCCCCGGTGATAGCAGTAACACATAGAGTTGTCATAACTTTCTACAAGCTCCTTTTCCTCCCGCCAGATCCCGCTCTCGACCAGTGCCCGCATTGACGTGGCGTATTCCGTAGCATGAGGCCCGAACACCCGCACCCGGCTGACACTACCATGTTCTGCTGCCATTCCCAAACTGTGTTTGCGGATAAAATTCATCTCTTCTTGCTCCGCAGCGCCGGCTGCCAGTTCAACTGCTCGATTGATTAGTTCAATCTGAGAACCACATATGTCGCGGAAGATACCGCAGATGGTCACCAGAACATCAATGCGAGGCCTGCCGAGCTCCTCTAAAGGAATAAGCTCCAGTTCCTTGAACCAGGGGCTTTCCTTCCGGACCAGGCGCACGCCGAGATAAGCCAGGATCTGGGCGATGGTTTCGCCCCCCGTGCTCAGCGTCTCGAAACCCCACAGCACCATCCCCACTGTTTCCGGGTAGCGCCCGTGCGTACGGTAAAATCCCTCCAGAATAGCCTTTACCGCTTCCTCCCCGCGCTTTAGCGCCAGGGAGGTGGGTATGAGCCGCGGGTCGAACTCATACATATTCCGGCCGACAGGGTAAACCTCAGGAGAACGCACCGGATCTCCGGCCAGGTTGGGAAGAAGGTAGCGCCCATCCAGTGCCGAAAGAAGCCCCGCGCTTTCCTGCGAGCGGGCAATGTTTTCCCTTACCCCGGCAAGATACCGGCCTGTTTCCGGCGGCAGGGCCGTCTCATCCCCCGCCAGCCAGCGACCTATCGCCTGGTGCACTTCGCGGTCGACAGCAACAAATGCCTCAGGTTCCCGGGCGAGATTCTCGGAGGAAAAGCCCTTTCTCTCGGCCACCATCCGGTAAAATGAAGGCACTTCCCGGTCAAACCGGACAAGGGCCGTCAAGTAGGCAATCAAGTCCTCCCCCGCCAGTTGCCTGTCCAGAACGTGCAAACCTTTGGGGATGAGCCGCCTCTTCATCCGGTAAAGATAGACTTCCAGTTCTGCCAGATCCCCGGCAGGCATGGAGAGCGCCTGCGCTTTTTCTTTAATCGCCCCGGCCAGGGTCTCCTTATCCCGTCCCTCGGCTTTCCGGTACTCCGCCAGCAGTTCCTCCAGCTCTAAGTACTCGCCGTAAAGGCTGGCGGCAATCACCGGCGGCGAGGCGTGGGAAACCGTCACCGCGTAGCTTCTCCGCCTGGCAATCGTGGATTCCGAGGGATTTCCCACCCAGTAATAGTAGAGGTGGGGAACGTCGCCGACCAGAATATCCGGAAAACATCGGCGCGACACCGGGGCTTCTTTGCCCCTGGTGAACTCCAGGGTGCCGTGCATACCCCAGTGGATGATGCAGTCCGCCCGAAGTTCTTTTTGCAACCACCAGTAAAAACAGAGGTACTGGTGGTGAGGCGGCAATTCTTTGTCGTGATAGGCTTTCTCGGGGTTCTCGTGAACACCGCGCGACGGCTGCACGCCAATGAAAACGTTGCCTGCCACCACGCCGGGAATCAGAATCTGGGCATTCCTGGCCATTACGGTTCCCGGCGGTTCTCCCCAGTGCCTTTCGATTTGCGCCCGCAGATCCGGCGGCAGCTCGCCGTACCACCGGCGGTAAACCGCCGCATCCACTGCTATCCCAGGAGGAGCCATCTGCCACTCAGGGGTGTTCACCACCCCGCGAGATAAAAGAAATTCCCCCAAGTCCTCCGCGGGAATTTCCACCCGGTACCCGGCGGCCGCCAGCCTTTCGAGAAAGATCCGCAGGCTTTCCAGGGCATCGAGATAACCAGCGCTGCCCAGGTTAGCTTCTCCCGGGGGGTAGTCGTAAAGAATGACGGCCAGCCTTTTGCTGGCGTTGGGCTTGCGCCGCAGGGCGAGCCACTTGCGAACCCGCCCGGCAAGCCTCTCTATCCCTTCGGGCAGGGCACGGGCTTCCTTTACTTCCCCGCCCAACACCTCATCTTTTCCGAGGGACTCGAGTCCCCCTACGTAAACCGGCTCTATGCAGCCATCCAGCTCCGGTAACATAACACCGAGGGTGATTTCTAGAGGATTCAGCCGGTTCTCTCTCTGCCACTCGGCTATCTCCGTCGTGTAGGACCGAAACCCTGTCAGCACCGGCACGCCAAGTTCAGACAGCAACCGGTAGGTTGGTTCGGGCGCTCCGCCGTAAGGCCCGCCGTGCAGCCGGAAGTACTGCAGGTTAACCACAAGGTCAACCGCCGGGCGCTCTCCGTCAAAGAAGCAGGAACGGAAAGCTGTAAGGTTGTGTTCCACCTTAGAAAAAACGGGGATGAGGTTGACTTCGTCTCTCAACTCTTTGACCAAAGCCTCCACTACCGGCACACAGTCGGTAAAGTGCATGCCGCCGTAAAAGAAAATCCCCACAGCAGGTTTGTCCTCGCCCCATCCTACAGAAGTCTTAAAAGTCTTCAGGTCGGTAAAGTGGCGATGAGGAGGCCACCAGATCCCCCAGTCGGGCATTTTTTGTGGCGGCCTGGCGTCTACCTTTACCCTGCAGTATTCCCGCAGTAAGAAAAGAAACAGGTTTTTGAGGTTCTCCTTACCGCCCTCGGCATAATATTCGCAGGCCAGCAGCCAGTTGCGCATATGCTTGAGCTTGCCCACGGGGATAACCGACCCCAGTTTTTTGGTGAGCTCCATAAACTTCCTGGCTTTAAGGTAAACCTCGATGTCAAAACGCCCCTCGCGCCGCGGGAGGTCGGCACCAGAAAAAGAACCCATACGGGTGAGGGAAAGAATATCGCGGCCGCCGCCGACCAGAACCACCACCGTGGCGGCGCTCCCGGTCACCAACTCCCGGAGCCGGTCCGTGAATTCCGTCTGTCCCCGGATGTCCACGAGAATAACCCAGGCGCTTTTTACCGCTTCTTCCACCTGTCCCGGGTCAATTGTCCCCCGCTCCCAGTCGGAGAAATAGATTTTTTTGACCGAAAGAATTTCTCCGTATTCCGCCCTGATCTCTGCCAGAGCTTCTCTGAGCTCCCGGGTATTATCAATGGTGCTGAGAAGAAGAAAATCGACCATTACTTCACCTCCGTTCTGAGGCCGCACTGTCCTCAAAGTAGCGCGGGTGCTCGAATTTGCTCCTTTTTGCCTTTCTACAATTTTTTCAGGCGGAAAACAACGTTCATAACATACTCAGATCTACCCTCCCCTTTCCAGGCGGATCCGCGGGTCAAGGAAAACGTAGGATATATCCACCAGAAGGTTGGCCAGCACAAAGACCACGGCCATGAAAAGGGCGTATCCCTGGATCACCGGGTAGTCCCGGTTGAAGATGGAATCCACGGCGAACTTCCCCACGCCCGGCCAGGCAAAGATGCCAGCTCGAGGGTGGCCGGAAAGCGGGAAAGGATTTCCTCCGCCACGGGCTGCCCGGTGCGAAAAGACTTGCCCAGATCCAGTCGGCACACGTTCCACAACCAGCGCCCGTACTGTACATAAAGAGGGTCGTTCAACCCCAGCTCTTCCCGGAAAGCCTCTACCGCTTCCTGGGTAGGTTCCACCCCGCCGGTCCGCAAATCAATTCCGCCGGGTCACCTGGGGCGAGGTTAATCAGCCCAAAGGTGATGATAGAAACTCCTAGCGTTACAGGTAAAAGGTGAAATAAGCGTTTTAGAAGATATTGCCACACTACCCGATCAGCCCCATATAAAACCCATATAAAACTAGGAGACTGGTCAGAAAGTCCATTTTTAAAAGCGCCAAGCCCTAACCCGGACAAGCCGGAACCAATAGGATTTATTAAACCCATGTCGAATTACTGTGCAATCATAACACCAACATGGGGGAATGTACGATTGTTCCTGCTCGCCGTCTTGTTCCTGCTCTTCTTGCTGTTCCTGATCCTCCGGCTCCATGTCTTCCTGCTCCGGTGGCGGCGTCTCTTCGGGCTGTTCAGGCGGTTCTTGTTCCCGGCTGTCGTCTTCTTTCTCTTGCTCCGGCGGTTCTTCCTGTTCTTCCTGGGGAGGCTCGGGCTGTTCGGGGGGCGGCGGTGGCGCTTCCCGCGCCCGGTGGAATAGTACCAGCTCGGCAGCTTCGTAAACGTCCTGTTCCGTTGCTTCCTTCCGCCC
>JAHRFU010000004.1 GCA_019084485.1 Desulforudis sp. | reverse complement strand
TCGGAATTCGGTATCACCTGGACGATGCCGTCAAACTCCCGGTGCAACTGAACCATCAATTCCTTTTTCATCGGCCACCCTCCCATTGCTCCGACCATTCCGAGGTATTGCTCGATATGGTTCCTGTCTTGTTACCCTTCATTCGCGTTTCCTCTTTTCACCCTTCACCCTTCTTCGCGGCCTCCTCCAGCGCCTTGATGGACTCCGCCTCGCCAAGGGCTTCTTTGTGCTCACGGCGGCGTTCTGCGAACCGGTCGTATTCCTGCCGGGCGTGGTCGGCAGCTTTCTTCTTGCTAACGCTTCCGGCACCGGGGAGCACCCGGCGCTCGTTGAACACCAGAAACTCGTCCAACTTCCGTTCCCAGTCCTTCATAAACACCTGTTTCCGGCGGCGGGCCTGATCTTCGGCAAAGTCGAGCCACATAACCACGATGCGGTTCAGTTCGTTGATCTCGTGTTTGGTCAGGTAGTTCTTGGCCGTAGTCACATCTGACTTTCGCACCTCAGCAGCCTTCCAGTTGGTTAACCCCATGTTTGGCAGGGTATGATTTGCGCGGCGCCTGATGAGTTCCGCCGCTGTCATGCGGGTGGCAGAGTAGTGCAACTTGTTCTGAATGACACTGAAGAACTTGGTGGTTTCCGGCCATGTGGGGTCATAGTCACCCGCCATGGCAAAAATCTCCTTCACCCGCAGATACATGCGTCGCTCGCTGGCGCGGATGTCGCGGATACGCTCCAGCATCTCATCAAAATAATCGGGTACGCCCAACCCGGCGACGGGCGGGTTTTTTAGCCGCTCGTCATCCATGGTGAAACCTTTGACCAGATATTCCTTCAGCCGTTCGGTTGCCCAGCGACGGAATTGGGTACCTCGATGGGAACGGACACGGTATCCCACGGCGAGAACGGCATCCAGGCTGTAGTGTTCAATCTCGCGAGCGACTTCTCGGGAACCCTCGGTTCGAACTATCCGGAATTTCCGGATAGTTGCCTGTGGGCTTAACTCGCCATCTTCGTAGATGTTTTTCAGGTGTTCATTGATGGTGCGTACATCCTTCTGGTAAAGCTCGGCCATTAGAACCTGACTGAGCCACAGGGTTTCATTTTCAAATCGGCACTCAATCCGGGTACGGCCATCTTCGATTTGATAAAAAAGGACCTCGCCCGTCGGGGACGTTGTTTCACAGACATCTATGTCTTCCCGCTTCATTCCCTCACCACATCCTTCAGCATTATTGCCATCTTCGCCCGCACTTCGGCCAGCTCGTTTTCCAGTTGATCGATCTCCTGCTGGACGGTGTCGATGTCGATTTCTTCTTCCTCTTCGAAGGTGTCGACATAGCGGGGGATGTTTAGGTTGAAGTCGTTTTCCTTGATCTCCTCGAAAGTGGCGACGTGGGCGTATTTCTCCACATCTCCCCGGGACTTGACGGTCTCCACGATTTTTTGGATGTGCTCCTCGGAGAGGGCGTTTCGGTTCTTGCCCGGCAGGTACTCCCGGCTGGCATCGACAAAGAGTACGTCTTTGCGGTTTTGGTTAACTCCGCCTTTTTCACGGCTGCGGTCAAAGATCAGGATCGATACCGGAATCGAGGTAGTGGGAAAGAGGTTACCCGGCAGACCAACCACGGCGTCAAGTAGGTTTTCCTCGATCATCTTCTCACGGATGCGGCCTTCAGCCGCCCCCCGGAACAGCACCCCGTGGGGTACGACCACGGCCACGCGGCCTTCCTTTTCAAGCGCTGCTTCGACCATGTGGCTGATAAAGGCCCAGTCGCCTTTGCTCTTGGGCGGCACCCCGCGCCAAAAGCGGTTGTAGCGGTCGTGCTGAGCTTCTTCAGCTCCCCACTTGTCGAGAGAGAATGGTGGGTTGGCGACTACGATGTTGAACTTCATCAGTCGGTCGTTTTCGACGAGGGCGGGACTGGTGAGCGTATCGCACCATTCGATGCGGGCGCTGTCTGCCCCGTGTAAGAACATGTTCATCCGGGCCAGCGCCCAGGTGCTGCCGTTGGACTCCATGCCGAAGAGGGCAAAGTTGCGGTCTCTTACCTCGCGGGCGGCTTCGATCAGCAGTCCCCCCGAACCGCAGGCCGGATCGCAGATGCGGTTACCGGGTTTGGGAGCGGCCAGCTTGGCCACCAGTTCCGACACCTTTTTGGGCGTATAGAACTCGCCGGCCTTCTTGCCGGCATCGGACGCGAAGCGCTCGATGAGGTAGATGTAGGTATTGCCAATGACATCCTCGGAAACCCGGCTCGGGCTCATATCTAACTGCGGCTTGTTGAAGTCATCGAGGAGCATTTTCAAGCGGCGATTGCGATCCTTGGTTCTGCCGAGGTTCGCTTCGCTGTTGAAATCAATGTTCCGGAATACACCCTCCAGTTTGGACTTGTTAGCGCCTTCAATCTCGTCTAGGGCGATGTTGATTAGCTCGCCGATGTTGGCTTCATTGCGTTGTTCGTAGAGATCGTAGAAGCCTGCCCCTTTCGGCAACACGAAACGCTCGCGCTCGAGCTTCCGAAGGATACGGACATCGTCATCGCCGTATTGTAAGCGGTACTTTTCATAGTGGTCTTTCCACACGTCCGAGATGTATTTCACGAACAGCATCACCAATATGTAGTCCTTGTACTGGGCCGGATCGACTACTCCGCGGAAGGTGTCGCAGGCCGCCCACGCGGCATTATTAATGTCTTTTTGTTCGATTTTATGCTCTCCGTTGCCGTTTGGGGGGTTAGTTGCCATGATCATTCTCCTTCTACCAGTTGCATCATAATGGTCGAAACGTATTGCCTGCGTTTGCCGGCCAGCCGATTCATCAGGTTCTGCTCTTCCTCCACCAAAACGGCCAGTTCAACAATGGTCCTTTGGCGATCGAGCGGGGGAACACAAACTTCCAGGCTTTCCAGCGCCTGCTTGCTGATCATCTTTTGCGCGGTCCCTTTGGCTCGGCTAGCCAGAAAGGCTTGTGCCGTCGGCTGGTTAATAAACCAGTGCAAATACTCGGGGAGAACGGACTGGCTGTTAACCCTGATCCGCAACAGAGGCGCGGCCACGACAGCTTTGCCTGGGTCTTCCGTCAAGATAGCCGAGGTGGAAACCTGTCCACGGGAACGAAACACCAAATCACCCGGCTTGACCAGGTGGTGCTCTTTGAGCTTCTCCATCTCAATCCGCAGCAGACCGCTACAGTCAACCCGATTTTCGTCGGTCAGATCTCTCATCTGAAGAACGGCAATTTCCCCCGGCTCCATAAGCTCGAGCCGCGTTCGGAATGAATAACCCATCTGAACCCTTGCTAATTCTCTTAGTTCCGTTCTCATTTCGTCTCCAGCCATTAATAATACAGAAACCACGTTACTGCCAATATACCCAATTGCAACCAAGCTGTCAAGGGCTAATACGTGAAAATAGCGTTACAGCAAATCGGAGTCCTCTCTGAAAGGCTTAACAAGGTAATAACTCGGGAAATGTGGTAATGAATGTGGTAATAACGTTGAAGGGTGAGTCGGGGTAGCCGATGGTTGATTGAGCAGTCTACTGAAAGCTCTCGAGGAGAGAAGTTTATATGTTTAGTGAAGTGGTGATAACGAAAACATCTGTATGTTACACTAGGGCACAGAGGTTCCAGGTGAAAACGGAGGTAGCAATTGAACCAAGCAGTAGTTAACGAGATTCAAAGAAGAAGGACTTTCGCCATCATCTCCCATCCCGACGCTGGGAAGACCACCCTTACGGAGAAGTTGCTCCTGTACGGTGGAGCGCTACGGTTGGCGGGCACTGTTAAGTCCCGCAAATCAAAGCAGCACGCGGTGTCCGATTGGATGGAGATGGAGAAGCAACGGGGCATTTCGGTGACCTCCAGTGTGCTGCAGTTTGAATATCAGGGGTCTAAACTAAACATTCTGGACACCCCTGGGCACCAGGATTTCAGCGAAGACACTTATCGCACCCTGATGGCGGCGGACAGTGCGGTGATGTTGATTGATGCCGCTAAAGGGGTGGAGTCACAGACCAAGAAACTGTTCCACGTCTGCCGACAGCGGGGAATTCCCATCTTTACCTTCATTAATAAGATGGATCGGGACGGTCAGGAACCGTTGGATTTGCTGCACGAGGTTGAAAAGGTGTTGAATATCAAATCCTACCCGATGAACTGGCCCATCGGCAGAGGGCGGGAATTCATGGGTATTTACGACCGGGCCACCTCCAGAATCGAGCTTTTTGGCAGGAGCGGTCATGGGTCTACCATTGCTCCCAGCCGAAAAGGGGGCCCTAACGACCCGGCTATCGTTGGCAGTATGAGCCCGCCTGTTTATGAGTTATTAAAGGAAGATGTGGAACTCCTGGATTTGGCCGGGGATGAATTTGACGCAGCAATGGTGGCCCGGGGAGAACTAACCCCCGTTTTCTTTGGTAGTGCCCTCACCAATTTCGGCGTGGAGGCCTTTCTCAAGTCATTCATAGACCTGTCTCTACCGCCCCATGAGAAGAATTCCTCGGTCGGGGTAATCCATCCCGACCAGCCGGAGTTTTCCGGATTCATTTTTAAGATTCAGGCCAATATGGACCCAGCCTACCGCAACCGGATTGCCTTTTTGCGTATTTGTTCCGGCGTGTTTAACCGGGGTATGGTGGTAAAGCACGTACCTACCGGCAAGAGCATCCGTTTGGCGCAGTCCAAGCAGTTTATGGCTCAGGAAGCCACGATCATCGAGGAAGCCTATCCCGGCGATATTGTTGGTCTAGTCGATGCAGGCCTCTTTGGCATTGGGGACACCCTGACCGAGACAAGTGACTTTGCCTACGAGGCCATTCCCAAATTTCCGCCGGAATTTTTCGCCCAAGTGCATCTGCGTGATGCCATGAAGCGCAAGCAGTTCGTTAAGGGTATCGAGCAGCTTACCAATGAGGGAGCGGTACAACGGTTCCGCAGACCGGACATCGGCTTGGAATCCCCAATTGTCGCAGCGGTGGGAGTACTACAGTTTGAAGTGCTGGAATACCGCCTCACCCATGAGTATGGGGTGGATATCCGGCTGGAGCACCTTCCATATACTCTGGCTCGCTGGGCCGTCGGGAAAAACCTGACCGCCCGCTCCCTACAGAGGATGGACAATCTGGTGCTACAAGACGAGGACGACAATTTTGTAGTTCTCTTCAACAACCAATGGGCTTTTGACGGGGAGGCCGAACGCAATGATCAGGTTATTTATTTGGCACACTCACCCGTGAAAGGAGCATCCTATGCCGCTAAAGGCGCATCCCGCCTATAAAGAAGAAGTGGAGAGGTTGGAGAAAAACCAAAGTTAAGATAGACGATGTGATCACGGTATTAGAGAGTAATGATGAAGTTTACAAGGCGCAAATCCGGGAAGCCTTTATAAACCTGGATTATCTTGATAGCAGCCTGAGTTACATCACGATTCTAACCGGCGCCAAACTCTTAGAGATGGAACAACGCCACCGTTCCCGACGAGGTCCAGCAAAAGATTCTCGACCACCTGGGCGTACAGACTCTGGTGTAGCCAGACTCGCAGCACTCTTCACGCGTCAACAAACCTTGCCGCGTTTGGCTTGATGCCTGTTTTGTTCGGGTGAACTTCCGTTTAGATATACCTTACCCGCTTTAGACCCGGATGACAACGGCTGGAACGGGGGGTGGACGAGCTGTGGCGGCTTCTCGGCCGACCACGGTCTCTCTGGCGTGCTTGTTCGGGTGACCGGGCGCGGCGGTTTGTTGGGTTTTCATGTTGAGAGGCGGCGGTCAAAAGGGTTATAATGGGCATGAGGAGGTGATCGGTGTGAAACCGCCGAAAGAGGTGCTCTTCGCGAGCGAGGAACGTAAGAGTCTGTCTGAGATCGCCGCTTTTTTGCGCGCGGCGGCCGACGGCCTGGAGCGAGGGGTCTTGATCCTGGCGCAGGACGAGCGCCGGGTGGAGGTCCGCCCGCAGGGCAGTATCGTGCTTGAGGTCGAGTACGAGGTGCAGGGCGAAAAGGAAAAGCTTGAGATCGAGGTCGAGTGGATGTCGGGGATTGAGCCGCTCTCGATCCCCTAGGGCTGGTGCCGGGCCGACCGGGCCGGTCGGACCGGCACCGTGGTCACCCTGGTTTACCCTAAGGAACTTTCCCTGCTCCGCACAATCCAGCGCCTGGTGAAGGTACGGATCGAACGCCACCCGATTCCCTCACTCGCCGACGTGGTGGATCGGCGGATGGAGATCCGGCGGCAGCGCCTGCTGGAAGCGCTGGGCACCGAAAACCTGACCCCCTACCGGAATCTGATCCAGGAACTGAGCGAGGAGTACGACCCGACGGATGTGGCCGCCGCCCTCAAGCTTTTGGCCAAGGACCACGTGACCGCTGCGGAAAACTTGCGCTCGCCGCGCGGCGAAAGGTTCGGGGACACCGGGGCCGAACAGGGTATGGTGCGGTTTTTCATGAACATCGGGCGCAATCAGGGTGTCATCCCGGCCGATATTGTGCGCGGTGTCGCCGAACAGGCGCGTATCCCAGGCGGGGTGATCGGGTCGATCGACATCTACGGCAACTTCACTTTCCTGGAAGTGCCCGAGGAAGTGGCCCACCAAGTCTCCGCTGCGATGCAGAAGGCCGTCATCAAGGGCTGAAACGTGAATTTGGAACCGGCCCGCCCGCGGTGATTCATGGACTCCAATAGTTCATTGGTGAACTTGGCGGAATGGACCCCGATTCCGGTCGTCAACTGGCAGCAGGTACAGGGGTCGTTCCTGGGCCGATAACCGCAAAAACCCCATCGTCTTCGAATGCCCCAATGGCCACTTGTCCCCAGGTTCAGCGCGACCGCCTGCAGACATACGTTCTGAGCGGCGTGACCGGCCTCGAGGTGGACGTACCTGACGCCGCGCGCTCCGTTATTTGCCGGTCGTCCGCTCGTAAACCGCGGCAATCACCAGCACTGCGGCTGCGTTCCTCACCGGCGCTTGGCGCAGTGTCATCTCGTACAGCTATCCCTCTACGAAGTCTACTGACAGGGCGGCTGGGCCAGCTTGGCCCCTGCCAGCAACGCCCCTGGGGCCCGGGCGACGGCGCGCCCTTGGCCGAACTGGACACTACCCGTGCCAGCCGCTGGCTGGAACGTGATCCACCCCGGCCCGGCCACCGGCCGGAGACTTTCACCAAGCTGACCCACTTCCTGGGCAGCGAGGCGGGTATCCCGCCTGGTCTTCAAGAGCCCATGATCCTGGATCTCATGGCCCTCCGGGCCCGTTTCTGCCCCCAGGTCGGGACCCTGGCCACCGGCCAGATGCCGCTCGCGGCCATGCACGTCAAGACGGGCCGGAGCCTCGGACAGCCCAGCCGCCACCAACGGCTGGCTCCAGTGGTGGTCAGCCTGCTGGCTGACGGGGATGGTCATACCTTGCGTTACCGTCCCCCGACTAGCTATGAGGGATTTCTGGCCCTTTGTGGCCGGCGCATGGCCCCGGGGTACTAACCGAGGCCTACATCCAGGACGGCCTGCTGTCATTCGCGGAGCTGCAGTGGATCTTCCTGGCCTCCATCGGGACGGTATCCCGTGCTCGGGCGTGGGGAACACTTGATTAACGAGTATCTCGACCTCATCACCCGGTACCTCAAGGATACCGACACTATGCGGGAGTACCTCCGAAAACAAGGAGTGCAACTACCTTCTAAAGTTGCACGTAGCGGTTGACAGGGATGGCATACTTTGTGGTATAATTAATATGATATGGTAATAAAGCGATAAAGAATTCTGTTACGCGAGGGAGGAGGCGCTTGGCGTATGCTAAAGAAATTGCTACTGTTGTTCACTTTATGCTTGGCTGTTGCTGTTGGTGCCGCTTACTTTTGGCTTTGGCCAATGGCGCAACAATACTTAGGGTGGACTTAGGCGGGTTCACTGAATATTTACGTTCAACGATGGGTCATAAAACTAGAAGGGGGGATCGCTATGGTAAGAAAGCCAAGCGAGCAGGAAGAAGAATATTTTGCTCGGTTAGAATTTGAGAAGTTGAAGAAACTCGAAGGGGAAAAACAAAGGGGGCTTACCGAAGCAGAAAAGAAGAGATTAATAGAGCTCCATTACATGCAGTGCCCAAAATGCGGTATGAAACTTATCGAGATGGACTACAAAAGGCTAAAAGTTGATAAATGCTCAGAATGCGAAGGAATATGGCTTGATGCCGGAGAACTTGATGCAGTAGCCCAACTGGAAAAATCCGCTATTGATAAGTTCTTTGGTGTTTTTAAGAAATAGTTGATTGTTGTCATTTCCCACCCACAGTGGCAGCATAGCCAGGCCATTTTCCCACTCAGCGTGGCGGTAAAAGGGACTTAACGCCGCCAACCAGGGTGGCTTTATCGTGGATCTGTACTTTGCGCTGGACAATCGAGAAATAAATCTCGATTTGATTTAGCTAGCTACTTTGAGGATCAGAACCTTCTTTAACGTGTGCAAAGCGCGCTTGAACAGCAGTGTCCGGAGAATGATTTACTATTTGAATCGAGAAGTACTCTGGCGCCCGCTGGACGACACTTATGCCGTGGCCGAACTTAGACTGCCCTTGCCTAAATGGGAAAGACCGCGCCGGTTCGTCTTCGTCCGGGAGAAGGTCAAAACCCAGTCCCATGTTGTTCCCGATCACTTTATGTGGATCAAGGCCCTGGCTTACAACCTGCTAAACTGGTTCAGACAGATCCTGTTACCCATAGATACCGCTCGTGCAGGTGTCCACAATCAGGAGGATTATCTTTAGTGTGCCTGGGAACATCGTGGGCAACGGCCGTTACCGGCACATAAGACTGGCGGGGAATCAGTGGCTAAGCTGGTGCTTTATGGATGCTAATAGGGCTGCGAAAGAAATTATCACAAACCCCTTTACAAAATCTGCTGGGGAAGGTAAGATAACCGCTGAAGGGGAGTAGCCAGTTTTTCTGAGGGCGTCAGTACGGCCATAAAGGGTCCGCTTTCAGGACGGCAGAATAGTAATAGTGTAAGGCCGCAGGCAAGACCTTCACGCCGAAGTTCGTTTTTGGCGTGAAGGTCTTTTATATTACAGCCCCTTCTGGGCAGCAAAAACCGGCCCGGATAGTGCTTTGTGCTTTCTTCGGATTTCCGGCCGTTTGCCCCGGGGGCAAAGCATAAAGCATGATTCCATAGAAAATGGCTCAATTTTCGGTTGATGAATACACGAAATGAGAAAGTGGAGGGTATATTATGCGCTGGCACCAAAAGGAAATAAGTCAAGTTATAGAAGAATTAGGCACGTCCCTGAATGGACTTTCACAAACGGAGGCACAGAAGCGGCTCGAGGAATACGGACCTAATGAACTACAGGAGAAAGAGAAAAAAAGTCCCTTCATAATGTTCCTTGACCAATTCAAGGATTTCCTGATAATCGTCCTCATCTGTGCAGCTGTAATAGCAGGCGTTGTCGGCAAGCCTATTGATGCGCTTGCGATTATAGCGATTGTCATTCTAAACGCGATTATCGGTTTTATTCAGGAATATAAGGCAGAAGAAGCGATGGCGGCCCTTAAAAAAATGGCAGCGCCAAAATCAACAGTCTTGAGAGACGGGGTGCCTTCCAATATTTTAGCTTCAGAAATTGTTCCCGGAGATATTGTGTTGCTTGAAGCAGGGCAAATAGTACCAGCTGATATGAGACTTGAAACAGTAAATATGAAGGTAGATGAAGCTGCCCTGACAGGAGAGTCGGTCCCGGTCGAAAAACATATAGCACCACTCCGTGATAAACATCTACCACTTGGCGACAGGAAAAATGTGGTGTATCAGGGAACCATAGTCACCTATGGGAGAGGGGTTGGTGTTGTTGTAGCGACAGGCATGGAGACCGAGATGGGAAAGATTGCCACCATGCTTCAAGAAGAAAAGGACGTAAAAACCCCCCTTCAGCAAAGGCTTGTGGCCTTTGGTAAGAGGCTTGCCATTGCAATTTTGGTTATATGTGCCATAGTCTTTACAGCAGGCCTAATCAGGGGTGAGCCTGTAACTCTTATGTTTTTGACGGCTATAAGTCTTGCGGTTGCCGCTATACCGGAGGCATTGCCTGCAGTCGTTACTATAGCCCTTGCCCTCGCTGCAAAAAAGATGGCAAAGCAGAACGCACTCATAAGAAAACTTCCTGCTGTAGAAACCCTCGGTTCTGTTACATATATATGTTCTGATAAGACAGGCACACTCACTTTGAATAAGATGGCGGTTGAAGAGATATGGATGGACGGGAAATTAGAAAAGGGGTCAGGGGTTCAAGGGGTTGAGTGGTCAAGTGAAAAAACTCTTGAACCTTTGAATCCTCGAACCCTTGAATCCTTATTTTTCACTGCCCTTGCCTTAAGCAACGACGCACAGGTTGATGCTGACGGCAATCTCATAGGTGACCCCACAGAAATTGCCCTTTTTAACATTGCAAGGGATAAAGACTTCGACAAGAAAGAACTGGAAGATAAATTCCCCCGCGTTACAGAAATTCCCTTTGATTCTGACAGAAAATGCATGACCACTATACATAAGACAGGAGTTAGGAGTCGGGAGTCAGGAGAAAAAGCCGAATTTATATCCTTTACCAAAGGTGCGATTGAGGTTTTGATTGAACAGGCTGATAATATCCTTGCATCTGAGGGATTAAAAGAGCTGGATAAAAATGAAATTCTCAGAATAAGCGAAGGGATGGCTGCTGATGGTTTAAGGGTATTAGGCGTTTGCATGAGAAGATGGGATGCTATGCCAGATGATATTTCTCCTGAAAATATAGAAGCAGGTCTTACTATTTTAGGTCTTGTGGGATTGATGGACCCGCCGAGGGAAGAGGCAAAAGAGGCAGTGGCTTTATGTAAGACAGCAGGTATAAAGCCGGTGATGATTACGGGAGACCATCCCCTTACAGCAAGGGCAATAGCAAAGAGACTTGGAATCCTTGATGATGATACAAGGGCAGTAATCACCGGAAGAGAGCTCGAGAAGGTATCACTGGAAGAATTTGAAGAAAGGGTTGAGCATATAAGGGTTTATGCGAGGGTAGCTCCTGATCAGAAATTAATGATAGTGAAGGCGCTTCAAGATAAGGGACAATTTGTTGCCATGACAGGAGATGGTGTCAATGATGCGCCAGCGATTAAAAGGGCGAATATAGGCATAGCAATGGGTATTACAGGGACAGATGTGTCAAAAGAAGCATCTTCCATGATACTTCTCGATGATAATTTTGCAACAATTGTCAGGGCTGCAAAAGAGGGAAGACTTGTCTATGACAATATACTGAAATTTATCAAATACTCCATGACCTCAAATGCAGGTACATTATGGGCAATATTCCTTGCCCCATTTTTTGGACTTCCGCTACCTTTACTTCCGCTCCAGATACTGTGGATGAACCTCCTTACAGACAGCCTTCCAGGTCTTGCCCTTACAGCAGAACCTGCTGAAAGAGATGTGATGAAGAAACCCCCAAGGCATCCTGATGAAGGGGTGTTTGCTCATGGCAGAGGTTTTTATATAGTCAAATTCGGACTGGTCATTGGTATAACAGCACTTCTTTTCCAGGCATTTGCTATAAAGGAGGGCATGCCATGGCAGACAATGGTATTTACTGCCCTCGTAATTGGTCGGATGGCTGTTGCTATGTCTGTTCGTTCTGATTATGATTCGCTATTTAAAATAGGATTCTTTAGCAACAAGCCCCTTTTAGGTGCTGTCCTTTTGACCTTTACTCTTCAGATGACTGTCGTATATATGCCTTTTTTGAATCCAATATTTAAGACTGAGCCTTTGGCTTTGAGCGAGTTAATGGTTACACTGGCACTATCAGCTGTAGTATTCTTTGCCATGGAAATAGAAAAATTGACAAGGAGGAAGAAGGCTGTGCGTAACTGATTGATTCAAGCCCAATCACCTAGAGGCTGACTTGGGGTTCGCGGCGTCATAAAACTCCAAAAGTCATTCTTCGCTGCGCGGTTAGCCTCTTCATCGAAGGCGCATTCGATATCATAGCCAACGTCGTGAAATAGTGATGCCGCCATGTCAAGAACATAAGAAGAGTGTTTGGGTCGCTTGGCTGCTTTTTGCCCTTTACGCAGGTTTCTATGTGTGGCTAATGCTATTAGTGCTAGGTCAAAAATGAGTCAGAATGGGTCAGGGGACGGCAGACGTGCCCGCCAATAACGACAAGGGACGCCAGCTATGCTATAATGGCTTATGAGTTGACTGACTAGAAGGATAAGGAGAGTGGTATTCCCTTTATGGACGATCCCTTTTCATTAGGGTTGCTAAGCATCCTAGCCCTGTTCCTGGTCTTGATCCTGGTCCTCTTAAATGCGCTCTTCGTTGCCGCCGAATTTGCGTTCGTTAAAGCAAGGCCTGCCCGAATTACCAGTTTGGCGTCTTCGGGTAGTTCTCTAGCCGCTCACGCTCAACACTGCATCAGAAATTTGGACGCCTACCTCTCTGTTTCCCAATTGGGCATTACCCTTTCCAGCCTTGGACTCGGCTGGCTTGGAGAGCCTGCTGTCGCCCGTCTTCTTGAACCTCTTTTCCTGAACGTTCTAAACATATCCTCCCCTGCAGTATTGCATACGGTATCATTCATTATAGCCTTCAGCTTCATCACCATCCTGCACGTTGTCTTTGGTGAGTTGGTCCCTAA
Source organism: Desulforudis sp. (assembly GCA_019084485.1). Taxonomy (GTDB): domain Bacteria; phylum Bacillota; class Desulfotomaculia; order Desulfotomaculales; family Desulforudaceae; genus SURF-60. The sequence continues at coordinate 1,855 of JAHRFU010000004.1, read as the reverse complement.
ATCTTTGGCCATTCAGCGGGCGGAGAAGCTCTCTCTGTTGCTCGCTCCTGCTATGCGGTTCTTCTTCGTTATTTTCTACCCAGCGATCTGGTTGCTCAATGGAGCGGCCAACCGGATTGTCCGTCTACTTGGAGTAGAACCGGCCGGCGCACATGAGAAGGCCCACACGGAAGAGGAGTTAAGGCTCTTAGTTTCAGAGAGCTATCAAAGCGGGTTGTTGAGGAGGAGTGAAAAGGAGCTCCTGCAGAACGTCTTCAATTTCGAAAAAAAGGTCGCCAGTGATGTCATGGTCCCCCGTCCAGAGGTCGTTTATCTGGACCGCCAGCGCTCTCTTGATGAGAACCTGACAACCGCAAACCTGTCAGGACATACCCGGTTCCCCCTTTGCGACCGGGATCTCGACCATGTTCTCGGTCTGGTACACATCAAAGACCTATCGCGTTTGCAGGGAACAAGTCTTGAATCCATTCAACGTGAGATCACGGCTGTACCCGAGGGTTTTACTCTTGACAGGCTCTTGAGGCGCTTTCAACGAAATCGGCAGCATATGGCTATTGTAATTGACGAATACGGTGGTATCGTAGGCTTAATTACGTTGGAGAATGTGCTGGAAGAACTGGTAGGCCAAATCCAAGATGAGTTTGACAACGAACCACCGGATGTTCAGAAGGAAGAAGGAGGCCAATATCTGGTCAGCGGGCGGACTCTTATTGAAGAAGCTACCGATCGATTCGGTATCCCAGTTCCAGAAGAGACGGAGTACGACACGCTGGGTGGGTTGGTTTTCAATACGTTGGGCAAAACCCCTAAGCTTGGAGATGAAGTCGAGGTCGGCGACTACCAGCTGCAGGTCGCTGAACTGCACGGATATCGCATAACAAAGGTTCGAATCATCCCACCGCCCAATGTGCAGACCTAGTACTACTACGTTAAGTATCTTGCCAGTTACGTCAATTGTTAAATATTGTAAATGCCTAGGGTGTGTGCTATACTTGCGAAAAGATATGTCCTGACTGAGGTGAAGCCCTTTGTCCATTGAGTCCACGATAAATGCTCAGACTCGCCGCCGGTTGTCGGAGAGCGAGTTGGCACAACTAATAAAGAGACATCAGTTCGACCGCACTCTTTCCGCCCAGATTTTCAACTTCTTTTGTTGACGTGCCCTTTAGTGGTACAGAGCAGTTTATGGTTGTAGGTCCCAACCCACTTCTTGGCCATTGCAAGCCTGCCTGGCCTTTTCATACGTTTGCGTCTTGGTACGTTTGACTTACTCTTTTTCCCATTTCACAACCATTTCCTCAAATTGAACTTAGTCCTCTTCCCCGGTAAGCATGCATACCTTCCCGAAGATCAAACAGCAAGTCTTTAAGACTATACTGGGTTTTCTCCATCTCCTCTTCTACTTGTCTGGCCAACTCCCGGACAGAAAGATTGCGTACTTCGGACCAAAACGGACACCCATTTCGGTTTAGTCCGGACAGGCATTTCGGATGAATCCGGACACCTGTTTCAGTCTAATCCGGACACTTTTTGTGCGTGACCGAAATAGGTGTCCGGAAAAAACCGAAATATAACACCGAAAACGGGCTGACGAATAAGCGACGCTGGATAAAACCGGGCAGATGACTTTTGTTAGTGCGTATTCCGGAGCAAATCGACCACCTGTTCCGGTGGAAATCGACCACTCATTCTTGAGTTTGACACCAGCCCCGTAAAAAACGGTGCCACAGATGCTAGATCCCTTGAAAAACCTGAACAGACCTTCGCCAAAACCAGAAAACGCGGTGCCACAGCATCCTAATATTTGGCTAGACAAGGGCTCAGTTGTACGGTATAATAATAGTGCTATGTTTGC
>JAHRFU010000105.1 GCA_019084485.1 Desulforudis sp. | reverse complement strand
GTGCAGAAAGCACTGGTATCCCTGTTTCTAGGTGCTAATGTATAATAGTTGAAACCTAGTGAGGGAAACGGTGACAGGCATCTTTTTCTCTTCACATACGGCTTGCCTTTTCGAAATGGAACGCTGAAAAAGCAGCCTGTCCCCGTTTCCCTCACTAGGTTTCAACTATTATACATTAGCACCTAGAAACAGGGCTACCAGTGCTTTCTGCACGTGCAGCCGGTTTTCGGCCTCGTCCCAGACCACGCTGTGCGGGCCGTCCATAATCTCGTCCACCACTTCCTCGCCCCGGTGGGCGGGGAGGCAGTGCATAAATATGTAGTCCTTGTTGGCCAGGGACACCAGGGTCTTGTTGACCTGATAGGCCTCAAAGACCTTGATCCGCTCGGCATGCTCACCCTCCTGCCCCATCGAGGCCCAGGTGTCGGTGACGACCACATCCGCGCGGTTAACCGCGACGGCAGGATCGCGGGTTAGGACGACGGAAGCACCGGTTCCGGCGGCGTATTCCTGAGCGGCACCAACGATATCGGGGTCGGGATCATACCCCTCGGGTACGGCCAGGGTGATGTTCATCCCCAGCCTGGCACAGGCCAGCATCAACGAGTGGGACACGTTGTTACCGTCACCGACCCAGGCCAGCTTCAATCCGGCCAGGCGGTGTTTACGTTCCTTGATAGTCAGCAGGTCGGCCAAGATCTGGCAGGGATGCTCCAGGTCAGTCAGGCCGTTGATGACCGGAACAGAGGCGTACTGGGCCAGTTCCTCCACATCGGACTGTTTGAAGGTACGGATCATGATCGCATTTACGTAGCGCGAGAGCACCCGTGCCGTGTCGGCCACGGTCTCACCGCGGCCCAGCTGAATGTCTCCGGCGTTTAGGTACAGGGCGTGTCCGCCGAGCTGGAACATGGTCAGTTCAAAGGAAACACGGGTACGCGTGGACGGCTTCTGAAAGATCATGGCCAGGGACTTGCCGGGCAACAGAGCATGGGGCTGTCCGGATTTCTGCAGCGCTTTGAGCTTGGTAGCCATTACCAGAATGTACCCGATTTCCTCAGCGGATAAATCCCGCATGGAGATGAGGTCGCGGTTTTTAAGGTTCGCCAAAGCTTATCCCTCCCCTTCCTGATCCAGCGCCGCCCGGACGATTTTCAGCGCGGCGTCCACATCCGCCCCGGTCACAATCAAGGGGGGGATGAAGCGCAGAGTATGGTCCCCAATACAGTTGATCAGAAGACCCTGCTCGCGGCAACGCGTGACCACACCGCCCGCCTTAATACTCAATTCCATTCCAAGGAGCAGCCCCTTGCCCCGGACCTCTTTAACAAACGGGTACCGGTCCTGCAATCCCCGCAGACGCCCCAGGAAATAGTCCCCGACCTTTGCACTGTGCTCCACCAGTTTAGTTTCGATGATGGTTTGCACCGCGGCCAAACCCGCTGCACAAGCCAGCGGATTCCCGCCGAAGGTGGAGGCATGGTCACCGGGGGCAAACCCCGAAGCTGCTTCCTCTGTCGCCAGCATCGCCCCGATCGGGAAGCCCCCGCCAAGCGCCTTGGCCAGGGCCATAATGTCGGGGGTAATTCCGTAGTGCTCATAGGCAAACAGCCGTCCGGTGCGGCCCAAGCCGCATTGAACCTCATCCAGAATCAACAGGAGACCGTGCTCGTCACACAGGCGGCGAACCCCCTCTAAGTATTTCCCGTCCGCGACATTGACTCCGCCTTCACCCTGTATCGGTTCGAGCAGAACGGCGGCCGTATGCGGGCCGATTACAGACTTGAGTGATTCCAGGTCATTGAAGATAGCATACTTGAAGCCATCCGGCAGCGGCTCCAGGCCCTGCTGGAACTTAGCCTGCCCGGTGGCTGTAATCGCAGCCAGGGTACGCCCGTGAAATGAATTATAGGCGGAGATGATTTCGTACCGTTCGGGGCCGTGTTTCTTCTTGGCGTATTTGCGCGCCAGCTTGATCGCGGCCTCGATCGCCTCGGCCCCGCTGTTGCAGAAGAAGACCCGGTCCAGGACCGAGTTTTCAACCAGCAGTTTGGCCAGGCGGGCCTGCGGCTCAATGTGGTAGAGGTTGGAACAGTGCATGAACTGCGCGGCCTGATTCTGAATCGCGGCCACCACCCGCGGGTGGCAGTGTCCCAGGGAATCAACGGCCAGGCCGGAAACGAAGTCCAGGTAGCGTTTGCCGTCAGCGTCCCATACGTAGAGCCCCTGCCCTCTGACCAATGCGATCGGCAGGCGGCCGTAGGTGCGCATAATATACTGATCGCTCATAGCGATGATTGCTTTCTGGTCACCCATCGGTGCAACCTTCTCCCTGCAATTGGTGCTACTTAACCACCATGGTGCCGACCCCTTCGTCCGTGAACACCTCGAGCAGGATGGCGTGCGGCACCCGGCCGTCCAGGATGTGGGTGCGGTTCACCCCGGCACGCAGGGCATCGAGGCAGGCATCAACCTTCGGAATCATTCCGCCCGAGATCACCCCGGCATTCTTCAAGGCTTCCACCTTGCTCATCTTAAGCGCGGAAATCAGGGAGTCCTTGTCCTCCCTGCGGGTCAGGATGCCTTCAACGTCGGTGAGCAGTACCAGCTTATCGGCACCCAGCGCCTCGGCCAGCTTGCCGGCCACATAGTCGGCGTTGATGTTGTAGCTCTCCCCGTCGCTACCGACCGCTGTCGGGGCGATAACGGGGATGTACCCTTCCTTGAAGACGGTGATTACGATCTCCGGGTTGACCGCGGAAACCTCTCCGACGAAGCCGATATCCAGTTCTTCCCGGGTGCCGTCCGCCCGCCGCATCTCGGCGACCTTTTTCCGGGCCTCGAAGAGGTTGGCATCTTTGCCGCAGAGCCCGATGGCACGACCGCCGAGCTTATTGATCCTGGCCACGATCTCTTTGTTTACCTTACCCACCAGGACCATCTCTACGATCTCCATGGTCTCCTTGTCGGTGACCCTAAGCCCGTTTACAAACTCGGTGGTTTTACCGAGCCTTTTCATCATGTCGGTAATGTCCGGCCCGCCGCCATGGACGATGACCGGATGCATCCCGACGTATTTCATCAATACAATGTCAGTCATTACGGCCTGTTTGAGCTCATCATTGACCATGGCATGACCGCCATACTTGATAACCACAATCTTACCGTGAAACTTTTCAATGTAAGGTAAGGCTTCGACCAGAATGTTCGCCTTTTCAATAGCCGTTAAGGTCATTCTCATTCCTCCAAACTCAGGGTCCAGCCCTGTGCTCACTTCCAGATTTCTCCCTCTTCTCCGCCTCGTCTCTCTTCTTTTTCTTCCACTCCCAATTGCTTTCTCTTCCCGTCACCTTCTCTTCTCACCTCTAACCTCCCACCTCCCACATCCCTCATGTGCGGTAAGCGGCGTTGATTTTCACGTAGTCGTAAGACAGGTCGCAGCCCCAGGCCACCGCCACGGCATCGCCGGAGTGCAGATCCACGGTCACGACTACGGGGTCTTCTTTCAGTATCGCAGTGGCCCGCTGCTCATCAAACTCCAGCCCGCGCCCCGCCAGGGCGACTGGCAGGTCACCCAGATGGACATCAAAGGAGTTCGGGTTGAACTCCGCCCCAGAATACCCGGCCGCGCAGATCACCCGGCCCCAGTTTGCATCGCGGCCGAATATGGCGGCCTTAACCAGGCTTGAAGCTGATATCGCCCGGGCCGCTTTTTGGGCGTCTTCTTCGGTCGGGGCGCCTTTGACCCGAACCTCGAGGAGACAGGTGGCGCCCTCGCCGTCACGGGCGACCATCTTCGCCAGTTTAATGCAGACCGCGGTCAGGGCTTCGCGGAACAAGGCAAATTCGGGCGTGCCCGGTTCCACCGGATCGTTGCCGGCTAAACCGTTCGCCAGAACGAGGAGCATGTCGTTGGTGCTGGTATCCCCGTCCACGCTGATCATATTGAAGGAACGTTCGTTGGCGTAACGCAGCGCCTCCTGCAGGTGCTGCGGACGAAGCGCGATGTCCGTGGTTACAAAGCCGAGCATGGTGGCCATATTCGGGTGGATCATCCCCGAGCCTTTGGCCATCCCGCCTACGGTTATTCTGTGGGTGCCGAGGGCGAAAGATACGGCCGCCTGCTTTGATACCGTGTCGGTGGTCATGATCGCCCGGGCGGCCTTCACTCCGCCTTCCCGGTTGAGCCCGGCCACGGCGGACGGCAGTGCGGCGGCAATCCGATCCACAGGAAGACGCACCCCGATCACACCGGTAGAGGCGACGAGCACACGATCCTCCGGCAGGTCAAGCAGGTCAGCGGTCAGCCTGCCCATCTCGTAGGCGTCTCCGATCCCGTCCTCGCCGGTACAGGCGTTGGCGTTTCCGCTGTTCACAACCAGGGCCTGTGCCGCGCCCGCGGCCACCCGGGGGATGGTTACCAGAAGCGGGGCGGCCTTCACCCGATTAATGGTGAAGACTCCGGCCACGGCGGATTGAACCTGGGAATAGAGGACCGCCAGATCCGGATCCTTTTTCTTCAGTCCAGCGTAAACGCCGCTGGCGGAGAAACCCTGCGGTGAGGTTACCCCCCCGCCCTCAATGTATGTAAAGGGTGTATTATTCAATGGATGGCCTCCTATAAGAGAAGTGAGAGGTGTGAGGTTAGAAGTGGAATCGAGTACCTCTCTCCTTAAAATCGGGAAAGGGTGATCTGTCCCCGTTTCCCTCCGCGACTACGGATACAGGCCCGGGGACATCAGTCCGGTGGTCTCGTCGATGCCCAGCATCAGATTCATATTCTGGATCGCCTGCCCCGAAGCCCCCTTAACGAGGTTGTCGATGGCAGACAGGATGATCGCGCGGTTAGTCCGGGAATCCGAGACAATCCCGATGTCACAGTGGTTGGACCCGGCCACCGCCTTGGTCTGAGGCAGCACTCCCGGCGGCAACAGACGGACAAAGGGCTCGTCACGGTAGAACTCCGCAAAGATCGTGTAAAGCTCTTCACGGTCATAATATTTCTTCAGGTTCACATACACCGTGGCCAGGATCCCCCTGGTCATCGGCACCAGATGCGGCGTGAAGTTGATCAGTAGCTCCTCACCGGCCAGCAGGCTGAGTTCCTGCTCGATCTCCGGGGTGTGCCGGTGGGAGGCCACATTGTACGCCTGGAAGTTTTCATTGGTTTCCGCAAAATGACCCTTCAGGGAGAAACTACGGCCCGCCCCGGAAACGCCCGACTTAGCATCGACGATGATGCTGTCTGTGTAGACCAGCCCCCGGCGCAACAGGGGAGCCAACGCCAGGATGGACGCTGTCGGGTAACAGCCGGGGTTTGCCACAAGACTCGTCTCCCGGACAGCATCACGGTATATTTCGGGTAAACCGTACACAGCCTGATTCAGCAACTCGGGTGCGGTATGGTCGACACCGTACCACTGCTCGTAGATGCGCGCCTCGCGGATGCGAAAATCGGCCCCTAGGTCGACCAGTTTTTTGCCCTTTTTCAGCACCTCACGCGCCACATCCATCGAATGCCCGTGCGGTAAGGCTATGAACAGAACATCGCTCCGTTTAACTAGTTGAACCAGATCCAGCTCTTCACAGTCCAGGTCTACGTAATCCTTCAGGTGTGGATAAACTCGCCAGTAGGGTTCACCCCGGTAAGTACGGGAGGTGAGCCCAACCAGTTCGGCTTCCGGGTGGTGCCCCAACAGCCGCACCAGCTCCGCTCCGGTATATCCGGTTGCGCCGATGATTCCGACATTGATCATCTTCATTCCCCCGCAAAAACTAATGCTTATAATTATACAAACCGATGTATATTAATGCAACACCCAAAATAAGAACGGAAACGCCGAACGGGGGAGATACTCCCCCGTGACAAATCTTCGAGATAAATTGTCATATTCCTGCAAAAAGTCACTCTACCCCCGCAGGGGATCGGAAACCCGGGCCCTGCCCAGGATATTGATCTGGAAGCCGCAGAATGTACAGCGGTTTTCCGCGTCCAGAGCCAGGCTGCGCACCAGAAAGCCGGTACGGTCCACGACCTTCTTATGACACTGTGGGCAGAAGGTGTCCGCCGCTTCGTCATCCCAGACGTTACCCAGGTAGACGTAGGACAGCTTCTCCATCGCGATCTCCCGGGCCATACGCATGGTATCCATCGGTGTAGACGGCCTGTCCGTCATCTTGTACCGGGGTGAATACCGTGACAGGTGCAGGGGAAGCGACGGGTCGACCGAGGCCACCCAGTCCCTGAGCGCGGTGATCTCATCGGGTTCGTCATTAAGGCCGGTAACCAACAGCGTGGTCAACTCCACGTGACAGCGGGGCACGGCCTGTTCAACAGTACGCAGAACAGCCTTGAGCCCGCCCTTACAGACCTTCCGGTAGAAGTCGTCGGTAAAGGCCTTCACGTCGACATTCATCGCGTCAATGTAAGGCAGGATGACGTCCAGCGGCTCGGCTTCGATAAATCCGTTGGTCACCAGGACGTTGGTGAGCCCGGCCTCGTGCGCCAGCACCGCGCAATCATACACAAACTCGTACCAGACGGACGGTTCGGAATAGGTGTAGGCGATTCCCACACAGTCTCGGTCTTTCTGGGATAGGGCCATCTCGACCACCTGCCGGGCCGTCACGGCTACGGTCGAGGGGCTGCCGTGGGCGATCTCCCAGTTCTGGCAGAACTCGCAGTGCAGGTTACATCCCGTAGTACCCACAGACAGGATCTCGTGTCCCGGATAGAAATGATACAGCGGTTTCTTCTCAATCGGGTCCATGCCATAGGAGGTGATTTGTCCGTAGTTTGTGGTGAACAGTTCCCCTCCGATGTTCTTCCGCACCCGACAAATGCCGGTCTTCTCATCCCTGATCACGCACTGGTTGGGACAGAGCCGGCAGTGTACCTTTCCCTCTTCGGTTTCATAAAAACGTGCTTTGCGCATCCCTTATCCTTCCAATTTCAGTACTCAGAATTCAGGATTCAGAATAGTCCAAGACCATAAATTGCCCTTATTCTGACTACTGACTCCTGAATTCTGACTCCTGAATTCTGACTACTTGTACCTCGTGACCAGAAACCGTTCCAGTTTTACCTTGGCACCCGGTGCGATACCGGCCTTTTGCCGGGCAATCTCGACCTGCTCCTCCGCCGTGTCGATGCCCTCCAAATCAGGCAGTAGCAGGCCGACCTGCCGGCCGCGGGAGACGATCACCCCGTATCGCTTCGGATCAAGCTCGTCTATTCCGCTGACAGGCTCAGGCTCACCGAGCACATCGACCGAATAGTCCAGTTCATTCAGTTCTTCCGGCCGCACCGGGAAAAATCGGGGGTCACGGGTGCCGGCTGAAACGGCGTTGTCCAGGACTTCTTCAACAACGGAGTCTTTGGTGGGCAGAATCGTGCCGATGCAACCGCGCAACATACCGTCCTTCTTAATGGACACGAATACACCGCCCGGTTTCCTGAAATCGGTGGGCACCTCGCCCAGATCAGGCATCTTCCGAACACCTCGGATATAGTTCTCCAGGCGCTGCCGGGCAATGTGGACCAGGTAGCTTTCCTGCTGACGGTGCTCTGACTGCGCTTGCCGGTACTCCTCCTGCAAGGTCTCGTCCAGGGCTGCTTCATCCGTCTTTTCCCGTGGACGCAGTTCAGCGACCATATAGCCCACGCCAAAGGGGGCCTCGTAGGAGAGCACTTCCCCCTCCCAGGCGTAGCCATCCAAGGCCCCCAGCATCATAATGATTGGGCGCAGGCCGCACTCTCCGGCCTCTTCGGCCAAATCACGGTCAATATCCACTATCCCGCGAGAGTCCGCACCTTTAATCAGTTTTACGATTTCAGCATCGAACTCCGCACCCTGCGGGCTGTAACCCCCGGGTGCGTCCGGTGTGATCCGGTGGGAAAGGTCGCCGCTGGCCAACAGAGCCACCTTCCGTCCCAGTTCATCGGCCGCTTCGCGAACCAACTGCCCGAAGGTGTATAGTTTCTTGGGGGGTAAAAAGCTCATCCCCGCTTCTAAAAGCCGGGTGTTGACGCCTGCTTTCCAAAGCCAGTAAAGCGGTGCCGTGACACCGTGGTCTAGCTTGAGAAGTTCCGCCCCGCCGTACCGCCGGGCACTCTGCTCCTCGAGGCTGGCGATGAGCAGATCACGGTTTCGGCTGAGCATCGCAATGGTGGCGGCTAGTTCCTGGTCGGTCTCCAGGTCGAAATCCACTTCCGGAGCCTGAAAACGGCCCAGATCACCCTGTGCCCGCACCGCCACGTTAAGACCCACCGCATCTCGGAATACCGGACCGTGGGGCGAAATAATGACCAGTGTCTCCGCCCCGCTGTTCACAATGCGCTGACCCAGTTCTTGCAGGGCGTCCTGGGTCTCTTTCACCGCACGGGCCTCGGAGCCGCCCACCTCAGGGACCATTATCGGAGGATGGGGAACGATTCCCATAAAAACTATAGACATACAGTTGCACCTCCCTGGGGCAATTCAACAGCTTTATTTTACCCTAGGGAAAAGGTATTTACCACCAGACCTGTCGAACCTTCGTTGTATTGTCTAAGAATTCCGGAATATGTAATCCGTTTTTTCCAAACCAGATTACCGATTAAGGCGTCTATTTATCAAACGCTCATAATTGGATAGGGAGGTAACCCCCCATGGATTCAAAAACAGTTTCCCGGCGAAGTCTCTTTGTGGTCCTGTTCAGCCTGCTGCTAGCCCTAATGCTCTTTGCAGCATCAGCGGCACAGGCTGAAGACCTGTTCACCGTTGACTAACATCACGGTAGACAAACTGACGGTCTACCCGGGACAGACCGTAAAGATTACCGTCAAGTGGACGAACAAAACCGGTATGAACATCAACGCCACAGCCAGAGCCATCTCCGATAACGGTGCCACCAGCTATGTTAGAGATAACATCATTCTGGGAGCATCGGGTTCGACCACCATCGAATTCCCGATCGATACTTCCGCCACCTGGTCCAACTACGGTTTTACCTTAGTCTCAGACCAGGTCCTGGAGAGTCTCAGCAACGCTTTCACGGTGGCCCCGATCACGGCGAGCGTGGCCATCGTCTTGCCTTCACAGGCTGCCCCGGTGGAGGTTTTTGCCGGTGAAGCCGTGACCGTAGAGTACAAATACACAGTTGAAGAAGTAGCTACATCACTGAATATTGTGGTCGGAAACAACGTAGCTGGGAAAACGGTCAATCTTAGCGAGACCACCAGTCTGACCTCCAAGACCACCACCGTGGACATCCCGGCATCTACGCCAGAAGGGACGTATACTTTGGCCCTGAGTGTTAATGGAAGCGCCGCCAGTAACCAGGAGGCTGGTGCCATCGAGGTAAAGAAAAAGCCATCTACTACGGCCGAAATCACCGCTCCCACTAAGAGCAATCCGGTCACCGTCGCCCCCGGCGGCAGTGTGACGGTTAAGTACGATTACAGCGTCCCTGCTAACACCGCCGTATTCGTACGCTTGGTACAGTCAAACGGCACCGTTCTGATCTCCAAAGAAGAGACCCTTGCGGCCGGCACTGCATCCAAGAGCACGGTACTAACCGTTCCGGCCGGGGCCGCTCTCGGCAAGTACAATGTCGTGGTCGTTACCAAGAGCGGAAACACCGTCCTGCACACTCAACAAGAGGCGGTGATCGTGGAAACCAAGGCCACGATCGACATTACCGCACCGACCAAATCCAAGCCGGTCTCGCTGTTTCCCGGCGATAAACTGTCTCTGAGCGTTGACTATAAAGCCGACAATCAGGTCACACTGGATATGGTCCTTCAGGTGCGAAACTCCGACACAAGGCTTCGGGCTCCTTTAACTTTCGAAAAAGCGACCAGTACCAAGTCCAAGACCTTCAGCATTACCATCCCGACCACAGCGGCAGCGGGTCAGTATGACCTGATGATTGAAGTCCCCGGTGGGACGGTCTATGACACGGAAAGAGAAGCCGTTATCATCGACACAAAGGCTACCGCCGATATCACCGGCCCCACCAAGAGCAACCCGGTCACCGTGAAAGCAGGCAACACCGTTACGGTGAAGTTTGACTACACCGCGACTGCGGATGCCGACATCGAGGTCAAGATTTTGAAAACGGACGGCTCGGTCCTGGCTTCGGCCGGTTCCTCACTCGCGAAGACCACCACCAAAAAGACCAAGACCACCACAGTCAGTATTCCCGGTAGCGCCGCCCCGGGAAAGTACAACCTGTCCATCACCTCCAAGTACAGCGGCAAGGTGCTGGATACTGAAACCCAAGCCGTTATCGTGGAAGACCCGATCACCGTAAAAGTCCAGTCTCCCACTGCGGCACAACCGGTACGGGTGAATACCGGAGACAAGGTGGACGTCAAGTTTACCTACACGTCCGAAGCGTCCGGAAACGTGGAAGCGAGACTACTTAAGCCTGACGGGCAGCTGTTGGTCTCGAAGAGCCTTTCGCTGGTTAGGTCAACGACTTCCAGAGCAGAGACTGTGACTCTGAACCTCCCCACCGGGACTCCTGGCGGCAGCTATGACCTGGAGTTGATCAGCAAGATCACAGACAGCCGATTAGCCCTGGAGTCCAAGGCGGTGAGCGTAGTATCCTTCCCGGTTAACATCCAGGCTCGCTTCGTAATCGGGCAAAGCGGACGTTGGATGAACGGTATATACCACCAGCCGACAGACATGGATGCGCGTATCATTCAGGGACGTACTATGTTACCGATTCGGCACGTCGGGGAACCCTTGGGCTGGGGGCTGGGCTGGGACGGTTCCAAGCAGATGGCCACCGTAACCAAGGGAGACAGAATGGTTCGGGTCTGGGTGAACAGCAACAACGCCCAGATCAGCACCAATAACGGCGGCACTTGGCGGACGGTGCGCATCGATCCGGACAACGCCTCTGTGCAGCCTGTCCTGATCTCCGGTCGCGTCTTGCTCCCGCTACGTTTCGTTAGCGAAAACCTAGACACCCGGGTGGACTGGGATACCTCAACCAAGAGTGTTACGGTAACACAGAGGTAGCTGCGAAGCTCTTTTAATCACCATTACGCAAAAACGGCCGGAACCTCAGTGGTTCCGGCCGTTGAGTTACTATCCATTTTATACAACACCGATCCCCACTCCGGTCCAATGATCGGCATCACAAATGATGAAAATTATTGTGTGGTGCTGTGCACCTTCCAGGTGTTGGTATTTTCAAGGTAGGCATCTTTCTCGACCGAGTTTCCCTGCTCTATATCAGGCCGAAGCGCACGATCCCGCTGTTGATGAAGTAGCCCCCCAGCCCGACCAAAAAGACACCGCACACGGTGAGTACACCGCGGTAGATGGCCGGGGTAAAGAACCGCCGGCCGCCCACGATCGCGGCTGCGATCAGCCCGTACCAGAAGAAGTCGGCCAGGATGTGGCCCGTGAAAAACGCGGCTAGACCGACCGATCCTTGCTCCAAAGACAAAGTAATATAGCCGAGGCCGATGGTAGCCCACCAGAGGGACCAATAGGGGTTGGAGACACTGGTCAAAATACCGAGCCCCATCAGGCGCGGCGCGCCCATCGGCACCCGCGTGGTGCGGTCGGTCGTCGCCGCTTCCTGGGTGGATGAAAGGCTCATCCGGTTCTTGAGGGCATCACGGGCGATGGTATAGCCCATCCAGAGCAGGAAGATTCCGCCCAGTAGGGCAATCGCACCCATTACCTCGTTCATAATCAGATAGGTGGCTAATCCCAGGGTCAAGGCGATGATCAGGGCGCCTTCTAATACGGCGTGACCGACCATCAGGAGCGGAGCGGCCCAGAAGCCGCGTTTGGCCACCTCGGCCACGGTCAGGGTCAGCAACGGCCCCGGGGCCATGGCTCCGGTCAGGCCCACCACGAAAGCGGTAATAAACAGGAGTTCCAGGCTCATTCGGCTATTTCTCCCCCAAAGCGGCAGACTTAGCTAAGGGCCTATCCTCTGCGGCTTCTAGAACTTGAAGCGTTCAGTACGCTCCAGGAACTTGTCCAGTAACGGGCCCTCACCCTTCTCCAGGTACTCCTTCATCACTTCCGGACGCTTAGCCCGGATACCGTCCGCCAAAGCGGTCATCGCCAGGTGGTACGGCAGGGGGACCAGAGTGGCCTGCTCATAGACGATTTGGGCGGGGACGATTCGGGCATCCTGCTCCAGCAGATAGACCAGTCCGGCATCGACCATTTCGCCGTCCACCTTGCCTTCTGGATTCTCCAAGTCCGTACAGTAGGGAAGCTTAAAGTCCAGAACTTCAGTAGGCAGGGTGAAGCCGAATTCCCGCCAGTAGTGATCGGAGATATCGCCCAGCATCCGGGTGGTGTTACGCTTGTTGAATTCCTCTTCCGTCAGCTGACCGTAGGCTCGGCAGCTGAACGGTCGCACCTCGTAGACCAGGCAACGGTTGTCCTCCTCATTCAGGAATGGACAGCGCATCTCCACCTTAACCAGGTCGAGGAAAAAGAACTCGGCGGCCTTGCGCACCAATTCCTGGTGGCGCTCCGGCAGGTTGTCCCGCACATACCGATAGACATTCAGAAATTCGACAATCGTAGCCGGGGGCGGATCGGAACAGCAGGTTCCACACCGCTTGCAGGTCGTCGAGGGAAGTTTGGCGTAGACATTGTTTAACTGATCAAACAGTCGGTTGGTTTCCGCGAAAGCCAATGCTGAGTAAAGTTTCGCAACAGGCAACATAGGGTAACAACTCCTTCCTGGATTACGGTCTGAACTGATTATATTTTGGATAAACAGACTCGGGTAACACAAGAATCCGGCGTCTTCGGCAAAGACTAGAGCTAGGAGGCGAATCGGTTGAACGTTTCTTTCTTTGAATTGTTCTTGATCCTGTTTATCTTGATCACCGTGGTGCCGATGATAAACCGGCAACGCAACATCAATGGTGCCCGCATCAAGCTAATCCGCCAAATCGAGAAGAAACGCGGTTCCCGTGTGATCACCCTGATCCACCGCCAGGAACTGATCAGTCTCTTCGGCATACCGCTCACGCGCTACATCAATATTGAGGACTCGGAACAGGTTCTACGCGCGATTCGCCTGACTCCGCCCGAACTGCCGCTCGACATCGTGCTGCATACCCCGGGTGGCCTAGTCTTGGCTTCGGAGCAGATCTCGCGGGCGCTTCTGAAGCACCCGGCCAAGGTTACAGTGCACGTGCCACACTTCGCAATGTCGGGCGGCACAATGATCTCCCTGGCGGCGGACGAGATAATAATGGATGAAAACGCCGTTTTAGGACCAGTAGATCCCCAACTCGGCAAATATCCCGCAGCCTCTATTCTAGAGGCCGTGCGCCAAAAAGGCAAGGAACGGGTCCGGGACGAGACCATGATCCTGGCCGACATTGCCTCAAAGGCCATGCTCCAGGTGGAAGCCTTCGTATTTTACCTGATTGCCGGCAAAATGGACGTTGAAAACGCCCGGGAAGTCACCCGCACCTTGACCAGCGGCCAGTGGACGCACGACTTCCCGATCACCTCCGACAAACTACAAGACCTGGGTCTGCAAGTGACCACAGGTCTGATGGGTGAAATATATCGCCTGATGGAGTTGTATCGAGGAAGAGCCCGAGAAATAGCTGGATTGTTAGCTACAGGTCGTCCCGCAGGATTTCGGCCCGTTCTTCAAAGGAAACCTTGCCTTCGTTCTTAATTACCGAAACGCCTACCTTGGCGCGGTGCGGAATGTAATGCCAGACCAAGGCGCTGAAGTGTTCCGCCGTGCCTGGTGCCGCGGTGATCACCTTTCTTACTTCCTTACCGTCCACCCATTCACTGGTCTTGTACTCCAGATCCCGCTCCAGGTATTCCTGAACGCGGGATTGGATCTCCTCCACGGAATCCTCCAGGAATACCTTTTCACCGTCACAACACAAGCGGCAGTGCACTTTGCCAAGCTCCAGACGGGCCACTAAGATTGACATCGGCATGGATCAACGCCTCTTTTCACGCACAAAACTGTGCAGATATCTGCTTCCTAGTATATCCTTCTGGCTGACACCCAACAAGCCCAAGTCAGGGGAGACACTCCCCTGACTCATTGATAATTCCCGTTGCGAGGGCCCTCGCAGGCAAGCGTAGCGCTCCTCCAATTTAGGGTTCGGGGACGGTTTGGCCGGTATTCTGGCGGAAGGTCTCGATGATCTTTTCATCCACCCATTCGGTAGTCGGCATCGCTAATTCGGCAAAGTACTTGACCACGCCGGAGTAGACAGCGTAGGCCATCTTCTCCTGATAGCCCGAATCCAACAGGAGTTTCAGTTCCTTCGGATTGGACAGGAACCCCACTTCCACGATCACTACCGGCATCTCGGCGGTACGGGCCAGACGGTAATCGGCCTGGCGCGGAGTACGGTCGGTGTTGCCGAGCAGGCGGATGATCTCGGCCTGGATCGCCTCACTCAGTTTCTTGCTCTGTTCCTCGCCGACTTGGGAGAAGGTCTGTGCACCGCGCTGCCGGCGATCAGCGGGATAACTGTTGGTATGAATGCTGATTACCGCGTCCGCTTCGTGCTCATTGGCCAGTTCACCGCGCAGGATCAGATCCTGGCGCTGGCGGGTGCCGAGCCGAAAATCCCCGTCCCTGGTCAAAACCACCTGCGCTCCGGCCTGACGGAACAGGTTGGCCAGCTTTTCGGCAATCTCCAGCGTGACGTCCTTCTCCCAAATATCGTCGCTACGTGCTCCCGAGTCCTTCCCACCATGCCCGGCATCAACCACGATCACTTTGCCGGATAGGATCCAGGACAAAGCAGATATGGTCTTCTCCTGCAGGTAGTTGTCCGTGTAAGTGAAAATCCGGATCAGGCTGACCAGCAAGAGCAGGACGGCACCCACCACCACCAGGTGCTTGAATCCGAAGCGGTAGTATCCAATCCAGACAGGCATAACAAAACCCCCCTTAATCCACATTCTTCTAATGAATATGCGGTCCAAGGAGGGTCTATGTGTTCGGGGAGGACTTGTTTTAGCGCTTTGAGAACTGGGGTGCGCGCCGCGCTTTCTTGAGTCCGTACTTTTTCCGTTCCACCATCCGCGGGTCGCGGGTGAGGAACCCAGCCTTTTTCAAGGCGGGACGAAGGTTGGGATCAGCCTGAATCAGAGCCCTGGCGATACCAAGACGTACCGCTCCGGCCTGTCCGCTGATTCCGCCACCGTTTACCGTAGCCCTCAAGTCGAATCTGCCGACCGTACCGGTGACTTCAAGCGGCTGCTTGACAATCATTTCCAGGGTCCGGCGACCGAAATAATCGGGTACGTTTTTATCGTTTACAACCAGTTTGCCTCGACCGGGCATCAAAAACACCCTGGCAATGGCGTTCTTTCTCCGACCGGTACCGTAAAAGTGAACCTTAGCCATTCGCGTCTATCCCTCCTTTACTTCTCCCACAATTCGGGTTTCTGGGCTTTGTGCGGGTGATCCATTCCGCTGTAAACCTTAAGCTTTTGCGCCATCACGGCACCGAGCTTCGTGTGCGGCAGCATACCGACCACGGCCTTGCGCACAGCTTCCTCAGGCTTCTTGGCCATAAGCTGACGATAGGTCATTTCCTTCAGCCCGCCGGGATAACCTGAGTGACGGTAATACATTTTCTGATCCAGCTTATTGCCGGTCAGTACGACCTTCTCCGCGTTGATGATGATCACGTTGTCGCCCGTATCGACGTGGGGCGTAAAGATGGGTCTGTGCTTACCGCGTAAGATCACGGCTGCTTCTGTCGCCAGTCTGCCAAGCGGTTTGCCGGCGGCATCGAGGACATACCATTTATGCTCGATATCCTCTTTTCTGGCCATAAAGGTGGTGTTCAAGTCATTACCTCCTGAGTTACGACACTATCACAAAGTATTTCCAGATTGAAGTGACACAAAACAATTCTAATGGAGAGGCCTACTGCTGTCAAGGAGAATCATTCCGGTTTGCGGGCTTATTGCCGTCAGGAGCCAGTTTTTACCTGCCGGACAGGTGGAACCGGCTTATCCCCAAAAGAACAACTGCCCCCACCGCAGCATAGGACAGTTGAAAGTTCAGGGTATTATTTATCGCTTTCGGCGGCTGCGTGTTGGGGTCTCCTTACGTTTTCCAAAACGGGGTTTAACCTTGGTTCGTCGTCCGGTCTCCTCCGTCTTGCGCGGTGAAACGGCTCCCCCGGGTCTCACCGTTCTACGCGCCGTGTCAGCGGTGACGGCCACACCGCCCTCAACCGGCATAAACTCCACCTTACGGTCCTCGGCATTGGCCCGAGCGATCTTGATCCGGATCGGATCACCGAGGCGGAAGATCCGGCGCGTGCGCTGCCCGACGAGTCGGTAGTTCTTCTCCTCGTAGTCGTAGTAGTCGTCGGTGAGGTTGGTCATCGTGATCAACCCCTCGACCGTGTTATCAAGCTCTACGAAGATGCCGAACGAGGTCACCCCGCTGATGAAGCCGTCGAATTCCTCGCCCAGCTTGTCCTGCATGTACTGCACTTTCTTGTTGTCCACGGCCTCACGTTCGGCCTCCATGGCCAGACGCTCTTGCTCCGAGGAGTGCTTGGCGGTCTCGGGCAGGCCCGCCTGCAGTTGCGCGATACGCTGGGGGTCCAGGGTACCGGCGGACAGCACCTCACGGATGATCCGATGGATCATCAGGTCGGGATAACGCCGGATCGGAGAGGTGAAGTGGCTGTAGTCCTGAGCGGCTAGTCCATAATGACCGGCGTGATCCTGGCTGTAACGAGCCTGTTTCATCGAGCGCAGGGTAACGGCATTGATCATCCGCTCCTCTTTACGTCCGGCCACCTCTTCCAACACCTTCTGCAAGGCGCCTGGGCGGACGTTCGGAAAGCCCGGGATGGAGTAACCCATTGTCTGTAAAAGGGCCTGCAGGGAGGCCAGCTTCTCCTCATCCGGCTTCTCATGGATCCGGTACAGGAAGGGCACCTCCAGCCGGAAGAAGTGACGGGCCACCGTCTCGTTCGTGACGAGCATGAACTCCTCGATCATCTGCTCGGCGATGCTCCGTTCCACCCGGCGGATTTCACTGACTTGCCCCTCTTCATCCAGGATAACCTTGGCCTCGGGCAGGTTAAAGTCTATGGCTCCCCTGCGGAAACGTCGTTCGCGTAGAATCAGGGCCAGTTCTTCCATATCTTTCAGAATCGGGACGATCGCCTGGTAGCGTTGGATCAGCTCTTCATCCTCGTCCCGGAGGATGCGCCGCACGTCCGTGTAGGTCATCCTTTCCACGGTTCGGATGACCGAGGAGAAAATATGGTAGTTCACAATTTCTCCGTGCTTATTAATGTCCATCGTCGCCGACATCGTCAGCCGGTCCACCCTGGGATGAAGGCTGCAGATCCCGTTTGAGAGGCGCTGCGGGAGCATCGGGATCACGCGGTCAGGCAAATAGAAACTGGTACCGCGGTCTGCGGCTTCACGGTCTAGGTGGCTGAACTCACGGACGTAGTGACTGACGTCCGCAATGTGTACCCCGAGTCGGAACAGATCGGGTCTGATCTTGGTCAAGCTGACGGCGTCATCCAGGTCTTTGGCGTCCGCACCGTCAATGGTGAAGACCGTCCAGTCGCGCAGATCCTCCCGTCCGGCAAGGTCCGTCGACGTAATCTCGTCGGGGATCGCCTCGGCTTCCTGCTGCACCTTTGGCGGAAACTCGTCGGGAAGTCCGTAACGCCGACAAAGCGCCAGGATATCGACGCCGGGGTCACCCTCGCGCCCCAGCACCTCAATCACGTTCCCGCTCGGCCCCCTTCGGGCTGAAGGCCAATCGGTGATCTCCACGATCACCTTGTCACCGTCCTTCGCCTTGCCGAACTTGCCGGGATTAATCACCGCATCGTATGGCACCCGCTTATCATCCACGACGACGTACCCGGCACCGCGCGTGCGGTGCAGGGTACCGAGCAGAGTGGGGTTGCCCCGCTGGAGCACCTTCACCACTTCTCCCTCACGTTTGCGGGTGCTACCGATCCTTCCCGGCATCAGGCGCACCACCACCCGGTCGTTGTGCATCGCCCCGTTCATATTGGCGGCACTGACGTAGACGTCAGACTCACCCGGTTTCTCGGCAATGACGAACCCAAACCCCTTCGCGTTCCCCTGCAGACGGCCGACTTCCAGGCTCATCTTCTCGGGCAAACCGTACCGGTCCGCGCGTGTGACGTAGACTAGGCCCTCCAACTCCATTTCCCGGAGCATTGCCTCGAACTTACGCCTTCCGCGGGTCTTGATCTCGAATACATTCAGCAGTTCTTCTTCAGTCAGCGGCCGGTAGGCCGCCTTGCGCATATAGTCTAATACTTCGTTCTTGGTAATCATTATCTCTAAAATCCAATCTCCTTTGATATTTCCTTCATTGCTTCCAGACCCACCCCCAGGTATTCCTCGAAAGTGAGTTCGAGCTCGGTATAGGTCGCCATGGTTTCCCGATTCGCACCCCGCGCAAAGGCCTTTTCCTTGAACCGCTTGGCCAGGAAGGGGACCTCGACGGCATCCAGGCTCTTTTCGGGGCGGATCAGCGCCCCGGCCACGATAAAACCGGTCAGCGGGTCAACGGCGAAGAGGGCCTTGTCCATCAGTGAAACACGGGGCTCTCCATGAATGTGGTTGTGTACCTTCACCGCGTAGACCACGTCCTCAGGCAGTCCGAGCTCGGCCAGCATCTCCGAGCCTTCCAGGCTGTGACGGTGTGGATCGTCTTTCGTACGGTCGTAGTCAATATCGTGCAGCAGGCCGGCGAGGCCCCACTTCTCGACGTCCTCATCGAAGTTCACCGCCAGACGCCGCATCACCGCCTCGACAGCCAACGAGTGGTTTAGCAGGTTCTTGTTCGTCAGGTTTTCCTTTAATAGTGCATAGGCTTCTTCCCTGTTCAGAAATGATACCCCCCCCCATTGCTATTCTGCCCGTCGCCTTTTCTCCTTAGCCCACAAGGACTTCCCGGCTTACTACCATGAACTTAGCGCGCGCCTGGGCAATCACCGTTCCGTCGTCCAGTTTCCCCTCTGCCTCCAGCTCCAGCAGCCGGCCCCGGGCGCTCACCTGCCGCGCCTCCACCAAGAGCGTCCGGCCGAGCGGGAGGCCGTTACGGAAGCGCACGTTCAATTCTGCGGTCATCGCCGTGATCTCCCGCCGCCCACACCCACTGGGCCATGGCCTCGTCCAGCACGGTGCTTACCAGCCCGCCGTGGGCCCAGCCTGGCCACCCCTGGTGCTCGTCACGGGGTGTAAAGCTGGTCTGCAGGGTGTCTCCGACATCTTTAAACTGCAGTTTCAGGCCAATCGGGTTGTCGGGACTACAGGCGAAGCACATATACGGTTGGACACGTTCCTCCATTAAGCCAAACACCTGCCCTGCGTTCCATAACTTATCCAGCCTAATTCTATCCTACCAGATATTCTTGCCTTTTTCAGCAAATACTACCTGTTTGTCAGGTAGAGGCCTACTCTTGGGCAGACAAAGGACGGGAGTCCCTTTGCGCCTTGACCAAAGAGACTCCCGCTTAACCAGGGGGGTGAACCAGCGATTATGGTTAGTATCAGGCTTCTAAGCGCTTGAGGATGTTCCTCCATACTTCATTAAACTGGCCCCGCAGCGGGGCGTCCCCTTCGCCGGGCAACCGGCCCTCCAGTTGGGCTTTCACCACTTCTGGCGCAAAACGGATTCGGCCGACCAGGGGTACCCCATGTTCCTGACAGAAGTGCTCCACTTCGGCGGCCTTAGTGGGATCCAGATCATACTTGTTTAAACAGACCACGGCCGGCACTCCGAAGTGCGCCGCCAGATCCAAAACGCGTTCCAGGTCGTGCAGTCCGGCAGTTGTGGGTTCAGTCACAATAACCGTCAGGTCAGCCCCGGATATGGAGGCAATCACCGGACAACCGATTCCCGGCGGCCCGTCCACAACCAGGAAACCGTAGTTCCCTTCCTCAGCTATTTCCCTGGCGCTCTTCTTCAGGGAACTCACCAACTTACCGGAGTTCTCCTGGGCAACTCCCAACCGGGCGTGTACAAAAGGCCCGGTTCTGGTTCCGGACACGAAGATATGGCCGGAGAGGGCGTCTTCCAGCCTGATTGCCTGCTCGGGACAGGCGTGGTAACAAAACTCACACCCTTCACAGCGGTGTTCATCAATCTTACCGTTTACAATCGCTCCGAATCGGCAAATGCTGGTGCACAAGCCGCATTCGGTACATAACTCAAAATCACAGACCGGCTTTCGAGAACCGTAGTAAGCCTTTTCCTCTACCAATCGGCTGTCCAGCAACAAGTGCAGATTGGGAGCGTCGACATCGGCATCAGCCAAGACCAGACGATCTACGTGACTACTGATGGACGCGGCCAGGGTGGTTTTGCCGGTGCCGCCCTTCCCGCTAAGCACTACTATTTCGTGCACCGGAAAGCACCCCCTCAATCTCACTCCAAATCCGGCGCATTTTAGGGCGCCATTCAGGCATCTCAGCAGTGAACAGGTAGCCTCTCCCGGTCAGACGGGCGATCTGCCGGTCAAAGGGGATGCTCTCCAGCACTCTGATCCCTTCCCGTTCGCAGAACCGCAACACCCGGTCGTCACCCAAGCCGGCCCGGTTGACCACCACCCCAAAGGGTATCTGCAGCACGCGCAGCACTTCCACCAAAGCCTGCATGTCGTGCAAGCCGAAAGCGGAATCCTCAGCTACAATCACACAGAAGTCCACTCCGTCCAGAGCGGCGATTACGGGGCAGGAGGTGCCGGGAGGACTGTCTACGATCACGCGTGAAGCATCCTTGCATTCCCGTTTGACTGCTTTGATCACCACCGGAGCCAGGACTTCCCCCAGGTTCAGCCGCCCCTCAACCACGCGTACATTGCCGGAGTGTCCGCACTGTACGCTGCCGATCTGACGGTAATCCTCGGTCAGGGCTCTGGGCGTACAGAAGTAGAGACACGCCCCACACCCGTGACAAAGCTGATTGAACACCAAAATGTCGTCGCCGATTTTCGCCAGGGCGTTATAGGCACACACTGAAACACACTCTCCGCATTGAGTGCAGTCGTCCGCCCGGAAAGTCGGCACCGGAGTGTGTACCGGGTAGCGATCCAGCCATTCCGGATGCATCAGCAGAGCGGCGTTGGGCTCCTCCACGTCGCAGTCCAGAAGAATGACCTCATCTCCCAAAGCATCGGCCAGCGCCGCGGAAAGGGTGGTCTTGCCGGTGCCCCCCTTTCCGCTCGCGACTGCCACCATCATTACTAGTGGCCTCCGCAGCTGTGTCCTTCTGAACCGTGTGAGCACATTGAAGGACCGGACTTCAGCCCGCCGTCGCGGAGAAACTTTTCGATTACATCGTCAACTCGCCCCTGGACGCCGATGGTCACCTCGATGTCCCGCTCCTTAAACAGGTTCACGGCCGCCTGCCCCATTCCGCCGGCGATGATATGGTTAACCCCAAGGTCACCAAGGAAGCGCGGCAGAAAACCGGGCTGATGACCGGGATTGGGAATGACCTTACGTTCTTTGATGCGTTTCTCTGCCACGTCAAAAATGGTAAACTCCGGACAATGACCAAAATGACCGGCCACACTACCGTTTTCAGATGCGAATGCAATTTTCATTTCATACCTCCTGAGGGGCCGGGGCTTTGGTTTCAAAGTGCCCCGGCCTCTAGCTTAATGATTGAGTGTTAGGTTAGTGTCCTGACCCCTTACTTAATTATCTGCTTCTAGCACCTCGGCCGGAACCACGCAGACCCCCGTGGTGTCCGGTAGTCGGATCTGTAATCTCGCGCAGGCGTCCGCTGTTAAAGGCCTCCACGATCTCTTCGACCTTGCCGCCTTCCGCGACATAGCTCTTTAAACCAGCCCGCTGTAGCACCTCGAGCGCATTCGGTCCAATATTGCCCGTAACCAAAGCTCCGGCCCCAGTTCCCACCACGATCTGCGCAGCCTTTATCCCGGCCCCGCCCCCGGCTTCCCCGGCCTCGTTGGGTACCGCCTGCACCTCGCCGGTTTCCGTATCGCAGACCACGAAATAGGCGCAACGGCCAAACCGGCTGTCCAGACGTGACTCTCTGTCCTTCCCCGCCGCTGATATTGCCAGTTTCAATAGCGCATCTCCTCCTTAATTAATATGGTCTTATGCTCATAACCAGCTTAGTCCTTATGTGGGCATATGTCAATAACAAATTTCATGAAAAATACTAAATTATTGAGCACACCAGGTAAGGGACACAAAAAGAGAACCCCTACCACCGCCGTGGAGGGGTTCTCGCAGGTTCTCTTACCTAGGGACTGTACTCCGGAAATTAGATGATCAGAGCCACGATCAGCAGGGCGACAACGTTCACGACCTTGATGACCGGGTTGATCGCCGGGCCGGCAGTGTCCTTCAGCGGGTCGCCGACGGTGTCGCCGGTAACCGCAGCTGCGTGGGCGTTGCTGCCCTTGCCGCCGTACATACCCTCTTCAATGTACTTCTTGGCATTGTCCCAGGCACCGCCGCCGTTGTTCTGGAAGCAAGCCATGAAGATACCGACCACGATCACGCCGATCAGCAAACCGCCCAAAGCCTCAGGGCCAAGGAGGAAGCCGACCAAAAGCGTGGTAGCAACCGGCAGGAGGCCGGGGAGAACCATTTCCTTCAGCGCGCGCTTGGTCACGATGTCTACGCACTTGCCGTACTCAGGCTTGCCGGTACCTTCCATAATGCCGGGGATCTCACGGAACTGGCGCCGCACTTCTTCCACAACGGAGTGAGCCGCACGGCCCACGGCACCGTTCGCCAAGGCGGAGAACAGGAACACGACGCAACCGCCGATGAACAGACCGGCCAGAACCATCGGGTCGTTCAGTAGGAACACGATTTCCACACCCTGTGCGATCAAAGCGTGGGTGTAGTCAGCAAAGAGTACGATCGCCGCGAGGGCCGCCGAGCCGATCGCGTAACCCTTGGTGACAGCCTTGGTGGTGTTACCAACGGCATCCAGGGCGTCAGTGATTTCACGGACGTTCGGGGGCAGGTCGGCCATTTCAGCAATACCGCCGCCGTTGTCAGTCACCGGACCATAGGAGTCGAGGGCCACGATCATACCGGTCATCGAAAGCATCGCCATCGAAGCAATACCGATCGCGTACAGGCCAGCCTCACCGCCACCACCGAGGTAGTAGGCAGCCAGGATGCCGCCGACGATGGTCAGGGTCGGGCCAACGGTGGACTCCATACCAACCGACAGACCAGTGATCACGTTCGTGCCGTGACCGGTCTGGGAGGCGTAAGCGATGGACTTAACCGGACGGAACTTGGTCGAGGTGTAGTAGTCAGTGATATACATCAACATAACGGTAGCTGCTACACCAACCACGGCTGCATAGAAGTAAGTGGCATCGCCAAGCAGGTAGGTGGTAGCGGGGTAGAAGCCGGCCAGGGCTAGAACCGCCGAAACCCACACGCCTCTGTACAGGGCACCCATAATGTCCTGGTTGCCAGGCAGACGCACGAAGAAGACACCGATGATGCAAGCGACAATCGCGATCGCACCCAGCAGAACCGGGTACAGGATGTGCGCTGCATCACCAAAGATCAGGTAACCAAGCAGCATCGCACCGATAGCGGTAACTGCGTAGGTCTCAAACAGGTCAGCCGCCATACCGGCGCAGTCACCGACGTTGTCACCGACGTTGTCAGCGATGGTCGCCGGGTTACGCGGGTCGTCTTCAGGAATACCGGCTTCAACTTTACCAACAAGGTCGGCACCGACGTCAGCACTCTTGGTGAAGATACCACCGCCGATACGGGCGAAGAGCGCAATCAAGCTACCGCCAAAGCCGAGACCGATCAAGGCGTGAATGTTGCCGAAAATAAGGAACACACCAGCCACGCCTAGAAGGGCGAGACCGACGCACATCATACCGGTCACGGCGCCGGACTTAAAGGCTACGCTGAGGCCCTTGGCCAGGCCAGTCCGAGCAGCTTCCGCCACGCGAGCATTCGCACGGGTGGAGACGCCCATACCGATGTAGCCGCAGAGACCGGATAAGAAAGCACCGATTACGAAGGAAACTGCTGTTTCCCAGTTAAGGAATAATGCCAGAGCAATTGCTACGGGCACACCGACCATTGCGATGGTGGTGTACTGCCGGTTCAGGTAAGCCATTGCGCCTTCCTGTATGGCTTTGGAAATTTCCTGCATCTTCTCGTTACCGGGCGACTGGCTCATAATCGAGCTAACTAGATAGGCCGCGAAGAGGATGGCTAGCCCGGCACAACCAATGGCTGCCCACAAAATCCACTGAAACTCACCCAAGGAAGTTCACCTCCGCATAAAATTAGATAACTCCGAATGAAACAGGGAATCCAGGTACTCCAAACATACTTGGGAGTTGCCTGAAACCACCACCTCCTTAGCCAAAGAACGAGATTCCAGTTAGTTGAAGTTAGTGGATAAAAAGAAAAAAGAACCACTATCCTTCATATCCGGTTTTCTAGTTCCAAACCGACAGCACAAGAGCCATAAGGCCAAAGATAACAGCCAGGACGATCGTGATCTTGCCCAGCAGTCCGTCAAGACCCTTCTTCTTACCAAAAAAACTTTCGGCCCCGCCGGCGATGGCTCCAGAGAGCCCGGCACTCTTACCGGACTGGAGCAGGATACTGGCAATCAATCCAATGGCAATAAGGGCTTGGAAGCCCATCACGAAACTTTTGAGCAACACAAAAACTCCTTCGCAAAATCCTGAGGATAATTATAGCACGTACTAAGACAACCTGACAACGACTTCAACAGGTTTTTCACAAAGTGCGACAACTATTGACAAAGTGAGAATTCTAGCGCTTCTTAAGCACATCCCGTCCGGCGAACAGACCCACTTCGTCCAGTTCCTCCTCGATGCGGAGCAGCTGGTTGTACTTTGCTACACGCTCACTGCGACAAGGGGCCCCAGTCTTAATCTGCCCGAGGTTTAAGGCCACCGCCAGATCCGCAATCGTGATGTCCTCGGTCTCCCCGGAACGGTGCGAAATCACGGTGGTGTAACCCGCTCGCCTGGCAATATCGATGGTCTCCAGGGTCTCAGTGAGGGTGCCGATCTGGTTGACCTTGATCAGGATCGAGTTGGCGACCCCGCGGTCAATCCCCGTCTGCAACCGCTTCACATTCGTCACAAAGATGTCGTCTCCGACTATTTGGATCTTATTCTGCAGACGGGTGGTCATCTCCTGCCAGCCGTCCCAGTCATCTTCACCCAGTCCGTCCTCGATGGAAATGATTGGGTAGCGTTTCACCAGATCCTCGTAGAAATCGATCAATTCAGTGGCCGACAAATTTTTGTTTTCACCGGCCAGAATATAACGGCCGTCCTGGTGAAATTCTGAGGCGGCGGCGTCGAGGGCCAGGTAGATGTCCTCGCCGGGTCGATAACCGGAGGCCTCAATGGCTTCGACGATCAGATCCAAAGCCTGGGCGTGCGACTCCAAGAAGGGGGCGAATCCGCCCTCGTCGCCGACGGTGGTGGAAAGGTTACGGGCCTGCAGTACCTTCTTTAGCTGATGGTAGACTTCGGTGCCCATCCGCAGGGCGTCGCCGAAGGTCGCGGCACCGACCGGCATGATCATGAACTCCTGAATGTCCAGGTTATTGTCCGCATGCTTCCCGCCGTTAAGGATGTTCATCTGCGGAACCGGCAGCATCCGTCCAAAGGTGCCGCCCACGTAGCGGTAGAGGGGTAGTCCGAGGGCCTCGGCGGCGGCCTTGGCGGTGGCCATGGACACGGCCAGGATCGCGTTTGCGCCCAGCTTGCTCTTGTTCTCGGTACCGTCAAGGTCGATCATGGTCATGTCAATCCCGAGCTGGTCGACAGCGTCCATCCCGATCAGTTCCGGTGCGATGATCGCATTGACGTTCGAGACTGCACGGGAAACCCCCTTGCCCTTGTAACGGGTGGGATCCGCATCGCGGAGCTCGACGGCCTCGAAGGTGCCGGTAGACGCTCCGGATGGTACCGCAGCCCGTCCGAGGGTGCCGTCCTCCAGGGTGACATCGACTTCTACGGTGGGGTTGCCCCGGGAATCTAGGATTTCACGGGCAAAAATGTCGGCGATAAAGGTAGTCATCATCATACCTCCAGTATTCAGAATTCAGGATTCAGAATGATTCGAGAGCACAAACCCGCTTCTATTCTGACTCCTCACTCCTGACTCCGGTCTCCTGTCCCCTGTCTCCTGTCCCCT
>JAHRFU010000075.1 GCA_019084485.1 Desulforudis sp. | reverse complement strand
GGGTTCTCTTCCGCACTTACAATCTCGTTCAGCTTCTCCAGCACTTGTACGAGCTTCTCCACGTCCTCCAGCGGCAGCTGGGCGAAATACCCGCGCATGGTCTGGCGCCAGGTCTCCATCCCGCCGGAGATAATGGCTTCACCCACCGGGGTCAGCTCCATCCAGACCAGCCGTCTATCCCCCTCATCCCGCTTCCGCAGCACGAACCCGGCGTCACAGAGTTTATCAGCAGCCGCCGTCACCGCGCTCAGGCTGACCCCGAGTAACTCGGCCAGTTCCGAAACCTTCATCCGCTCGTGCCGCAGGATCTGCTTACAGATCAAAAACTGGCTGTGCGTCATCGTCGGCGGCACATACTGCGCCATCCGCACGTGCAGCCGGCGCATCAGGGTGTTCATTATTTCATCAACACGCCCCAGATACGAATCAAGTCTATCACTACTGATACCGGTCACCCCTTCCAGAGATGGCATTACTTAACCTGGTTAACTATTTACCTACTTAATGATATGGCAGCCCCTTCCGCCCGTCAAGAAAAAGTTTCAAAAACAAAACACCAGCGGTTTACTCTGGATAGTTTAATGCTATAATTAATGTATAGCTTAATGTTAACGTTAAAGGAGGCTGCTGAGCGTGGAAAACATCGTGGGTATCAATGAGGTCCGGCCTAAACTCACCTTTTTACTGGAGGCACTTGGCGAGGGGGACGCACCCTACATCATTACGGTCAAGTCGGAACCTAAGGGAGTACTGATCAGCTACGACGAGTACCGCCGGCTGCGTCAGGTGGAACAGGAGCAAAAAAGGTTGTCTCTGACACTAGCCATGGAGCGGATCCGAACCAAAGCCCAAGCCGCAGGACTGAAAGAGGCCGATGTCGCCCTGGAGATCGAGGAAGACAGGAAGGGCCGGTAAATGAGGGTAGTCTTGGACACCAATGTGGTAATTTCGGGATTGCTTACCCAAGGCGGGCCTCCGGTAAGGATTATGGATCTGTGGGTGGAAGGCCGCCTCACAGTGGCTGTGTGCCCCGACATCCTGGAGGAGTACCTTAGAGTTCTGGCGCGGCCGCGATTCGGGAGAGTCGGGTCAATAGAGGAACGTTATGCACTGATTCTTGGCCTTACGGAGTTGCCTAACACCCTATTCGCACAACCCGACCCCGAAACGCCCATTGATGTCATCAAAGAAGACCCCACAGATAACCGCTTTCTGGAGTGTGCGGTAGCAGCCAAGGCTGTCTGCCTGATAAGCGGAGACAAACACCTTCTCGCATTGGGTAAGTATCGGAGCATTGCGGTGGTTTCCCCAGGGTCAGACTTAAAAAGTTAAATAACTCTGCCCCAAAAGCCAAACCAAGCCATTAAAAACTTAACTTTTTAAGTCTGACCCTTATATCCAGACGTCGATCATCATGGCCAGGAAGAGCAGGAAGAGGTAGGGGCTGGAGAACTTGAAGAGCGTCCAGGCCTTGCGCTGCTCGGGGCGCAGGTAGATGTGGATGGAGAGCGCCAGCGCTATTACACCGAGGACAACAGCCGTACCAAGGTAGATGATACCCCAGTCGCCAACGA
This sequence comes from Desulforudis sp., assembly GCA_019084485.1. GTDB lineage: Bacteria > Bacillota > Desulfotomaculia > Desulfotomaculales > Desulforudaceae > SURF-60. Next base: position 4,996 of record JAHRFU010000075.1, on the reverse strand, counting down.
AGTAGATGGCGAAGGAGAACAGCACCATCATTATGACGGTGATCAGCAGGCAGTGCAGCGCCTTCTTGATGTCACAGACCACCGGCAGCATCGGCACCTTCACACGGGCGTATTCCTCACGGTAAAAGATGGCCAGGCTCCAGATGTGGTTGGGAATCCAGAGCACCACCAGGGCCGCCACCATCAGGGACAACAGCGAGATCTCCCCGGTCACTGCTGCCCAGCCGAAGATGACCGGCAGGCCGCCGGAAAAGCCCCCGATAATGATGTTCCAGACACTGCGCCGCTTCAGCCATAGGCTGTACACCACGACGTAGCCGAGCATCCCGCCCCACAGGGCGGCGAAGGCCACGAGATTCAGACCCCAAGCTAGCACCAGAGAGGCCCCGAACAGCAGGACGCCCCAATAGAGCGCCAAGATTGGCGGGTTGATCCGTCCCGAGGGAATCGGACGGCGGCTTGTCCGCCCCATCACCGCGTCCATGTCCCGGTCGATGTAGCAGCTGATCGCGTTCGCCCCGGCGCAGGCCAGCGAAACCGCCAGCAGGGACTGTACCATCAGGCCCCACGACAGCGGGTGGGTCGCCCCGGCCACCACCATCATCGCAAAGGCGGTGAAAACCAGCAGGAAGACGGAGATCGGCTTGGTGACCTGGATGAAAGCCTTGAGCCGGTCCCAGATCCCGTAGTGAGTCGGACTAGTCACTTGATCGGGAGCTGATATTACAGACGGCGCGGCCAGACCGGTGATCTTGTCGCCCAAAAGAAAATCCCCCCACAGACGAGGCTAGACTAGCAAAGACTTTAGCATCCCCGAATCGAAGATCTACTCATGACTCAAAATCGATTTGTTATCCTCTAGTTTACCCGATCGGTTATGGACTTTCCAGTCGCCCACCTCCTACGCGGCGGGTGTCAACTGTCCGGCCTTCTTCCCCCAGAGAATGTCCAATGTTTCCATAAAGCTCTCGACCGTGTCCCCCGCGTCCACCCGGTAAATCTTCCGCTGACCCGGATAATTCCGCTCCGTTCCTCCGATATAAACGAAATCGTAACCGGCATCGGCCAGCAGCTTGTCGAGTGTACCGTTGATCTTCCCGTACGGTGCCGCAAAATCACGTGGCTCGACTCCCAATCGGCTCAGTTCCAGGGTCATCAGCTCAATGTCCGACCAAAGCCGTGCCCGGTATTCACCTTCGCTTTCAATCCGGCCCTGGCCCAGCCACATCCGCTCCGTGGAGAAGAAACCTTGCTGACCCTTGGGCCCGGTAACCACGGTGCGATGCCCGTCGTGGCTGTGCCCGCCGAACCCCCAGAGGCCGGATCCGATCATGGCCTTGCTCTCTTCAGCGGTCAGGTGCGGACGGGCCCATTCCGGGCGGGGGTGTTTAGAGTACCACTTGGTAACCGGGAACATCACTGCCGGGCACTGGTGCCGTACGAAGATGTTATGCCCATTCTCGTACACCCCCCGGTAACCGTCGTCAAAGGTCAGCAGCACCGCCCGGTCCGGCACCCCGGCCTTACCATCCATGTAGGCGTGGAACTCATACAGACTGATGAACACGTAGCCGGCTTCTCGGGCCGTGACGATCATGCGCTCCAACACGTCGGGCGCCACGACGTACCTGTAATCGTTATGGCCGTGGGCCACCTCGTGCAGGGTAAGTACCGCTACCCCGTTGCCCGTAATCACCGGCGGAACTCTATCGCCGGAGTCCACTCCGTCCAATTCCCCGGCCATACCTTCTTCGATACCGGCCTCACCCGGCTTCTCGATATCCCCGGCAGGAACCGGGTCTCCACTCCCCTGGGGTTTGGCCGCAACCATCCCCGCGGAAGCAACAGCTAACCCGATAATAAAAAGCACTGTACATAACAGTACCAGTGTAATGATTAGGGCCGAAGAACTGCGAAACTGGACAGACATGGGTACGTCTCCTTTATCTGTGGCATCTTGATTTTACATATATTCCATGGAAACTCAATTCTTCCTGCCGGACCATGTCGATTTACCAGGCAGAACTTGGCCGAGACTCAATTCTTAAGCATTGGTTTCAAAACACTCGCCAGAAGGACATAGGCTTCCCCGTGTGTAAGGGTCCCCTGTGCCTGGGTAAGTCGCCGGTAGGCCTCTTCTTCCAGCACGCCGTCCATGCGAGCCGGGCGTCGATAAAGCCGGGGCTGTTCCAACGCACATAATGTACGATTGACGGCAGTTCGGCCAGCGCACGCTCCATTCCCCTCTGCCGTGAACGCGGGGAAGCAAAAGAAGCCTATTCGCAAATCTGCGGGGGTTAGCAGGTAAAACCATTCTAAATCGCGAAGATTGCGGAATTAAAGCGGGGGGAGTTTCGTCTTGTCAAAGAAAACCTGGTCCATCCTGATCATCATCGCCATCATGGTCGGGGCTTCCCTGGTCTACTCAAATTTGACACCTCAGTCTCAGCCCGACCACGCTATTGTCATCTACGGCGGGAGTTTCGCCGGTTGCGCCGCCGCCTACCAGGCCGCCGCCCACTTACCACCTGATGAAAACGTACTGATGATCGTTCCCGAATCCGCCCTGGGTTCGATCGGCACGGTGGGCGGCCAAAACTTCTTCGACATCCGCAACTGGCAGGGTGAATTCCCCACCCGGGGCAGTTTCGCCCGCTGGTTTGAAGCATTCGGGCAGGGTTACAACACCAAGAAGATGGCTGAGTTGCTATACAAAGACATCGTCGAACAACACCCCGGAAAAGTTGAGATCCTCTTCAACCACGAAATCGAAGCCGTTCACCTGGACCGAAAGGGTACGGAGATCTCCGGTATCACCGTACGCCCCATCGAGCGCAATGCGGAGACACAGGCGGTGGAGTGGGTCGGTGAGCCGCGCCGGATCAGTGCGGAAGTCTTCATCGACGCCTCGGACACGGGCCGCCTCGCCCGGTTGGCCAATGTCCCCCTCTCTCCCGGCCGTGCCGACTGGGCACACGGTGTCCAGCAGCAGGCCGCCACCCTGATCCTTCAGGTTACCGGTGTCGACCCTCTGGCAGCGAAGGCGTACCGCCACCCCGAAACGGGGAAGCCTGAGTTCTTCTACTTCAAAGACACAGACGGCAGTATGCTGGGGTGGGGCGGCAAGGAGTTCACCACCTATGACCCCGTGGTCACCGCCTACAACAGCGCCGGGCACCGCTTCACCCTGAAGGGCTACAACATCGCCGAAGACACCCCCGGCAAGTGGTGGCTGAACATCCTGCTCATCCACGAAGTAAACGGGATGGTGCAGGAGATCGACCGTGGTACCAACCGCTGGCCGTCCTCCGAGTTAATTGCCCCCGGCCAGTGGACTACCGACCAGGCCTACCGCCACGTCCTGGCCGAGTTGGAAAAGCCTTACCTGTTGGCATCCATACCCGGACTGGAACGGCCGCGTCTCCTCGAGGCTTTGCGCAGTTTCCCTGGCTTCGAAAACCTGGACTTTGTACGCGACAAAAACGGCAATCCGGTCGTGGGAGAGGTGCTCTACCTGCGTGAGACCGCTCACGCTGTGCAGCCCCACAGTGGATTCGCCCTGCCCGCCGATGCCGTCCGGTACGCCGGTCACAGCCCCGGCCGCGGCACCGATGCCGTCCTCTACCCGACCCGCGTCGGGCTCGGGCTTTACTACATAGACATCAACGCCTACCAGAAGGGTGATCCGGTACAAACCCTGGAAACCCCGGACAACCCCCATTACATCCCGTACAGAGCACTGACCACCCCTGCCGTGGTCAACCTTCTCCTCCCGGGCTACGCCCAGAGCACCTCATCCGAAGCCTGGGCCTCGATGCGCGTCATCCCGAACCTCACCGTCTGTGGCGACGCCGCCGGTGTAGCCGCCGCCTACAGCGTCACCCAAAGTAAATCTCCCGCCGCCCTCACCATCGAGGACGTACGGGAGATCCAAAAGCGACTCGAAGCGGCCGGTGCCCGCCTGGATAAGTGAGTTATTTAACTTTTTAAGTCTGACCCTCCTATGGATCCTCCGGTAAATCACCGAACAGGATACGCGTATAATCCCGCTTGCCGTATAAGATTCTCGACACGAAAACAATTCCATCTTCGTACCTGTAAAATATCAGGTAATTGGCACAGACAAGAAAACGATAGTCTGTCTGAATATCCACGACGGAAGATAGCGCTGCGCCAATTCCAGGATGCTCCGACAGCCCGCGCATTTTTTTCGTGATTTTAGAAACCAGATTTACAGCCGCCTGCGGATTACAAAGTTCCTGAGAAATGTAGCCTTTAATTTCTGCCAAATCATCTTTGGCTTTGGGCGAAATCTTTAGCTTATACAATCTCAATCCCCAGTTCTGCTTCCACTTCCTCGATAGTCATCCATCCTTTTTCTTTTCCAGCCTGCTCTCCCTGGGCAAGCTGTGACATCAGCTTCAGCGAAGCCTTTAATTTTTCATATTCGTTAATATCGATAATGGCAAATTTCCCTCTGCCATTTTTGGTTAAAAACACTGGCTCGCCTATGGCAATATCTCGCAGGACTTCATTGTAATTCCTTAAATCAGAGATGGGTTTGATATTTGGCATAGATAACAACTCCTTTCATTGCTGTTATTATTATACCCTTATTATTCGTAAAATACAACAGCTTCCCGACGTATGACCATATCATCGTGACGGCGCTGGCGCTTGCATCCACCACCGAATCTTACCGCTAATCTGACTCCCCAAATGTCTCCCAAAAAAAATCTCCCGCCGCCCTCACCATCGAGGACATCCGGGAGATTCAAAAGCTCCTCCAGGCGGCCGGTGCCCGCCTGGATAAGTAAGTTTTTACTTTTAAGGTTTGACCCCTCTAGTTTTGCTCTTTGGCACCTTGCCATGATGTGGTATTATTATGGTAGGTGGGACAAGGGGGTTTATGTTGTGAATGATATTCTAAACCAGATCCTTGATCAATTAAAGGAACTGGGCAATGAAGTCAAGGGGCAACGCGGTGAACTGAATG
>JAHRFU010000050.1 GCA_019084485.1 Desulforudis sp. | reverse complement strand
GGCTCTTCCAAGAACCCTCCTAGGGAAAAAGGGGGACAGGCTACTTTTGTGGATAACTGCTGATTTCTGTGGATAACCCTTTGCATCAGGCTAGACATAAAACAATGCGCTTAATTATCAAAAAGTAGCCTGTCCCCCTTTTTCCCTAGGAGGGTTCTTGGAAGAGCCAGACCAGGATCGGGGAAATCAGGGTGAGCCAGGCCAGGAGGAAGGTGCCGATCGCACCCCGTTTGTTGCCTTTCCGCCAGGCCCATAGGCCGTAGGATGCGGTGTAGATTGCGACCATAAGTACAACCACCATTGTTGCTGCTCTAACCACATGCTGACCTCCTCCGGCTAATCACTAGCTCTGATCCATCAAAACCGGCGAAGCGGAATATCTTCGGAAGTAAGACCCACACGGCGGATGCGTACGTCAAAGCTAATCTCAATGTCCGCGTTGGGGAACTGATCCGCCCATCGATACTCCTCCCACTCCCGCCAGGTAAGGAACTGCTTTTTGGCCTCCCACCCAAAGGTGAACACATCGGCACCCAGCTCCTGGGCCCGGCGCACCGTAACTCGGGCGTCCTCGTTGTAAGACTGGGCCAGGAGACGCTCCAACTGCGGAATGCGTTCCGGATGAGACCAGGCGGTGAAACCTTCCTTGCCCACGATGTCTGCCTCCAGGAACACGTCGGCCCTGATTTGGGACGGCCCGTTGCCCCGGCGATCCACTTCGATGCGCGGTGCCTGCCGGGATCTCGCCTGTATAATGATAATACGCCCTTGCTCATTGGGATCAGGCAGGTTCTTGAAGGTACGATAGTTCACATTTCGGACCAACTTGACGATCCCCGTCTCATCCCCGTTTAGGGTGCCCACCATCCGCCCTTCCCGGATTACGGCCGACCCGAACAGTTCCACGGCCACCCCGCCGCGCCGGGGCAATTGCCCGGCCACGTCCTGCCCCTTGGGCCGAAGATCCGGGTGGGGAGGTCCGGGCTCCTCCTGCTCCAGCCCGATCAGCGGAACCAACCCCGCAGCACCGGCGGTGCGGATTTCCTGATCCGCCAGACGGAAGGTGCCCACGGGAATAAACTCCGTGTACCGCCAGCCGGAGGTGATTAATTCCCAGTACTTCCCCGGTTGGATTTCTAAGACCGGCTCCGCCTGCCGCAAAACCTCCTCGGCCTTCTCCTGGCTAATCAGCAGCGCCGTGGTCGGCCGGAACTGACGAAAACGGTTGAGGAGCATGATGGTGCCGCTGATATCCTCCTCCGCCAATTCCCGGGAAAAGATGATGGCCTTGGTATGGGAGAGATCCCCCTCCCGGCTGACAAAGGAGTTCATAACTTCTAGGGCCGCCGGCAGGGAAGGCACATCCATAGCGGTTACGAAGGCGGTGCTTTCCCCGCCTCCGCCTGCGGCGAGCGGGACCGCGATCTGGAAGGAGATGCGCAAATCGTTCTCCCGGCCCCGGTCCACTCCCACGGCCATGATCCAGGATACTTCGTCGGGTTCCCGGTAGTCCCAACACCCGCCCAACGGCAGGGTCGCCAATACCATCAGGCCCACCAGGACGAGAAGCACTGTCTTTCGCGCCCGATTGTGTCTACTTCCCACCGCCATCGCCGCCCCCTCCCTTCCGCTTGTGCCGGGTCCATCCGCGGCTGATCCGTGGCTGCCGTCGGGATCGCAGTGGATCCAGGTAATCCGGGCGGCGCTCCTGCTGCCAGACCGGACCCCGCCACAGGTAATCGGGGGAAGAAGCGGTCATCGGCGTGAGCGGTGCCAGGAAGGGCACGCCAAAGGAGCGCATCTGCACCAATAGAGCAGCGTGGACAAACAACCCCGCCACAATCCCAAAGAGCCCCAGGAAGACCGCCAGCAGGAGGTACACAAAGCGCAGCATGCGTACGGATACGGACAGTTCGTAGTTGGGTATGGCAAAAGAACCAAGGGCGGTCACCGCCACAACTACAATCAGAATGGGACTGACAATATTGGCCGCCACCGCCGCCTGGCCCAGGATTAAGGCGCCGACGATCCCCAGGGTGGTTCCGACCGTGCCCGGGATACGGATCCCAGCCTCCCGGATCAGTTCAAAGGCCAGCTCCATCATCAGGATTTCCAGGATGGTCGGAAAGGGCACCGCCTCCCTGGCACCGGTCATGGCCAGCAGGAGATCCGTAGGGATGAAGTCCTGGTGATAGGTCACCGCAGCCACGTAGAAGGCCGGCAAGAGCATAGCCACCGCCAACCCCACGTAGCGCACCACGCGGGCGAAGGTGCCTCCCGGCCAGCGGATATAGGCGTCCTCCGCAGCCTGCATCAGTGAAAAGAAAGTGGTTGGAACAATCAATACCCAAGGGTTTCCGTCCACCAGGATAGCCACTCGGCCCTCGATCAGGTTGGCCGCCACCCGGTCCGGACGCTCGGTGCTCAGCGCCTGTGGTGACAGAGGCGTGTCCGTGTCCTGGACCATCTGCTCAAGAATGCCGCTTTCGTGGATGAAGTCTGCTTTCAGAGACTGCAGCCGACGGAGGACTTCTTCGACCAGTTGTGGATTAGCGATATCGTCCAAGTACATTATGGCGCACTGGGCTTGGCTCATCTCACCGACCTTTACAAACTTGCTCACCAGCGAAGTCCGGCGCAGGTATTTCCGCACCAGGGTGATGTTGGCGCGGATCTGTTCGGTGAAGGCTTCCTGGGGACCCCGAATCACCGCTTCCACTTGGGGGGTGGAGATGCCCCGGTGTTCCCAGGCCCGGGTCTCCACCGCCAAGGCCCGGTCCTGCCCGTCCACCACCACCACTGTCAGGCCGTTCATTACGTTGTCTGCCAGCTCCTGGTAGTTGCGCACGGTGACGACCTCGTTCCCTGGCAGCAAGCTTTCCGCCACCCGGTCCATGAGGCTGTCCACCAACTTCTTTCCCGGATCAGGCCGCAGAGACGGAAAGAACATCAGGGGCTGCAGAATGGCCATGTTCTGCGTCGATTTATCCGCCAGGCCGTCGTAAAAGACCATCAATGCCTGCAGCGGCGGCTCCATGCCGATGATGAACTGCCGGATGACCACGTCGTTGTTCTCCGGGGAGCGGAAGAGCTTTCCCAGCGTCTGTTTGATCTCCTGCAGGTCGGTCGGCAGGGGCACATCCTGGTTGATCAGATCCGCCAGCCGTTCGGTCTCCGCCTTTTTCCGCTTAAATTGTCGCCTGTCCCCCGCCGGAGCCTGTTGCTGATCCTCCTGCGACCCCGACTCAAATAGCGACTGGTATTCCTGCGGCTCTCGAAACAGTACTCTACGAGAAAGCTTAGAGAAAAGAGACAATAATCATCACCTCATTTCGGGTCTACCGATAAGGTTTCCAAAGGTGCGTCGGCTATGTACCTTTGCCTGAAGGCTTGGTGCGAAGGCCACCCCGGGCCGCACCGGACCGGGGCCCGTCTCCGGACTTCGGCCCGCCTTTCTGCTGATTCTTCCGGCTTCGCCAAATTTCCGCCGCCAGGAGCGTGCCCACGACCAACCCCACCGGTACCACCGACCAAGTGATCAAAAGGTTAAAGGAAATCTGAACGGCGGAAATGATGTTCGGGAATAGGAACGACACCGCGATGACGATTACGGATATGGGGAACAGGAATGGACGGTAGTAGGGCATCTTTAGGATGCGGGCAGTTACCGCCGCCGCCCCGTACAGGCCTGCGGTCATGGAAATCAAACCGGCGAACATCCAAAGCGGCAGGAAAATGGTTTCGAGGCGTACCAAGAACCGGCCGAGGTTTATCGCCCTGCTGACTTCGAAGATCGGGAGAACCAGCTCGTGGGCTACCGGGAACGGATATACCATCGAGGTCACGAGGATGATGGAAAATACGGTCAGACCGGAAATCAGAACCGTAGCCAGGCCAACGGTGCGCATCACGCCGGAAGCCAAAAAGGGGGCGATAATAGCGAGCAGGATGATATCCGAACCCACCCCCAGGGTGCTACCCACTCCCTTGACCAGTCCCCAGGGGCCGGGACCCAGTAGCGGATACAAGCCGTGGCTTTCCCAGAGGTTTGCGGTGAGGGCCAGGAGCACAAACACCCCGAACAGAAAGGGCAGGAAGAAGAGCCAGGCCACCCGGGCCAGGGTGTCGATACCCATATAGGCCACCGCCAACATGGCCGCCATAAAGGCTAGTAAGACTACACTGAGGGGGGTGTTCGGCAAAAACGCGGTCAGCAGAAACTCGCCGAACTGGCGCAGTTCAAGGGCGACCAAACCGATCAAGAAGATTAGCAGCATCAGCGCTAGGAAAATATTGGGGATGGGGCCCACCAGTTCTTCGCCGATTTCCACGATCGTTTTTCCGGGATGCCGGTTGAGCAACCACACCAGGACCAGCACCCCGACCACGCCCAGAGGAAGATGCGCCAACACGATCAGCCAGGTGCCCGACAGGCCCCAGTCAAAGATGAATGCCAAGTATGGAATAAAGGCCTTGGCCACCAGGAAGATGGTCAGGAGACCCACGGCCTCCCGCAGCCCGATTTTTGGTGATTCGCTCATCCAATGCCTCCACAAAACCTCTTAGCGGGTAACATTCCCCATTGCTGCCAGAAGAATGTGAAAGTAGAATAAAGGCTTCCAACTGAACCATGCCGCCTGACAGGGCCCATCCGCGTATCTTGTCGAGCCCCTTTAAACCGCCGGAAATACTCGCTAGCACGCATACTTACCTACCCGGTTGCTGAAACTAAGGAACAGCGGCTCAGTCGGCGGAACGTTCATCCTGCCGACGATTCTGAGGAGGTACGGAATTGCAGAGAACAGAGCAAGACACCGTTTTCGTTGGATTCCTGGGAGGCCTGATCGGAGGACTGGCCAAGCTCGCCGCTGATGTGGCCTTTTTTATCCTGGGCATCGCTAAGACCACAGAGGCCCATTTAGCCGCGCAGGCCTTTTTGCCCACCGGTACCGCAATCACGCTGTCCGCTCTGGCTTTGGGGGTCGCTGTGGACTTGGGCATTGCGGTGGCGCTGGGAATCGTTGCCGCCTATATCATCGCTTTCACCGGCCGGGACTACCTACTGCTCAAAGGACTGATCTTTGGTGCTCTGTTATATGTCTTTGGCTACGGCTTAGTGGCCCAGGCCTTCTTGCCTACGGTCGTGCTGCGGCCTGACTTAGCTACCAGTGCTGTGTTTCTCTTGACCCATCTGGTGCTGGGTGCGGTGACCTTCCTGGTCATCGGCCAGTTTCAGACTGAAGTGTGCGATGCTCAATGAAGATTAAACCCGAGCAATTAAAGGATATGGTCAGGCTACGTCTTCAACCCTCAAAGGGCCGTACCCAAATTAGTGATGCAAAAGCGCAGCCCGGTCGGGAAAAGCCTCCCCTGGTCTGGCTGGAGACCAACACTTGTCACGGCAATATCTTGTCAGTGATGAATATCGCCAACCCCACCTTCCCGGAACTCATGGAAGACATCTTCGACCTACGGTACAGCAACACCCTGATGTTCGGACAGGGCAGCCAGCCCATTGAAGTACTGGAGGCGGTAATGGCCGGGGAGATCAAAGACTACTTCCTGGTGGTGGAGGGCACCGTACCAACTAAAGATAACGGCATCTACTGTGTAATCGGCCTAAAAGACGGACAGAATTACACGGCCCTGCAGGCGGTGCGCGACCTGGGACCTGAGGCGAAGTATGTCATCGCCGTGGGCTCTTGCGCAGCCTGGGGACTGCCCTTTGGTGCCTACCCCAACCCTTCTGGATCAAAGCCAGTGTCGGCGGTGATCAATCGGAAGGTGATCAACGTGCCGGGCTGTCCGACCAACCCCGAATGGGCGGTCGGCACTCTGGTTCACCTGGCTATGTACGGTGAACCCGAGCTGGACAGTCTGAACCGACCGGTGATGTTCTACGGCGAGACCATTCATAACCTGTGCACCCGGCGGCACTACTACGAAAGCGGCATCTTCGCCAAAAAACTCGGGGAGCCCTGGTGTATGTTCAAGATCGGGTGCAAGGGGCCGGTCACCTATGCCGACTGCCCCAGTCGGCAGTGGAACGGGGAACACGTAAACTGGCCGGTCGGGGCCAACACCCCGTGCATCGGCTGTACCAGCCCGGAGTTTCTGGAACGAACGGCACCGTTCTTCAAGCACCTTCCGGATATCCAACTGCCCGGGGTGCGGGTGGCTTCGGACCGGGCAGCTCTAGCCACCGGGGCGGTCACCGCCCTCGGGATCGGAGCGCACCTGGCTGGACAGATCGCCACGGGCAGGCTACAGAAGACACTCAAAAAGGGGTTCTCCGGCTCGTTCCGGATTAAGAAGGGCAAGCCCAAATGATGTCGCTGGCCCGCAGAGAGGTTAGTGCACTTATGGCCCGTAGCAAGATCACAATCAGTCCGACAACAAGATCCCTCGGTCCAGCCAATCTGGAGGTATGGGTCGAACAGGGCCGGGTGGTTGACGCCCGCTGTGCTACCGGGGTCTTTCGTGGCTTTGAGTTAATCCTTAAGGACCGGGACCCCCTGGATGCCCCCTACATTACCCAGCGCATCTGCGGCATCTGTCCGGCGGCGCACAGTACGGCGGCTTCCCTGGCCCTGGAGAACCTCACCGGGGTACGACCTCCGTGGAACGGCAACGTCCTGCGTAACCTGCTCCTGGCCGGGAATACACTGCAGAACCACCTGCGTCACTTCTATTTTCACGTTATCCCGGACTACGTCCCGGGGCCGGAAAAGCCTCCCTTTGTGCCCCGGCCGACCAAAGACTACCGGATGGACAAAGCGGCCAACAAACGCCTGCTAAACCACTATTTTGACGCCTTTACCTACAGCCGGATGGCTTACGAATTGGATGCCCTGCTGGGCGGCAAGGGACCCCACCCCCACTCCATTCTCCCCGGGGGGAGCACCGTTCCCCCGACAGCTCCGGTATTGATGGATATCCAGGCCAGACTGAACCGGATCAAGCGGTTTATCGATGAATCTATGGTTCCGGACGTGCATACCCTGGCCCAATTCTATCCGGAATACTACCAGATCGGAAGCCGTTCAGTGAGGCTGTTGGCCTTCAGTATGTTTCCCAAAACACCTGAAGACAGGGAGGACCGGTATTTCCCGGCAGGCGTTGTCCTCGACGGGAAGACTTTGCCGCCAGATCCAAAGAAAATCCGCGAGCATTTTCGATTTGCTTACTTTAAGGATCCGGGTAAACCTGAACACCCCACGGCAGCCAGTACGAAACCCCGGCCAAACAAAGAAGGTGCTTATTCCTGGAGCAAGGCACCGCGTTATGACGGCATGGGTTTGGAAGGGGGGTCACTGGCACGGCTCTGGGTCACCGGTGATTACCGTAAGGGAGTATCGGTGATGGATCGACTGGTGGCACGGGTGATGGATACCCGGATTATTGCGGGGATGATGATTGAATGGCTTGACCAGTTGAAGCTGGGGGAACCGATCTTCAATCATTTTGAGGTTCCCAGCGAAGGGGAAGGTCTGGGACTGACCGGAGCAATGCGCGGCCCGCTGGGACACTGGATAAAGGTAGAAGGCGGGCGAATCGCGAGTTACCAGATTATCACCCCCTCGGCCTGGAATTTCTCCCCGCGTGATGACCGGGGGAACCCGGGACCTTTTGAGGAGGCACTGATCGGAACCCCTATTGAGGATGAATTGCTGCCGGTCGAGATCGGGCGTGTGATGCGGTCTTTTGACCCCTGCATGGCCTGCGTCACCCACGTGTACACTCCCAGCCGTCTAGTACAGCGCTTTGTTATCTAGTCTCAGGTATTATGTAGCCCAGGCAGAGGAGGGCGTCAACCTTGAAAACGCTCCGCCACCCCTTCCCGATCCGCATCTGGCACTGGCTGTTTGCCCCCGCGATGATCCTGGAGGTCATCACTGGCCTGTCCCTTTCCTACCCCAATCCGGCTCCCGGCCTTCCCAACCTGCGTTCCGTTAAGAAGGCCCACTTTACCGTCGGGTTCATCCTGGCCGGACTCTACATCGCGTACCTTTTCGACCGGCGCAAGTATCCGGACATCTTCCCCACACCGAAGGACCTCTTTATCGGGCTGCCCAAGTTTCTGTCCTACGAGTTTTTCCTGACCAAGAAGAAACCCAAGTTTGAAAAGTATAACCCCGGGCAGAAATTCCTCTATACCCTCTGGCTGTTTCTGATCCCCTTCTTGCTTGTCCTGGGCCTGTTCCTGTATCTGCCACGCCTGTTCATGCGCCCCCTGGCTTGGATCGGCGGACTCAACAATGCGCGCCGTCTGATCCACCTGGGCACCGTAGTAATGGCCGCCAGCATATCCGGACACATCTTCTTCGGGCTCACCCACAGCATTGAGGTTTTAAAGTCGATTTTCATCGGTTCCTTCAACCCCCAAAAACAGTAGGGTCAAACTAGCGCTGAGGCGCGTTTTACTTAGTCTTCCGGTTCCTACTTCCGTCCTCTTTTCCTCCCCAAGCCAGCCCGGCGGCGGTCATTCTACGACGTACGTAAGCCAGTTGATCGCGCAGGGGCAGGTCTTTGGGACAATTGTCCATGCAGCCCATCAAGCCCATGCAGCCAAAAATCCCGTCTTCCGACCCCAGCACCTCGTAGTGCTGTGCCTCACTGCGCTCGTCACGCGGGTCCAACAAGAAACGGGCCAGGCGGTTGATGCCCGCTGCCCCGATGAACTCATCCTGGACGTGTACCTTTGCACAGGCCGCAATGCAGCAGCCGCACTCGATACAGCGATCAGCTTCAAAAATCTTCAGTGCCGTCTCATTATCCATGCGTTCCTCTAGGATACTGTGTGCGAATGCCCGTGATGTGTGCAGCCAGGCCCCGGTTCGCAGGGCAAGAAGGCGAAACCAGGTACCGGTGTCCACCGAAAGATCCCCGATCAGTTTAAAAAGGGGCAGCGGAAATAGCGTCGTCCGGGCCGGGAGATCCCTGGTAAACGTCTTGCACCCCAATCTGGGTTTCCCGTTGATCAGCATCCCGCAGGAACCGCATAACGCTGTGCGGCAGACAAAGTCAAATAAAAGGGACGGATCGTGTTCCTCACGGATTCTGGTCAGGGCGATAAAGACATTCATACCCGGTGTTTCTTCAAGTTCAAAGGTCTGCATTCCCGGCTTTGTCCAGCCTGCAGACGGGTTATAGCGGAAAATGTCTAGGGTAAGCTTACGGCCCATATCTCGACCTCTTCTGTTGTTTAGGTAATTGCCGTACCGTGGTTAACCGCTCCCCAATGACGGGGTGGACGCGCGGTTACCAGGCGGCAGTTCGGTAATGACCACGGGTTCGTATTTCAAAACAGGCTGTTCGGCCCCAGGCGGCCAGTAGGCCAGGGTGCGCTTCAGCCAGTTGACATCGTCACGGTTCGGGTAGTCCTCGCGAAAGTGGGTGCCCCTGCTTTCCGTTCTGGCGAGAGCGCCGCAGGCGATGCAAAGGGCCAGGCGAACCATGCCCGGTAATCGTAAGGCGCTACCCAATTCGGGGTTGGCCCCCCGGCCGGTAGAAATAAGCTCAACCCTTTCCGCACGTTGATGCAGTTCCTGGAGTTGGGCCACCGCGTTATTGAGCCCGCCACCCTTTCGAAATATGCCGACATGCTCCATCAGGATGCCCTCCATCCGTCTCTTCAACTCGTAGACGTTTTCCCGCCCGTTCTCTCCGGAGACAATGCTCTTTATACGATGCTCCTGTGCCGCCAGGCATTCCTCCACTATCCGCGAGGACCACTCCAGGGTGTGTCCCAGGGCGTACTCGGCAACCCTTTTCCCGACAACCATCCCGGCCACAATCGTTTCGGCCAGGGAGTTGCCGGCAAGGCGGTTGAACCCGTGCAGATCCCAGCAGGCGGCCTCGCCCACGGCGAACAGCCCTCTAATACCATAGGCCGCGCCGTCGATGTTTGTTCTTACCCCACCCATTATGTAATGCTGGGATGGACATACCGGGATCAGTTCCCTGGCCGGGTCGATGCCCCCGAAAACCCGGCAAACCGTGTCTACGCCTTTCAGGTGTCGGTCGATGTGTCCCGGCCCAAGGTGACGGATATCCAGCCAGAGGTGAGGGCCGTGCGGCCCGTCCACCCCCAGGCCCGCCCGGATACGCTCCTGCATGTACCGGGCGGTTTCATCCCGGTAGGGCAGTTTCTTGTTTTCCGGCTCGTATTCAGGTACAAAGCGGACGCGGTTACGGTCCAGCAAGTAGCCGCCACCCCCCTCGCTGACGGGGATCCAGGTCGGCGGCATTGTCTTGGGGTGGAATTGCACGGCCTCCATGTTTCCCAGGCAGGCCAGACCGGTATCCAGCGCCAG
The DNA here is from genome assembly GCA_019084485.1 of Desulforudis sp. GTDB lineage: Bacteria > Bacillota > Desulfotomaculia > Desulfotomaculales > Desulforudaceae > SURF-60. The sequence goes on along the minus strand of JAHRFU010000050.1, from coordinate 119,396 downwards.
GGACAGGCCCGTGCCCTCGTTGATGACGGAATTGGTGGACACGCCGTAAAGGCGTCCACAGCCGCCGGTGGCGATAACGGTCGCCTTCGCCAGGTAAGCCCGCAAATCACCCGATCTCAGGCATCTGGCTACGGCCCCCAGGCATTTCTGACCGTTGTGAATCAGCGAGACCGCTTCCGTACGGTCGTGCACGGTAACACCCAAGCTGAGTGTCATCGCGTCAAGAGCGTAGAGCAGACTGTGCCCCGTACCTTCAAAAACGTAGCAGGTCCGCCACTTTGTCGCACCCTTGGCCTTCTTTGAGGCGATTAGTCCGGCGCCGGCCTCAGGCTCTACCACGATGCTGGCATCCGGTGTCTCCCTCCGACCAGCCGTAATTCTGGTCCAGGGCACACCCCACTGCTCCGTCTGCCGGACGGCGGCGGGGACCGTATTGGCAAACAGGCGCACCACGTTCTGATCACAGCCCCAATCGGCACTCTTTACCGTATCCTTGAAATGGATGTCCGGGCTGTCTCCCAGGCCCATTGTGCCGTTTCCCAGCGCGGCCTGCAGCCCTCCCCGCGCCACCGTGCTATGTGAGCGTCTGGGTGGAACCAGGCTAAGAACCGTGGTCTTCAACCCGCGGGAGGAGACTTCGATAGCCGTGCGTTCGCCCGCCAACCCGGACCCGATGATCAAGACATCCGTAAGATGGATATCGGCCTTTGTCACCGAATGCATCCCAGCCTGAAGAGCGCCCAGAGGGCCCCCACGTTCACAGCTAAGATAAAGGCGATAGCCGCACCCACGGCAAGACCGAGGGAACGCCGGCGGATTTTCGCCCACTTCACAAACTGGCGGTATATGCCGACCCCGGAGTGGTACTCGGCAACCAGTAGCAGGATAATGTAGAACAAGAGATAGTCGGCCTGAACACGCCGGGCGCTCTTGACCGCCTCGATGGGCCAGTCAATCAGTACAACCCAGATGTGAATCGCGGCTAGAACGAGAATGGCCAAACCGGTGACGACTTGCAGAGCCCAGCCATACGTGTCCGTATGTCTCATCATTCCTGCGACCCGCCAGACAGACCGGTGCTCCCTGAAACCGGTCGGAATCCGGCGCGCCACACTCCCGATATGAGCTACGGCGATCAGGAATACCAACGCGATACCCACCTGAGTCAAATAGTATTGCTCCAAGAACCTCGAAAGGGTGTTAAAGGTCGAAGCTCCGAAAATGACGGTCACCACGAAAAAAGCGTGGACCCAGAGAAAACCCACCAGCAGAATACCGCTGGTAAACCCCGTGAGTTCCAAGTACATGTCGGTCCTGGGGTTTTGATCCAAAGCTTTCGCCCGCACCATCGTCGATCATTCCTTCCATCAGTTCCCCTGGGTGATGGCATATGCTATCCGGCCTTCCCGTTGAAGGTCTCCGCCGTGAATATCATTGTTCACCACTAGAGGGAGATCAACGGCAGTGTACTCGTATATGGCTTCCGCCCCCAGTTGAGGATATGCGGCCAGGCGTACCTTCTTTATGTACATGCTCAAGAGGGTCGCGATGCCGCAGGTGGCACCGAAATAGACGGCCCGGTGATGACGCATGGCCTGCAGCACTTCGGCCTTACGGTAGCCCTTAGCGATAACACCCTTCACGCCCTGGCCCAGCAGGGCCGGAGTATAGTCGTCCATGCGTTCCGCCGTAGTCGGGCCGGCCGAACCCAATATGCGGCCCGGAGGCGTCGGCGTTGCCACCGCGTAGTAGATGACCTGATTGGACAGATCTACGGGGAGCTTTCGGCCGTAGCCGAGATACTGTACCAGTTTCTTGTGGGCGGCGTCACTGACCGTGTAGATCTTCCCGCTGAGCGCCACGTGATCGCCCGCTGCCAGGGTTTGCACCACTTCGTCGGTTAGGGGTGTGTTGACCCTTTTAATCACCAAATCCACCTCCTAAACTTGCGGTCTATATTTCCGCTGTCTTGTAGCGGGCCGCGCAGCACAGCAGGTTCACCGCCACCGCCATGGAGGCCATGTGGGTGGGGTAGGTTTCAATATGGACGTCCAGTACCGTGATCCTGCCCCCGCGGCCCATCGGACCGATACCCAGCTTGTTAACGGCGTCGAGCAGTTCATCTTCCATGTGCGCCTTGATCTCTTCGGGGTGCCTATGCCCAACGGGGCGAAACAGGGCTTCCTTGGAAATCAGGGCCGCCTTTTCCAGTGTCCCGCCGATCCCGACGCCCACGACCAAAGGAGGGCAGGGGTTCGGCCCCGCCCGTTCCACGGTGTCAACAACAAATTCCTTGATTACCTCCCACCCTTTCGACGGGTTGACCATTTTGGCCGTGCTCATGTTCTCGCTGCCCGCACTCTTAGGCATGAGCGAAATCTTAATCCGGTCTCCGTCAACGATGCGGCAGTGAATTACGGGAGGGGTATTGTCCTTGGTATTAGTTCGCTCAATGGGGTCGTTAACCACAGATTTGCGGAGGTAGCCTCTCTGGTAGGCGTCCCGCACGCCCTCGGTAATAGCCCCGTATAGGCTACCCCCGGTCACTTGCACGTCCTGCCCCAGGTCGATGAACACAACGACGATACCTGTATCCTGGCAGATAGGCAGCCTGTTTTTGGCAGCAATAGCCGCGTTGGACAGTAACTGGGCAAAGACCTCCTTCCCGTAGGGGGAGATCTCCTCCTCGAATCCTCTTTGAAAGGCTGAGTGGATGTTCTCCTCTAACACGAAGTTCGCCTCTTCACAGAGCCTCGCCACCACCTCGGCGACCAACATGGCCTCGACAGTACGCAATTCCCGAAACCTCCCTTGCGAAGTGGTACCACTCACAGTACTGCGGTTGTTTTTTATTCTTATCAAAGATTAGCCGGGGTATGTAAACAGGAGTCTGAATCAGTATTGCCTGCTCCAGGAGCATAGTAGTGCCTGGTTACCATCCGGACTGCTCCACAGCGGTGGCTGGACAAGTTGTTAGATGCCAATCGGATACAAAAGAGCTCTTGTGGGTATGCCTAGTCAATCAAATAGTTCCCGGCAACCGGGACAGAGCGGTGCCCCCAGACGGCCCAGGAGCAGGCCGAGAGTCCGGCAGCCGGGTACCCCAAGCCACAGCGGCGGGTAAAGGAAACCCATCGCCATAAACCCCAGGCTCCCACCCGCTCCGCTCAAGAAAGCCGTTTTCCACATCGGCAGGACATTCTCAATCTGTGCTTCGCAATGAACACAACGCAACAGCCTTCACCCCCTGGTTCACTGCAAAAACTAAAACAACTAAACCCTGACCCGCGGTTTCTGCTATACTCGACGTATGATCGGTCGAGTATCCGTCACAACCGTCGTTATCAAAGGGGTCAACGGTTACGGTGTCCGTGTTTCCGACCCCGCGGCCACCGTTCAAGACTACCTGGACGTGGTAAATGAGGCTATTGAACGCGGTAGACTATTCCGTGGGCGGGCCGAACGGGCCGATTGTCTGGGCTGTGATCTCTGCTGCCAAGAGCGGATTCCCCTGACTTCCATAGATGTGCTGCGGCTGTACAGCCCGCTTGTACCGGAGCCACTGACCGCGTTTATTCGCAAACACGCTCATATATCCGTAGACGGTGGTGCCGTGGATATCACCCTACGCCGGGACCGTCAGGGACGCTGCCTCTTCCTGCGTCCGGGTGAAGGGACCTGCCGTATTTACGACCTCCGTCCCTTGGTTTGCCAGACTTTCATCTGCTGTCCTCAAACCAAGCGCGCCCGTAGGCTTCGCGAACAGATCGTCAACGTGGGCGAGGACGAACTGGTTCGTCAATGGCTTATGGAAAACCAGCGTCTGAACACCACGCCGCATATCGACGAAACATCCGGCAGACACCGGGTTAGGCTGGATGATTGGCCACTCACCCCGTTTAGCGGCAAAAAAGCCTATGATGAAGTGCTGCTAAGGAGTGTGTGCTCACCCGCGGTGTGGGGCGACATCATTGCCTGAGCCGCATTCCTCATCCATTCTATGATTGAGCCCTTGGTTGCGGATACCCTGTCGCTAGGCAACCCCCCCCATGAAAACGGCAAGGGCTCTTATGAAGAACCCTTGCCGTTCGAAAACACCTGCCGTTCGGGAGCGGAGCCTTACCACTCCTCCAGCCCGTATTTCTCAAATTCGCTGGTGTGAGCTGCCAACTGACTGGCCAATTCGTTTCTTTCCCGTTTCAGGCGCTTCACGGTGGCCTGCAGTTCGGCCACCTGCGCCGAGCCTTCGGACACCGTTGCTTCACCATTCCTGGAGCGAACCAGTCGGACACAGATGTCTTCGATCTTGTACAAGTGACGATGCAGTTCGTCTAACTCCTTAACCGGTCCAACGCTCCGGATTTGGTTGATCTCATGGTGCATCACCATTTGCGCCAGAAAATCCTTGGTGCTCATTCCCGATCGCTCTACGAGTTTCGTTAAGCGATCCCGTGTCTCCTGATTCATTTTTACGGAAAACACGACGTCTGCCATTTACCAGATGCCTCCCATCATAATTTGGCTGCTTACCGGCAGCCCCGGTAGACTTTTAGTATACTCCCATGGCGGGGATAGTCAAGGGGCGGACAAGATAATTTTTAACAAAAAGGTCCAAGCCTCAGCACGGGTGCTGTGGGAGTTTGTCACCACGCCTCCGAAGCGTGTTTGAGATGGGTTGATGTCATAGCAAATTCTCATAAGAGCTATTGATCTTTTCGGCCCGTTTGTGTATAATACTCTTTGTGGCGGCGTAGCCAAGTGGCTAAGGCGACGGTCTGCAAAACCGTTATTCGGCGGTTCAATTCCGCCCGCCGCCTCCATATGAAAATGGTGAAGGCAAGGCTTCCGAGATTGGAAGACCTTACCTTTTTCTTTTGTTGCCTTGCCTCACATTAGTTGTGAAAGTCCCTAAACCCCGCTACCGGACTGCCGGCGATGCTAGTTCCCAATACTTCCTCACAGAACTCCCAGTTTCCTGTCAGGTTTACATAATTTCCCTGCACGTTGGATAACAGGGCTCCGGCACTAAGTTACGCCTCAAGAGTTCGTCGTCTACAGGGTCGCCCAGGGAGTCACTAAAGATGAACCGTGCAGGATCTTCAATGTACTACCCATGCCGCCAAAGCGGCCTTCAGATGTTCCAACCGAATCTTTGAGGACAAGTCGAGTAAGCCGTAGATACAGGGCCGGCCGCATTACCTTTGCCAGCCCGTACGAACAGCATTGTGTATACTGAATCTGCGGATTACCTGAAGACCGATAGACGTTCTACAGAATTCGTCCCATTTCGTCATTTTGTCCCCCTTGTTGAAATGTGCTGCTAAATCATACAATGTCTAAGGTGGTATTTGTTGATAAATATGCAAATGTAGATGCATTAACAAACAACTCTACCTATCCTGATCAACGCAAAGGAGCCCTTTTGTGGCAGTTGCAGCATCATCGGTACGAGGGTTTCAAAACAATAGTAAGCTAAATGAGTTAATGCGGACAGCACCGAACAGTTTCTCCTCCGTCCTCAATACCATTAATGCGCTGGTTATGGTAATGGATCAGGAAGGGCGCATTATCCGCTTCAACCGGGCCTGTGAAATAACCTCGGGCTATACCCTTGAAGAAGCAAGGGGGAAGTGCCCTTGGGACTTTCTCCTAATTGCGGGGGAAATGGAACCGGTCAAGGCCGCAGTCGAAGAACTCGGTATCGGGATACCTCACAACAAGTTTGAGAGTCACTGGATGGCGCGAGACGGAAGTCTGCGGTTGATTAGCTGGTCCAACACTGCTCTGTTTGGAAAAGAGGGTCTCCCTGAATACACTATCGCCACCGGAATCGATATCACCGACCACAGGCGGACCGAGGGTACACTTCGGGAAAGCGAGGAACTGTATCAAAGCCTGGTGGATGCCCTTCCCGATATTATTGTACTGATCGATCTTCAGGGCAATATCGAAATGACAAATCATCAGGCAGCACTGGCGCACGGTTATGCCAGTGCCAGCGATTTGAAGGGCCAAAATGTCTTTGATTTTATTGTTCCTGAAGAACGAGAGCGGACCATGGAAGGAATGCAGCGGGCCCTGGAAACCGGGACTGTCCGCAATGCTCAGTATCATCTGATCGGCCCTAACGGCACGCCGTTCCCGGTAGAACTGAATGCCTCCCTAGTACTGGACCGTACTGGACAACCCAAAGGCTTCATCGGCATTATCAGAGACATTACTGAGCGCAAGAACATGGAGATGGAAATTGCCCGTCTGGACCGTCTAAACTTGGTCGGGAAGATGGCGGCCGGGATAGCCCACGAGATCAGGAATCCGATGACTGCCGCCCGCGGATTTATCCAACTGCTCCGGGAAAGAGAGGAGTCTAAACCGGTCAAGGGTTATTATGACCTGATTACCGAAGAACTAGACCGGGCCAACTCAATCATCACCGAGTTCCTATCGCTGGCAAAACATAATCTTGTCTTTCTTCGCCCCCATAATCTCGGTTCTATTTTAGAATCGCTAGCTCCAATAGTGCAAGCAGATGCCGCAACTCGCGACATGCAGGTCGAAACGGCCCTTCAACCCGTCCCGGATCTGCTCCTCGATGAAAGAGAGATCCGCCAACTTATATTAAACCTCGCCTCTAACGGCCTGGATACGATGGCTCCAGGAGGGGTTTTGACTCTGGGCACACACGTTGACGATAAGGGTCAGATTGTACTGACCGTGCAGGATCAAGGCCCGGGAATGGAGCCGGAGATCCTGGGCAAGTTGGGCACACCATTCTTTTCAACCAAGGAGCAAGGCACCGGATTGGGGCTGGCTGTGTGTTTCTGTATCGCGCATCGGCACAAGGCCTCAGTGAACGTCAAGACCAGCCCCACGGGATCAACCTTCCTGGTTCGCTTCGAACAACAGCAGGTTAAGCCTGAACCCATCTCTCCAACCGGTGTACTGCCTCCGCCAGGGCCAGATCGTAAACCACAATCCTAAGGCCATTTCCGAAGGTTAAAAAGTTAGAACCTTGTCCGCACGGGCGATCAGATCCAAAAACTTAATCAAGGATGTTATCATCCTAATGGAATATCAGTGGCTTATCCACAGAAATTGGCGGTTATCCACAAAAGTAACCCGTCCCCCTTTCTCCTTTTTCTAGTGGGAGTGGGGTTCTGCGTATTCCACGGCATTGTAGGATTCAACGGCCGTGCCTGCCTCGTTCACGATCTGCATATCGAATTCCCAGGCGAAGTGCTCGGTCATCACAATGAAGGAAGCGGACTCCGGGACCTGCAGTTTGTAGGTGGTTCCGGCGGGTTCAAGGGCTAGATTGTAGGCTGCGCCGTCAACCACCTGGATCTCCGTTCCGGGGGAAACCATCGCCGGGACAGCCTCCATTAGGTGTTCAGCAGTATGCTGAGCTACCAAGTCGTCACCTTCGGCATTGTAGTCTCGGGCGTCCAGGAAAACAACCATAATGGAGGGATCACCCTCACTCTCCTGAAAAACCAGATCATAGGTGCCAGCCTCCAGGTCGTACATCGCACTCCATTCCACTAGTCCCTCATGATGATGTTCGCCTTGCGGCTCTTGTGGGGCACCCGGGTCTTCCGAGGCGCTGGGATTGAGCTGAGACTGTCCGCAACCCACCACTGCAACGCTGACCAGCATCACGGACAGGACCAAAACGAGTAACCGCAGGGATATCTTTTGAAAGATCATTTTCTAACCTCCATCATTTAAAGTGTTTTAGGCAACCGATAGTAACCACTTTCACCCCCTCTTTAAGTCGACCGCACAATAACAAAACCACAGTCGACCCGGCATTCCCCAATGGGAACGTCAAAAGCCTCCGTGGCTTCAGTATCCGCTTTCAGCTGTCTGTTGAAAAGGGGTTCCGGGGAGAACGGCCTTCATAACGCATTGTGAACCAAGATTATCACGGGTTTCTGCGCAGCGTCAATAGTATCCGCGTAGCTTCTGGAACGAACCTGTTGACCGAGGGCGGAGTACGTGCTAAACTGCACACATAAAGGCAGTCATGGAGACGGCCACCGATCCCTTCCCGATCCGCCAATTTCAATACTACGAACCAAAACCACGAAGGTTTTATGTCCCCCAGCAGCGGGGGCGCAAACACGTGGTTTTTCTTGTTTTCGGAAGGGAGCAAGGCGGTTGCACATCGCAGACGGAGTCCTGGGCACACCTGTGGTAGCCGCGGCGGCAGTGGTCGCTGCCGGTACGCTGGTTTACGCCGCACGGGGCATGAAATCTGAGGATGTCCCGCGGGTGGGCCTGCTGGCTGCCGCCTTTTTTGTGTCCTCCCTGTTCCGGATCCCAATGGGCATAACTAGCGTCCATCCGGTTCTGATCGGCCTCACCGGAGTAATGCTGGGTAGGCGGGCTCCGCTGGCCATCTTCTTGGGGCTCCTGCTTCAGGCGATGCTGTTCGGTCACGGCGGCCTGACCACCCTCGGCGTGAACACCCTGATCATGGGCCTGCCAGCGCTCTTTGCGGGTTGGGCCTTTGCGGCTACCCGCCGGTACCCGGTCTTACCCCGCGGATTCATGGCGGGAGTGGTCGGTGTGATCGGTGGCACCCTTCTGGTCGTGGCCTTTCTCAGTCTGAGTAGTGAAATGTACAGCCAGGGCCCGTTTTCGCTCATCAACCTAGTACTCCTCACCCACCTGCCCATTGTGATCATTGAAGGATTCCTGACCGGTTTTGCGGCCAGGCTGCTCTACCGTACCCGGCCGGAAGTGCTGGGAATTGAAGAGCAACGGAGAGAGAATCGTGCCGAATAACGGGGAATCATACTTGAAGATTTAGTCGCGTAGATGAACAATGAAGGCTTAGAACGCTTCGAAAGGGATTGATCCGTTGAGCACTCTGCACATCCAACAAGAGGTTGACACCTACGCCGGTTTAGATTCCTGGATGCACCGGTGGGAACCAAGGCTGAAAATCGGGGCCGGGCTGGTATTCGTTGTCGGTGTGGTGCTCCTGCAGTCGCCGCTGCTGGCCGCGGTCGCCCTGGGCATAGCGGTCGCTGCCGCAGTGTCTTCCCGCCTCCCGCTCTCGTTCCTGATCACTAGGTGGCTGTGGGTGCTCCCCTTCTTGGCGATAATGGCACTTAGCCTCTCGATGGGCGGTGGACTGGGAGCCTCTGGGGAAGGGTTGACGCTGGCCTTCCTCGTATCTATGAAAGCACTGACCGCCCTGACGATAATGATCACCCTGGTCGGAACCCAACCCCTTTCCGCTTTGATGAACGCCTTTACCCAGATGCGCCTGCCGCACCTGCCGGTGATGGCTCTCCTGCTCGCCTGCCGCTACCTGTTTTGCTTCCGTGATGAGCTTCAGGTGAGACAGCGTGCTTTCGCCGCCCGGGCCTTCCAGCCCAAACCGAACCGCCGGACGGTCTCGGTGTACGGGGAGACCACGGCCTCCATGCTCCTGGGTGCCCTGGACCGTTCGGAACAAGTGCACCGGGCAATGGTCGCCCGCGGTTTTGACGGCCGGCTGCGCACTTCACCTCCGCGGGCCATTAATTACACCGACCTGGCCAAGGGCGTGTTCTCTGTGGCGTCGGTCACCCTGCTGCTCCTGGTTGACCGGGGGTTCCCTATTTGAACGCGCTCGAGATCACAGATCTTCACTACACCTACCCCGACGGCACCAAAGCATTGGACGGAGTATCGCTGACCATCCCTCACTACGCCCGAACTGTGCTGCTCGGTGCCAACGGAAGCGGGAAAAGCACCCTGCTCCTCCACACCAACGGACTCCTGCCGCCTAAACGGGGCCGGGTTCAGGTTCTGGGTCAAGAATGGGCCGGAAACGATATGCGCCGACTGCGTGAACGCGTGGGAATGGTTTTCCAGGATCCCGACGACCAACTGTTCGCCACGACGGTGGCGGACGATGTTGCCTTTGGACCGCGCAACCTGGGTCTGGACGAATCCACTGTCCAGGAGCGCGTCCACCAGGCTCTGAACGAGCTGGAAATCCTGGACCTAGCCCACCGGCCGCCACACAACCTGAGCCTGGGCCAGAAGAAACGCGCCGCCATCGCCGGAGTACTCGCTATGCAACCGGAAATGCTGGTGCTGGACGAGCCCACGGCCAGCCTCGACCCGCTGGCGGTACGTCACCTGACCACACTCCTCCACACCCTGCACCGTCAGGGCCGTACCATCATCCTGGCCACCCACAACGTGGACTTTGCCTATCAGTGGGCGGATCAGGTGATCATCCTGCACCGTGGCCAGGTTCTGGCGAGCGGAGACATCACCCTGCTTCAGGACGAGGCCTTGTTGGACAAGGCTTCCCTCGAACCGCCGCTCCTACTTCAGGTTTTCCGGGACACCCCCCACCGCCCAAGAAACACCGCCGAAGCGAACCAAATCATCCGGAACACCCTGTTAAGTTAACTAAAGGGTCTTTGTTAAGTTAGTGTCCTGGCCCCCTTTGTTAACACGTTGCGGGGTTGGGTTTCTGATGCTAGCATGAGGGTAAATGGAGGTGTTGGAAAATGACGAGTAAATTTGATTTCTTTCCTCGTCCGAACGCACTGGTGGAACTTCTGCGGATGCTGGATGATAATGCGCCCTTCCGCTACCGTCGGGTTCCGGTGGATGTGCACGAAACGGGCCAGGAGGTCGTGGTTGAGGCCGATCTGCCGGGGTGGAAAAAGGAAGCGCTTTCCCTGCGGTTGGCGGGTCGAGTGCTCCACATTTCGGGTACCCGGAAGGTGGGGGAACAGACAGGGCAAGACTATTTCCGAAGTGAACGCCGGCTGTCTGAGTTTAACGAGGAAGTGGAACTGCCCGCCACGGTGCTAGACCAGAACATTAAGGCCCGCCTCGAACAGGGGGTCTTGGTGATCAGGCTGCAGAAGGCACAACGGGAAGAAGGCCAGGAGATCGTCATTGAGTAGGGGTTAGTAAGGCAGGACCTCTACTCCCGCTTCCTTTAGGAGGTCACCGGAAAACTCGTCCGGGTAGCCCTCGGCAAAGACAATTCTCTGCACCCCCAGCTGCACCAGGAGCTTGGCACAGGTGAAGCAGGGGAAGTGGGTCACATACAGGGTGGTGCCGGAACCGGAAAGGCCGGTGATGGCCAACTGGAGAATCACGTTCTGCTCGGCGTGCAACGCCCGGCAGATCTCCTGTCGCTGTCCGCTGGGCACTCCCAGCTTCGCACGCAGGCACCCGCCCCTCTCCTCGCAGTGCAACAACCGTGAAGGCGGCCCGTTGTAACCACTGGCCACGGCTCGGTTATCCCGCACTAGCACGGCTCCCACCTGTCGCCTCAGGCATGTCGAGCGGCGCGCCATCAGGCGGGCCTGTTCCATAAAGATCTCATCCCAGCTCGGTCGCAATTCCACTCACCTCACCATCCTAGTATTCCTTGCCGGGGAATTACTTCCTGCCGATGCCGAGTTATTTGTCCGAATCGGGCATACACTTTGAAAAAGCTGGTCATTTGCCGAAACAGCCTCGCCAATACTTGTCCGGATACATATGGAAATGTTATCTTGACAATAAGGATTTGCACGATGGGGATGAACAATGTCGGAACGTAACGATGTCCGTGAAACAGAACTTCGCAACCTGATGGCTGGCTACATCGATAAGATGGTTTGGCCTACGCTGTTGTTGCTTCTCGTAGCCAAGCCCGCCCACGGTTACGAGCTGATTCGCGCCCTGCACGAAATGGATACGATAGAGGGTGATCTCGATCCGGCCACTGTATACCGCAACTTGCGGCGTATGGAGGAGGACGACCTGGTCTCTTCATATTGGGAAAGTGGTGCGGCTGGTCCGGCCCGGCGTTTGTACCAGTTGACCGAACGGGGTGAACTGGCGCTGCATCTGTGTGTTCCGCTCGTCGACAGCCGGAAGGACAGCCTGGAAAGGTTCCTGCACAACTACTCCGCCGTCAGCACGGACATCGGAAAGGAGAAACCACCCAATGAATAAGATACCTCTGCTTATTCTGCACGCCGGCGCGCTGCAACACCCGATGGAGCGCTTTGCCCGCGAGTTTCGGAGCCTCTTTCCGGAGGTGGAAGTGCGTTTGGAATCAGCCGGATCCCGGGCCTGCGCCCGGAAACTCCTGGGTGGTTATCAGGCGGATATCATTGCCCTGGCCGACCCGCTGCTCTTCGACGAACTGCTTCTCCCCCATCCCGTTCAGAAATACTACATCTTTGCCACGGATCAGATCGTAATCACGCACCAAACCGGTGCCCGGGGATCAGCAGACATCAACCCCCAGAACTGGACTCAGATATTGCTGCGTGACGAGGTGTCCTTCGTCCGGTCTGACGAAAACCTCGACCCCTGTGGCTACCGGACGCTGATGGTCTGGCAACTGGCGGAAAAACACTACGGTGTTCCGGGGCTGTACCAGCAGTTGAACTCCAAGTGCACGGCCGCGTACGTCTACCCCAAGTCTCTGGATCTGGGTGCCGTCCTGCAAGGCCGGGAAGCCGACTACGCCTTCCAGTACCTTTGCACGGCTAAGCAGTATGGCCTGGATTATGTAACCCTGCCGGAAAAGATTAACCTGTCCAATCCGCGTTGGGCCGGTCTTTACGGCCACGCCACGGTGGAGGTTGAAGGGAAAACACCCGGTTCGAAAACCATCCTCATCGGTGAGCCGATCGAGTTTGCGGCGGCTGTTCCGTTAAACGCCCCACACCCCAAGGAAGCCAACGAGTTCCTGCAGCTGACCCTCAGCCATACGGGACAAAGGATCCTGGAAGAATGCGGCCTCGTGGTTTACTAGTCATCCACCGGAAATAAGGATTGCAGGTGACATTTTTATCTGTTATTCTATATGCAAGCTGCACTTAGTTGCAGCAACAACCCAAGCAAACTACAAACCTACACCCACGAAAAAAAGAGGAACCTGAGAGGAGTGTGCAGCCCATGGTGTTCCCGGTTTCGGGTGTCGAGGTCCATCCCCTGATCCCTCTGCTTGTAGGATTTGTACTTGCGACCTGTACCACACCGGCCGGTGTTTCCGGTGCCTTTCTGCTCCTGCCCTTTCAAATGAGTGTTCTCGGCTTCACAAGCCCGGCGGTTAGCGCAACCAACCTGGTGTACAACATCGTGGCCATCCCGGGAGGGTTGTCACGATACATTCGCGAGGGCCGGATGGCCTGGCCCCTAGCCTGGGTGGTGATTATCGCCACCTCGCCCGGTGTTTTCCTCGGCGCTTTTGCACGGGTTTTTATTATGCCCGATCCACGCACCTTCAAGCTGTTCGTAGGACTGGTCCTCCTGTACTTGGGTGTGCGCCTGCTCTATGAATCCAGCGGACGATACCTCAGAAGCCGCAAGCAGATGCAGGCCGTGCAAAATAAGTTCCGGGAACGGGTTAAAGAGCTTAAGCAAAGTCAGCAGTCCCGAATTGTGGCTGGCCTACCAGCGGATGCGGTGGTGAAGACGGAGTCGGCTTCTCTGCGCAGTGTTACATACACCTTCTGGGGTGAGACTTTTTCCTTCAAGCCCATCACCATCGGGATCCTGTCCTTCTTCGTCGGCATCATTGGCGGCATCTACGGCATTGGCGGCGGCGCGATCATCGCCCCCTTTCTGGTCTCCGTTCTGGGCCTGCCCGTATACACCGTAGCGGCGGCCGCTCTGGCCGGCACACTGTTAACCTCGGTCGCCGGAGTCATCGTCTACACCGGCCTCGCCGCCCACGTTGGCGAGCAGATGGCGGTAGCCCCGGACTGGGGGCTGGGGATCCTTTTTGGGGTTGGCGGTTTCCTCGGTACTTACGCCGGTGCCCGCCTGCAAAGCTACCTTCCCGACCGCTTGATTCGCGGGGTACTCGGGGCCCTGGTCACTTTCCTGGCGGTACGCTATATCACCCAGTATTTCTTCTAAACGATCCAGCCAGTTGCTCGGCATAAGACCGCCGGACGTTTTCCACCCATCACATCGACATACGTGGGGCAAAAAAAGCGGCCTACCGTTTGTGACGGTAGGCCAAATAATTTAAGGAGGCAACATATATGAGGAGGGGGGCCCCTCTTTTCGTTTGTGGTTAGTTCACAGTGATGTAGTGTTTTGCTACGATGGCCTGGCCCTCAGCGCTCAGGCAGAAGTCCGTGAAGGCCTGGAGCAGCGGGCTGGCTTCACCCTTGTACATAAAGATGAACGGACGAGAAACTTTGTAGGTTCCGGCCTTGATGTTATCCACTGATGCTTCCACACCGTCAATCTTAATCGTCTTGACCTTGTCGTCCAGATAACCCATCGACAGGTAACCGATAGCGTTCTTGTCACCGGCCACGGCCTGGTGGATACCGCCGTTGGACGGCTGGACGATGGCGGCGTCGGAGATCTTGGCGTCCTTCATTATCATTTCCTCAAATGCACCACGGGTACCGGAACCGGCTTCACGGGTGACCGCCATAATCCGGCTGTCCGGACCGCCGAGGTCTTTCCAGTTGGTGATGTCACCGGCAAAAACCTTACGCACGTCTTCGATGGAGAGATCTTCAATAAAGCTGTTCTCGGGGTGTACCACCACGGCGATACCGTCCAGGCAAACAACCACTTCGGTCAGTCCGTAGGCCTTTTCCTCGTCTTTCAGGTTACGGGAAGAGGCACCGAAGTCCGCGATGCCTTCATTTGCCGCTTTGACTCCCTGGCTGGATCCGCCGCCCTGGACCATTACGTTGGTGCCGGGATACTTGGCCATGAAGGCCTGGGCAAACTCTTCCGACAACGGTTGAACCGAGGTTGAACCGGCCGTGGTCAGGGTACCTTTGATGGCGGGTTCCTCACCGGGCTGCTGGTTGTCCGCGCCGGGATCCGGGGTTCCGCCGCCACAACCCGCGACAACGAAAGCAGCTAGCAGGCTCACGATCATAATAAGCATCCATTTGGATTTGAAACCGATCTTAATCATCATTCTTCCTCCCTCAATCAATTAAATGTCTTGATCAGCACATTCCCGTTCGGGGTCAAACTATTCCTTTCATCTCCCCTCCTTCAATCCAAACCACCGAAACTTATCTCTTAGAGACAATACTAATCGGTAGATGTTAAATAGCTGTTATCGGAGTTTTAAGATTGGGTTAATTCGCGAAGCGGCGCTCAACGTCGGCCGTGGATCAGGGTTTCGCCGAGGCTGGGCGGTAAACCGACGGTCCAAATCGCCTGGATCACACGCTCGATGTCGTAGTCTATCCGATAGATACGTGCGCTCACTTGGTCCTGGCCGTCTGTGCTAAACAGCGCAAAGGCCGCGCGGGGGTCGCCGTCCCGGGGCTGGCCGACGCTGCCAGGATTGACTACCATCGCGGAATCAGCCTTCCGCACGTAAGGGCGGTGGGTGTGCCCGGCTACAAGTACATCGAAGTAGAACTCCTGCTTGAGTTCCGGAAACAGGCCTGAGATGTTCTCCTCATACAGATACTCGTTTAGGGCCCGGGGGGATCCATGTACCAGCAGGATATCCGACATTCCCAGCGATACCCAGGTTTTAGCCGGAAGGTTGCGTAAGAAGTCCTTGTTCTCTTTGAAAAGATTAGCCTTTGTCCAATGCATGGAGGCGACGCCGACGGCCATGGTCTCGGGGTCCGGATAGTCACAGCCGCAAGCCAACCGGTCAAAGGCCACTCCATCGTCATAGTTGCCCAAAACCGTTGGAATAGCACGCTTCCGAATTAGTGCCACCACTTCATTCGGGAATGGCCCATACCCGACCAAGTCTCCCGTGCAAAACACCCCGTCCACCCCGATGCGGTCGATCTCCTCAAGGACGGCCTCAAGGGCCGGGAGGTTCCCATGGATATCCGATATCACTGCAATCCGTTCCATTGTTCTCACCTCAATATGATTTACCGATCTCTAATGAGAGGTGGGACGTGAGAATCTGAAAGTGAGACTTAAAGGTTGGAATTCGTAGTGCGAATTCCATCGAGTATCTCACACCTCACACTTCTCAGTGAGCCCCGGCCCCCATCCGTTTGGTAATCATGTAGCGTACCAGAAGGTTGGTAATCAGGTTTACGCAGAAGATGAGGATAATCAACACACTGGCTGTAGCATATCCCATCTCAAAAGATACTCCTTCCGAAACCAGGATGTACAGGTGCAGGGAGAGGCTACGCACGGGGTCCATTATGGACGTGGGCAGTCCCAAAGAGCTACCGGCGGTCAGCATGATTGCCGCGGTCTCACCCACCGAGCGCCCGATACCCAAGATGATCCCGGTCACGATGCCCGGGGCGGCGGCGGGCAGTACCACCCGCGCCACAGTCTGCCATTTGGTGGCACCGAGGGCCAGGCTGCACTCGCGGTATTCGTAGGGTACGCTCTTGATCGCTTCCTCGGAGGTGCGCACGATGACCGGCAGAATCATAAAGGCCAGTGTCAGACCGCCGGAGAGAATGGACCAGCGGAAGCCGCAGAAGATCACCAGGAAGGCAAAGCCGAACAATCCGAAGACGATGGACGGCACCCCGGCCAGAGTGTCGATGGAGAAGCGCACCGCTCTCATGACACCGCTCTTCCCAGCATACTCCGCCAAGTAGGTGGCAGTCAGGATCCCGATCGGTGCGGCCACGGCCACCGCCAGCGCCACCAGACAAGCAGTACCCACAATGGAGGGCAGGATGCCACCCGCGCGGCCCATATCCCGCGGGTAGGAAGAAATGAACTCCCAGGTGATCAGCCCCACTCCGTGCGAGAGGATGTGCCACAGGATATTAAACAGCGCGAAGACCACACAGATTACGGAGAAGTAGATAAAGGCCTTGACCAGGGTCTCCTCGATCCTCAAGCTGCGCCTTTGCATTTTCACTCCGTCACCCGCCTTTTTAACCGCGTGACCAGGGCGTTAAGACAAATAATCAGAACAAACAACACAATTCCGGTCGCAAACAGGGACGAGGAGTGGTCGCCGTAGGCATAACCCATTTCCAAGGCGATGTTGATGGTCAAAGTGCGAACCGGGTCGAGCATCGAGGTCGGAATCAGGGCCGTATTTCCGGCGACCATAATCACGGCCATTGTCTCCCCTATAGCTCGTCCCATACCCAGGAAGATGGCGCTGATCAGGCCTGAGCGGGCACCAGGCAAAATCACGTACCGGATGGTCTGCCAGTGCGTCGCCCCCAGTGCCAGAGAGCCCTCCTTGTACTGCTTTGGAACAGCTCGGATCGCGTCCTCGGAGATATTGATGACGGTAGGCAAAATCATAATCGCCAGCATTATAGAGGCAGCCAGGATACTGAAACCCGGTACGTCAAAATGGGATTTGATGAAGCCGACAATCACTATCAGACCGAAGAAGCCGTATACCACAGTGGGGATGCCCGCCAGGAGCTCAATGATAGGCCGGAACAGGCGGGCCAGGGGTTGCGGAGCCATTTCGGCCAAAAAAATAGCACAGGCAACTGCGATCGGGACACCGATGATCAGTGCCCCGATAGTGACGTAAAAGGTTCCAATAATCATCGAGAGGATTCCAAACTCGCCGTAAGCAGGGTCCCAGACCTTACCCGTGATAAAGCTCGTGATCCCGTACTTCGCCAGGAAGGGGAAACCCTCCAGGAAAGTGAAAACCGCAATCAGCATAACGATCAAGGTACCTACAATCGCGCTGAGCAGTAAACTCTTTTCAATTAGCCACTCAATTCTCCGTCGCACTGCGTCACCCACCGGAATGGTTTCCTTCATCGTAATCAACCAATGTTAAAACAACGTTGCCGGCGTGTTAACTTTGTGTAAAGGAGCCGTTGGGTGGCAGCAGGGCACGAAAAAAGAGGCTTGATATGAGCCTCCTCCGTTGGGGCTGTCCTGCGTTTCTTAGGTCTGGCGCTATTGCGGCGGCAGCGGGGAATTGACGGCGAAATTGGCGCGGTTCATAATGTGGTCGAGATAGGAGCGCGGTCCGTTGTCCTCTTCCAGAGCAATGAGTGCCTCCAGTTCCCTGAGCCTATCCAGGATCGGCTCCTGATGCTTGGGTGCGTAGTAGTAGAGCGTTTCCAGCAGGTTCTGCCGCTCCCGGAGCAGATCAGCCATGATACTGCGGTACGGATGATGCAATGAGTTCCACCTCCTTATAGTCCGGACGTAACCTTAAAGAACATAACTCTATTCTATGCGCTAACCCTCGGTATATGCTACTGGTTTCTTTGTCGATAATCCGCTTTGAAACGGTTCATCCGTCAACCACTAGCACCCGCATTACCCCACCACCTACCCGCCAGTCGTTTCCAAGGGTAATGATAGCTGCGGAATGTGAAGAAACCATTATACCAGTCTTAATTTTGAGTTAACGGCAACACGTTCGACGGAAAGGGTTGTGCGCTTGCCCTGCCTGTGGCCGATCCGTTACCCAACGAAGCAAACACAAACAGCTTACACAGAAGAAAAACCTCCTCATCAGAGGAGGTTCCCTTAATCTTATGGAGCGGAAGAAGGGATTCGAACCCTCGACCCTCGCCTTGGCAAGGCGATGCTCTACCACTGAGCTACTTCCGCATTTAAAACCATTATGGTGCCAAGGGACGGAATCGAACCGCCGACACGAGGATTTTCAGTCCTCTGCTCTACCAACTGAGCTACCTTGGCCTAAAATACCGGCAGCCCACTGTCTGCCAACGGACGTACCGCAGAACTCATTTTAGCACCGTTCACGCTTTTTTGCAAGTGCCAACTCTGCTCCCGGTCCCCAAAAATAAGCAAGGCATTTAGCCTTGCATTAGTGACTTAAAGTGGCGGAGCTGAAGGGATTCGAACCCTCGATCTTCTGCGTGACAGGCAGACATGTTAGACCTGACTACACCACAGCTCCGTGCCGCAAGCCTTAGTATACCGAAGGCCCAAATAAAAGTCAACTGTTATGATGTTTATTGTTCTCCACAATTTTGATTTTCCCCCGTCTGCCCGCACCACAGCAAATTATGGCCTCTCTAAGTACTTTAGCCGCCAGTGCCGCGGTTCGTCCGGACACGTCATAAGTGGGGTTAACCTCGACAATATCCAGCCCCACCACATTGAGATCATATAGATAGTATACCGATTGCAACAACTCGCGGGAATCAATGCCGCCCGGCTCCGGTGTGCCGACACCGGGCGCAAAGGCCGGGTCCACCACGTCGATGTCCAGGGTAAGGTACACAGGCCGGCCCTTGAGGATCGGGGTCACTTCCTCCAGACCGCCGAGGACATCGTCGATGGACATGTACCCGTTGTCCCGGGCAAAGATGATCTCTTCCCGGGTGGCCGAACGCACTCCGAACTGAAACAGGTTGGACGGGCTGACGATCTCACTCACCCGGCGCATCACCGTGGCGTGGGAGAGCTTGGCACCCAAGTACTCCTCGCGCAGGTCAGCATGGGCGTCAAGGTGGATCACTACCAACTCGGGATAGTGCTTGGCCACGGCCTTGACGATCGGCAGGGTGATCAGGTGTTCTCCGCCCAGGAAAACCGGAATCTTGCCGTCGCCCACGATTCGGTCGGCCACCTGCTCGATCCGATTTAGACTTTCCTCCAGGTAGCCCAACGGGAATTCCAGATCGCCCGCGTCAAAAAAGGTGACGTTCGAGATTTCGCTGCCTAACTCGATGCTGTAATCCTCAAGATTGTAGGACATCTCACGGATCGCCCGCGGTCCGAGCCTGGTGCCGCCGCGGAAAGAAGTGGTACTGTCCAGCGGTGCCCCGACGATAACCATGGAAGAACGCTGATAGTCCGATCCCGCAGCCATAAAATCGCATTGTTTGGTGGTCCATTTCAGCACGGTCTTAACCCTGCTCCTTCAGTCCATCCAGAACAAAGCGCGGCAACACGAAGGCACCTACATGCAGTTCCGGTGTATAGTACCGAAGGCCTTTGATTTCCTCAATCTTGGCGGGGTCCACTTTCTTCGGGTCGTATTTCTTGGAACCGATGGTGAAACTCCACATCGTTCCGGGGTAGGTCTGGATATGCGCCAGGTAGGTACGGCTCAGCCCGAATAACTCCCTCAGATCCCGGTTGATCCGGGCAATCAGTTTCAGTTCATCGTTCGGTGACTCGCTCTGGGCCACAAAGAGCCCGTCCTCTTTGAGCGCACGGTGTACTGAAGCATAAAACTCACGGCTGAAAAGACCGACGGCAGGACCTACCGGATCGGTGGAATCGATGATGATCACGTCAAACGTGTCCGGGTGATCCTGGACATACTTGATCCCGTCATCAATAATCAACTCACCCTTGGGACTCTCAAAACCGCAGGCAATCTCGGGAAGGTACTGCTTGGAGACCTCCACTACTCTTTCATCGATCTCAACCTGGATGCATTTCTCGACCGCTGAGTGCTTCACCACTTCACGCATGGTTCCGCCATCGCCGCCGCCGATGATCAGTACCTTCTTCGGGGCCGGATGGCTGTTCAACGGCACGTGCGTGATCATCTCGTGGTAGATAAACTCATCACCGATTGTGGTTTGGACGAATCCGTCGAGCACCAGCATGCGCCCAAACGGCACGGTGTCCAGCACCGCAAGGTCCTGAAAAGGGGTCTGCTCTGCGTGCAGCGTCCGGCGGACACGATAACTGGTCGCCAAAAAGTCACTCTGTTTTTCTGTGAACCATAAATCCAATGTATTTCCCTCCCTGCGGCAAACATTTATAGGATGGTCAATGTCTTCTTAATACCACAATGGAACAGCAGCTAAGCAGCACCCTACCTGGTTCACCCGGTGCTCACAGGCTGCAATCTTCCTTTCCACGATTTTCAGTCCGCGCGTGGCAAAGGCCTCGTCCAGCATCCCGCTGACAGCCGCATGGGCCTCCTGGCCGCTACATTTCCCGGCGAATTCCATAATCACTCCGAAGGTCTCGCTAACGGCCACACCAACCGCCGCCGCAATCAGTTCACCGGGAATGTCACTGGTGATGGAACCGTAAGCCGTCGGGACCAACGCGCCTAGTGGAAACCGGAGATCGGCGTCAAACTCAGCATCCGGAGGTAAAATACTGGAAACCCGGATCAGGTTAATGTTTCCGATTCCGGCCTGGAGGAGAGCGTTGTCAAAAGCATTCAGTTTGCTGGTACCCTCGGCACCGGCCGCAGTTACCATGTATTTCTTAGGAGTAGGTAGCACCGCCAATAAGCCCCCTTTCAAACGGGTCGAATTAGGAAACCCGTTTACCTGGTGAGAGAAATTCTGCAACGGAAACTATTATATAGTAAGGTAACCAAAAAGCAAGCAATTTTTCAGTTTCATGCCCCTATGGCTGCATAATATGTCTGCTGATAAGTAAGTGCATCTTCTGCTTGGGTTCCTTTTGACTCGCAGATCAGAATGGGGGCATAACCACGCTCCGCCAACTCCTCCGCCAGCGGCCAGAAGTCCGGCCCATAGCCGTCTTTGATCGACCAGTGCTTCCGTTCGCCGACCGCTGTGAATTCAACCGGGCTGAAGTGCATATGCATCCGCCTGGCCCGCTCTTCACCCAGGCGCCCCACGACCCGGTCAAGGACGGCTGCGTACGCCTGACGGTCGGTGAGGGATCCCTGAGTGATGGCGTGGATGTGGCCGAAGTCTATGGTGGGAAGCATTGTCGGAGACAGGGTGCACAGCTCCAACACCTCGTCCAGCAGTCCCAGATAAGACATTTTACCAAGGGTTTCCGGGGCCAGAACAATATCATCAAGATTTTCGTCGGCAGCCTGGTCGATGACTTGAGCGACCCCCTCTTTGGCCCGTTCAAGCGCAGCCACACGGTCCGGGCCGGCCGCCCCGGGATGGAAAACCACCCTGGTCGCCCCCATCCACCGTGCCGCCCGTAACGAATTCAGGAGGTGCTTTTTTGTTTTGACGAGCAGAGCCGGGTCACTCGTCGCGAAATTGATATAGTAAGGGGCGTGAATGCTTAGCGCGATTCCGTTGCGGACGGCCTCTTCACCCAGCTTAACCGCCATGGCCTCTCCGATGTTTACGCCCCGGACACACTGGTACTCATAGGCGCCCAACCCCTGTTTCCGAATCCATTGCGGCGCGTCGAGCGAGGACTTATGAGCTTCATAGAAGGACTGAGAATTCCCGCCCGGTCCGAACAATATACCCACCCTAAACTACCTCCACTCGATTCGCAATCTGCCCCAAATAGTTAATGAATGCCTGACATTTTAGCATTGACCACTTCCCGGAAAATAAACCGCCGGGATTATCCCCCATCCATAACATTACATTCAGGAAGGTATTTCCATATATGGGACGAATACTATAGTTAAACCGCAAAGGGGCTGGAATCATGCGTTTGACCTTCCGTGCCATCCTGGCCGCAGTGTTGTTGCTGTCGGCTATTGCCTTATTAGTCAAGCCGGACGGCGAACTACCGATGGAAGCACCCGACAGCCTGGTTTACATTCTAACGGCGGAGCCGGCGACGCTGGATCCCAGGCGGATTAGCGACGAAACCCCGATCCCGGTTCTAATTAACGTGTACGAGGGGTTGCTACGTTTTAAGCCGGGCAGCAGCGAGGTGGAACCGGCTATCGCAAGCAAATACGAGATCTCAGGCGACGGTCGACGCTGGACATTTCAGATCCGCGAAAACCTCCGGTTTCATGATGGTACGCCTCTGGATGCCAACAGTGTTAAGTCCTGTATCGAACAGCAACTGAACGCCGGAAGTGAATTGTATCCCTATGCCGGGATCATCTACGAACCGATCGAAAAGGCTGAAACCAAGGACGACCTGACCCTAGTGCTGCAGCTGCGCTATCCCTATGCACCTCTGTCCCAGAACCTGGCCATGCCCGCGGCCGCAATCGTAAAGTCCGGGTCGGAACCGGATCGGCCGGTAGGATCGGGTCCGTATCGGATCGCAGAGGCTAATGCCGAAATGGTCTTGTTAGAGGCCTTTCCGGAATATCGAACCGGCGCCCCGCGTACCGAACACATCATCTTCAAAACCATAACTGAGCCAAAAGCCCGCCTCAAGGCGCTCAACGACCGGAAGGCGGACGTTGCCGAGGGTCTTGGAATGGTTGACACCATCGGCAGCCGCCAACTAGAGACTGTGGAATTAGGCGCCCTGGATCTGAGTTACCTTGCATTTTATACCAACCGCAAGCCCTTTGACAATCTACAGCTACGTCAGGCCGCGGCTTACGCGATTGACCGCAATGCGATTATCAGGGAACTCTACCCGGGCGAAGTCGTCCCGGCACGCACTCACCTGCCGCCCGGGGTCCTGGGACATACTTCAAAGACCAAAATGACCTTCAACCCTGAGGAAGCTAAGCAGTTACTCACTGAGGAGGCCTATGACGGTACAGAAATCACCCTGATTACCTATCACGGCACCCGTCCCTACAATCCGGCGGGCGGTCTTGCGCTGGCCGATGCCGTGGCCGTTCAGTTAGAAAAAGTCGGTTTTAAGGTGAAGATTACGGCATACGACTGGGAGGAATGCAAGGAAGCGATCAAAAATCAGGACGGAGACGCCTTTTTGTTTGGCTGGATCAGTGAAAACGGTGACCCGGATGACTTCCTTTATAACCTCCTTTCTACCCCACAGATTGCCAACGGGATGAACGGGGCTCGGTATTCCAACGCCCATGTGGATGCGCTGCTGACCCGGGCCCGGCAGGTTTCGAACCGGGAAACCCGAGCGCATCTATACGAGCAGGCTCAAGAGATAATCATTGATGACATTCCATGGGTGGTACTGAATCACAGCATCCACTCCGCCGCCTACCGACCGGAGATACACGGCCTGATCCTCCAACCGACCGGTGGCTTCTATCTTGCCGATGTTTACAAGAAATAGCGGATTTGACCATGATGTTCCACTAATATTGCTGGTAATAAAGTGAATAATAAGAAAAACGGCAAGAAGGAGGCCTTCAACTATGTTCCAAATGAACCAGATTCAGCAGCAGCTGAGCAACATGCGTCAGGATCTTAACAACATTACCAGCATGGCCAACCAACTCTCACAGGCCGAACAGCACAATGCGGCACAGCTCCAGCGGCTGAATCAGATCGCGCACAGCATGAGCACGAGCATTAACCAGCTCTCCAGCATGGCCCAACAGTTGTCCCCCATGACGCAGAACACCCAGTTCGGAGCCGGTACCGGAGCAGCAGGCTACCAGACCACGCCCAATTACGGTATCGGCCAGCATCAGTTTGGCGCGCAGCCGTACAGTCAGTACGGTCAGTACGGTGGAACCGGCCAGCTTGGTAATCAGGGCGGCTACGGCACCTTCGGCTCCGCGTTTGCCAGCCCCTACAGTAGCAACATCTACGGCCAGAACATCGGAACTGCACAGAGTAGCCCCTATGCGGGTGCCAACTACGGAATCTCGGCCGGTCAAAACTTCGGCGGTCAGTACGGTCCGAACCTTGGGGCGTCCTCACTCGGTAATCTTGGAAACTACAGCAACGCCTTTGCGACCAACGCCAACCTGGGATCTTTCGGCAACAACGCGAACCTGGGGAACTACAGCAACATCGGCACCAACGCTGCGAACATGAGTAACCTCAGCGGTACTTTCGGCTCCAATCAAATGAGCGGAATGGCCAACCAGAACATGGCTTCCGGTAGCCTTATGGGACAGAACATCGGCAGTGCCGGAAACACCAGTTTCTGAACCCCGGCTTACAACAACGTTTGATAGAAAATAATGGGCCCGGTCGGGTCCATTATTTCTGTATTTACTATTAACATATTATGGATATTGTGGTATAATCTGACCCAGGGGGTGGGTGCTTTGACTAAGGCCCTGCGCGAGGGTGCGACCTACAGTCAGAAGGATGTAATGGACATGCTCATCGACTTTTCATCCTTCAAGGATCGGGTGCATCGCAAGTTCAAGAACCTAGCCGGCGAGTTGGTCGGCAAGACCAATGAGCACGAACTGTGGGTCAACCTTTACTTGGTCTCGAGTGACTACGCAGAAGACGCCGTAATTCGCAATAAAAAGAATCATAACGCAGAACCCGCGCATACAATTGGATTATAGGGGTTAGTTTTCACCATTAAATTGAATACCTTCAGGCGACCCCGTGCCTCGGCGCGGGGCTCTTTTTTTGCAGCCCCCGTTTCACAACCTTTCCTGGAGTCCCACCACTTACCGTTGACCTTACTAGGAACATTCGTTTATACTCTTCAACTGAGCCACGTCTAACAAACGAAGGGGAGTAAAAACGATGGCTATTAACTTTATGTGGCAAAATTCAACCCATAGACGCATTGCCACAGCCTGTGTTGCGTACCTGTTTGCGTTCTCACTGACGATTGGTATCGCCGGCTACGCCGCAGCCAATGAACGGGTGGTGCCTGTTCAGACGGCCGCAGCCGTGGAGGAGGCAGTGGAAGCCGACGCGAGTCGAAACGAATCCGCAGCAAGCCGTGGAATCAAGGTAAACCAGGATGACAAGATACTGCTGGCCAGAGTGATCGAAGCGGAAGCAGCTACGGAGTCTCAGCCCGGCAAGGTCGCAGTCGGTGCCGTGATATTGAACAGAGTGGAACATAAGGACTTCCCGAACACCGTCAAGGGTGTTGTGCACCAGCCCAAGGCTTTCTGTACGGTGTCGAACGGCAGCATTTGGCGTTCTGTCAGTACGGAATCGATGGGCGCCGCGGAGCAGGCCATCGCCGGCCAAGATCCGAGCGGAGGTGCCCTGTACTTCTGGAACCCATATGTGAAGGTCAATCCTTGGGTTTGGAGCCGTGACATCATCACGCAGATTGACCGGCACGTCTTCGCTCACTAAGAGCTAAAGCCGACCGAAGATGAAAGACCAGGGGCCAAGCCATGCAACCTGTACAGCTTGCGCCCCCGGTCTTTCTATGCTACAATGGTTTTCGCACGGGCCCGTAGCTCAGATGGGAGAGCGCTAGACTCGCATTCTAGAGGTCAGGGGTTCGATCCCCCTCGGGTCCACCATAGTAAACACGAGGCTTCCGATTTATCGAAGCCTTTTTTTGCACCTTCCAGAGTCCGTACTGTAGCCAATAATATGCCACATCCTTACTGGGCCTAAACTGTAGTTCTTTCTGCAAGCCGGCGGAGCACTGCCGCCAACACCAGGCCAAACACAGAAGCACCCACGAAGTCATTTAGTGCGGTATCCAGCCTGACCGGAATGGTCTGGTGCACGTTAAACAAAAGGGTAATGCCATACAGCGAAAACCATACGGCAGCCCCAAAAAGCCATCCCCGAAGAAGGAGATTCCGGCTGGAGATGGCCCGAATCAGGTAAGCAAATACCACACCGAGGATACCGACGAAGATGATCTGAACCATCAGGGCAAAAATAGCCTCGGCAAAGCTCACCGGCTTTGTGCCGTAGATGACGATAGCGGCCCAGTCCAGGTAGCGGAGTTCTCCGATGCCCGAGTAGAAAGCAGCTAGGTTCACGACGTTCATAGCCACACCGGCGGTTAGTCCCGCGATCAAGCCCATGGCCACTCTGTCATTGAGATTCAACGCTGGATCAATCCCTTCAAACCCTCTTCTATTTCTGATACCCTAGATAATACTAGTCTTTCTGAACTGAAGAGTGCTATGCAGGGATGATACCCACTTGCCCTGCTGAACTATGGGGAGACGCGGGTGCCGTCCTTGACCTCCGGCGGCGGGTTGACGATTACCGTCTCACCGGTCTTAATCTCACCGCTGACTTCGATCAAACCGCCCGCGCGCCGGCCGGGTACCACTTCGACCAGTTGCGCCTGCCCTTGCCGAACCACAAACAGCACCGTCCGACCAGCCTGGCGAAACACAGCCGACTCCGGAACGACAGCCGCAGCCGCCGTCTGGTCGACCAGAATTTCGATGTTTACCCCATAGCCCGCTTTGAGATGCTCAATCCCGTCCGTAACATCGATCTCGATCTCAGCCTTGGCCTCTTTCACCCCCAGGGGAGAGACCGTGGTGATCCCGGTCGTGGCCACCCGGTTTACCACACCGGTTGCCACGCTGGCCCCACCCGCCAGGTGGGTGACCCGGACTGTCTGTCCATTCTTCACCGCAGTTGCATCCCGCGGTTCAATGCGGGCCTCTATGGTCAGTGCTTCAGGATCACCAAGAGTGAACAAAGCGGTCCCCGGAGCAATGACTACTCCCGGGTCTACGTTTCGAGCCAGGATCACGCCGTCGATACCGGCACTGACCCGGGCCAGAGCCAGTTCCCGTTCAGCCTGGCGAACCAGGGCAGTAGCGGCCTGCACTTGAGCGGCCAAGGTTGCTACGCCCAATTGTCCCACTTCGGACTGTTTTGCCGTGCGTTCGGCTACATTCCGGGCCAGCTGTGCCGCTTCCAGTTCCCTGTTGCTTATGGCCGCCTGCTCGTGCAGGAAAACCGCCCGCTCCAGGTCGGTCTCGGCCTGCTTCAGCGCGAAGGTCGCCAGTTCCAGCGCAATGCCGGTTTGTTCCCGCGCTTCGGCCAGCTGCGCCTCCAAAGCCCGGCGTTCCGCGGTCAGTTGGGTTAAGCGGCCTTCAAGGAACGCCGTATCCAAAGCGATTATTAAGTCGCCGGCAGCCACGCGATCCCCTTCTTTGACCGGAACGGTCGCCACCCGGCCGCCCACCTCGGAAACAACATAGACCGGGTCTCGTAACTTGACCTCCCCTGTACCCCGTACGGTGACCGCCAGATCGCCCTCGGATATCCGCGCTGTTTCCACCGGAACCCCTTTCAGGCTGCCCGCCAGGGATACCCCGGCGATCACCGCTGAGACCAGCGCCACCCCGAGCCCGATTTTCCACTTTCTTGTCAGCATGATTTCACGCCTCCTACTCCCGCTGTTTTGATGCTTCCGCCAGGTCGATACCGCCGGCACTACGGATGGCTGGGATCTGGGCCAGTGCCACCGCCAGGATAATTCCGATGAGCGCTATAAAGATGGTCGCCGGATAAATCACCAGTCGAATCGTAAACATGTCACTTTGGGACGCATATGCCGCCGCAAAGGCCCCAGCCCACGCATATCCGAGCAATACTCCCAGCCCAAGACCCGGCAGCGCCGGCAGCACGCCCTCGGCGGCCACCAGGATGCCGGTTCCCTTCCGGCTCATACCCTGCATTCGGAAGATGCCCAATTCCCGCATCCTCTCCAGCGCGGTAATCGAGGTCATACTGTACACGATGGCGCCAGATAGCAGCATGCTGAAGAGCAGGGAAATCCCGATGAAGGCATACATGATATCGAGGCTTTCCATTATCTCGGCTCGCATTTGGCTGATGTCCTGCACACCGGCCACCAACGGCAGCGTTCGGGTGCGTTCCCGCAACTGTTCCAGCCCGCCCGGGGTGGTCGTAACCAGTACCGCAGAAATCGGAGAGCCCGGTCCGCGGATGGTGCGCACCTCATCCAACGGCAGGAAGCCACCGGCCCCAATGAACAGTTCCACCGTCCCCGCCACCGGCAGCGTCCGAGATGGTAGTCCTTCAATCATTGGCTCCAGGATAATCGCCTCCCCAACCCCTACGCCGAGGATTTCCTGGAGGTTGGAGGAAAGCAACACGCCGTCTGGGGTCGGGAAAACCCGGTTTCCGTCCGCGTCCTGCAGGGCATAGAGTTGGGCTTCTTCCTGCAGACCGGTGAGTACGCTCTCGTGCACAATGTGCCCGTTGCGGTAGCGTACCGGGATCTCGATCAGCGCTTCCGCCCGGTTCACCTCGGGCCAGAGGACGATTTCATTAACTGCGTCCCACCCGGTGGGGCCGGTAAGACTGATGCGGGCATCATAGGCCACCATCTGGCCGAAGTAACGGTTAATCACGCTGTCGAACAGGTTGTAAAATGAACCGACCAGAATCAGGAAGCTTAAGGCCACCGCTACCCCGATTGCAGAGAAATTGAACCGCCAGGGGTTGCGGGTAATGTTGCGGATCGGGAACTTCCACAGGGCGGGCATCTCGCGCATCATGCGCACCCAGCGTTCCCCCCAAAAACGACGTCCTGGAGGCGGGGCGGGCGGGCGCATGGCTTCCACCGGCTGAATGGCGGCCGCCTGCCAGGCGGAAAACAGGCCCGCCAGCAGACAGGTGCCGATCCCGAGAAGGGCGGCGGAGAGTTGGACGTCCCAGTGAAAGGCCCCGGTCAAATAGGGGATATTGTAATACTGGCCGTACATGTCGGTTAGCCCGACCGACATCCAGTGTCCAAGCAGGATTCCGAGCAGTGAACCGCTGACGCCCACCAGAAAGCAAAAACCCAGATAATAGCGCAGGATGTCCCCCCGGCTGTACCCCAGGGCCCGCAGAAGCCCGATATGGGGGCGTTGCTGGCGCACAATCCGAGCCAGAAGCACCAGGATGATCATCACTGCGGCACCAAGAAACAGGGTGGGCAGCATCACGGACCAAGTGGAAAGATCCCTGAGTTCGCTCTCTAGCAGGCGGTAGCTCGTCTGATCCTCAAGTTCGACAATCGTCCGGTAGCCATACCCCGAGACAAGTGTGCGCAGGGCGTCCTTGGCGCTCTGCCGATCCGCCCCGGGGTTAAGCAGCAGCAGAATTTCGTTAATCTGCCCCCCGGTACCCATGATCTCGGCCATGGTCTCCCGGGTCACGAACAGCACTCCGAAAGTACGAGCCGTCGAGAACAGTTGCCCCGCGTCGGGAGCGGGGAAGAGGTATTCGGAACTGATCACCAAACCCTGGATAGTCAGTTCCTGCCGAATTCCGTTGATCACCGGGTAGATCCGGTCGCCGGGTCCCAGCCCGTGGAAGCCCGCGAAATCACTGGACACCAAGACGCCGCGCCGGTCTCCCCCATCAAGCGGACGGCCCTGCACGAAATGCAGGTCGTTTACCGGATCCTCTCCGGGACCGGGAAGGGAAATCAGCCTCGCCGTGATCCGTTCCCGACTGCCATCCAGATCTAGGGCCACGTCTTCCACCACGCGGCCTGCTGCCATCTGCACCCCGTCAATCCGGCGGGCCTGAGCCACCAGACCGTCCGGTGCCGACGCAAAATAGGCGGTGAGGTGGGCGGCGTTGAGCCGATCGAAGCTGGCCTCCGCAGAATCCCGAAGGTTAACGTAGGACAGATACATCGCACTAAAAAGGGAAATGCCGAGGGTAACCAGCAGCACCAGAGCGGCGAACTGGCCTTTATAACGTAAGAGGTCGCGTAATAGCTTGCGTATCAGCATATCATCACCAACTGATTACAGAGGGATCAACCGTTTTTTCGTTCACAACAATACGATCGATGAGCCCGTCGCGCATGGTGATCACCCGGTCCGCCATTGCTCCAATCGGCACGTTGTGGGTGATGATCACTACCGTCTTGCCCATTTCCCGACTGACCATATGCAGCAGGCGGAGCACCCGGATTCCGGTCCGGAAATCCAGCGAACCGGTCGGTTCATCACACAGCAACAGATCCGGTTCCTTGGCTAGAGCCCGTGCAATGGCCACACGCTGCTGCTCCCCGCCGGAAAGCTGCGCCGGGAAACTGTTCTGCTTACCGTCGAGCCCGAGACCTTCCAGGATGGGATCAAAGGCCGAACGCCGCCCAGCGATCTCGGCACCCAGAGCCACGTTTTCAGATACAGTGAGGTTGGAAATTAAGTCGAAGAACTGAAAGATAAACCCGACATGGTGACGGCGGTAGGCGGTCAGGGCATTATCACTGACACCCGTCAGGTTTTTCCCTTCGTAGAGCAACTGTCCGCCGCTGGGCTGGTCGATGCCGCCCACGATGTTGAGCAGCGTACTCTTGCCGGAACCGCTAGGGCCGAGGATAACTAAGATTTCGCCCCGGAACACGTTCAGGTCGGTCGGTTTCAGGGCTGGGACCTCCACCTCGCCCATCCGGTATGTTTTCCAAACACCCTTGAGTTGGAGCAATACTTCTCTGGCCATATTGTTCTCCCGTAACAGCGGGTGGCGTTTTGGTTAGATATATGATAACAGAAACCAAATTCCGCCGCACGAACCAATTGAACTCCACACCAGGCAGAGAAAAACCGCCCACCCTTTATCTAGGGCAGGCGGTTTCCGGATGCTGATGTTCAAAGCTTAAGCAGGACCGTTGCTTAGTTAGTCACTTTTCCAAAGTCCTTTTTCCTTGAGGCACTGCCAATCGGTGATCAGTATCATTCTGTCTCCGTTTTCGGAATGGATTATTGTCTGTTTTATGTAACCTTCGTCTATCAGTTTGCTCAGGGTCATCGCCACCGCCGCACGGTCGATGCGGTAGTACTCAGAGCAGCGACCAACGGTTGTCCCAAAAGTCGGATCAAGCTTTTTGAGCCTGGCCACATTAAGCGTGGCTAATACTTCGCGGTACCTGTACTCTACCGTCCGTTCGGTTCCGATTACTTTAAACCAGGTTGCACACTCCCGGAGCTGAGCGCTGAATGAGCCGTGGACTCCATAGACCCCGACCGTCTTATCCATAAAGGTGGTCAGAAAGGCAACCACGTTATGGAAGTGCCCGTCACCGGTCACCAGGACGTACTGCATAATCTCCGGCCGTTGGATGATGGTTCGGTAGATGTGATCCAGCATAATGAAGTCGGTATAGTCCTTCTTTGATTTGTTGTCCGGATGGGAACAATCAATGATGTTTGTCGTAATCGTCCTTAGTTTAAACCTTTCCGGCTCCAGATCGGGCTTGGCAAAATCGGCGAAGAAGTAAATCTGCTCCAGATTACCGACCTGCTTCACATCCTGAACAAACTCTTTTAGATCCGGGGACAGCCCGTAATCACGCAATCCCCAAAACCACGACTCGTAATCCACAAATACAACTGTCAACGGTTTAGGCGTTTCGTTTTTCGTCTGCAACGACATTTCCTCCTACTCGTCTCTGGAGAAGTCTCTATTCAACTGTCAAAGAACGGTACGTCCAGGTAAATTATACCTTATCGTTAGTTGACAGACAAGCACCGGCGACATAGAATGGGGGAGAAACATATGAATGGATGCTCATTTATAGTCGTGGGGGTAGAGGTAGGAATGGGTTTGGACGTTAAAGAAAACGATATCTGTGAGGTCAACTACGTCCACGAGAGCGTGGTGCAGGAAGTTCGGAGCCGAATGCCGGCGACGCATGAAGTGGAGCAACTGGCCGCCCTGTTCAAGGTGATGGGTGATCCAACCCGAATCCGGATCATCAAGGCTCTATTCCTGCACGAACTGTGTGTCTGCGACCTGACGACCGTCCTGGGGATGACGCAGTCGGCCGTGTCGCACCAACTGCGGGTATTACGAGACCACCGGCTGGTGAAATTCCGAAGAGATGGCAAGATTGTTTTCTATGCCCTGGACGACCAACACATCATCAACCTCTTCCGGGAGGGTTTGGCCCACGTTCTTCACGACTAACGCTAGGATGAAAGCTGTGAATTTATAATGATTGAACTAAGAACACCGGCATTAGAGGAAGCCAAACAACCCCGGGGCGTTAACGAGCGTACCGAGAAACCGGCCTTTGGCAACGAAACCCGCGAGACTGTCCTGCGCCTCTCCGGCCTGGACTGTGCCGATTGTGCTGCAAAGCTCGCCCGTCGAATTCAGGGGACCAAGGGCATCACCAAAGCCGAAGTTAATTTTGGCGCGTCCCGGCTTACCGTGGATCACAGCGCCCCTCTGGAAACCATTGTGCGCATCGTAGAGCAGGCTGGTTACCGGGTCGAGCCCGACCGGAATCACGACCGGGTTTCGATTTCAGAGCCACGTCTGAACCCGCGGGTGATGCTGACCATCCTTTCCGGAATTGCGCTCGGCCTGGGGTTTGCCGCAACGGTGGCGGGGACTACTGACTCGGTGACCGCGTCCCTGTTTGCGTTAGCGATTCTGGCCGGTGGGTATATGATCGTACGCGGCGCTTGGCAGTCTCTCCGCGTATTCACATTGGATATGAACGTGCTGATGACTGTGGCCGTGATTGGTGCCATATTACTCGGCGAGTGGGCTGAGGGGGCCACTGTGGTGTTTCTGTTTGCCGTGGGCAATGCTCTACAGGCTCATACCATCGGCCGCACCCGACGTTCAATCCGGAACCTGATGGATATGTCGCCGAAAGAAGCCGTTGTGAAGCGTGCGGGGCAGACGTTCACGTTGCCTGTGGAGCAACTGGTGGTCGGCGACATTATCCTGGTACGGCCGGGGGATC
This sequence comes from Desulforudis sp., assembly GCA_019084485.1. Lineage (GTDB taxonomy): Bacteria > Bacillota > Desulfotomaculia > Desulfotomaculales > Desulforudaceae > SURF-60. The sequence continues at coordinate 86,285 of JAHRFU010000050.1, read as the reverse complement.
GGATTCCGATGGACGGCGTGGTTGTCGCCGGACGCTCGTCGGTGAACCAGGCTCCGATCACGGGCGAGTCCCTGCCTGTTGCCAAGTACCCCGGCGGAACAGTGTATGCCGGAACCCTGAACGAACGGGGCAGCCTGGAAGTACGGGTTACGAAGCTGGCTGCGGACACCACCCTGGCCCGAATTATCCACATGGTGGAGGAGGCTCAGGCCCAGAAAGCTCCGGCCCAACACTTTGTAGACGTGTTTGCCCGGTATTACACGCCGGTGGTAATACTAGCCGCGCTGGGTATCGCGGCACTCCCGCCTCTGCTGCTTGGTCTGGAGTTTGCGGAATGGTTCTACCGGGCCCTGATACTGCTGGTGATTGCCTGCCCCTGTGCTCTGGTCATCTCAACCCCGGTGGCAATTGTCTCGGCTATCGGCAATGCCGCTCGGAACGGGGTGTTAATCAAGGGTGGTGCTCAGTTGGAGGCTTTGGCAAAGGTCCGGGCTGTGGCCCTCGACAAGACGGGTACGGTCACTATTGGACGACCGGCGGTTACGGACGTGATTACCGCCACTAATATCACCGGTGCCGAAGCGGTGCGTCTGGCCGTTTCCGTGGAAGCCCTATCAGAACATCCGCTGGGTGAGTCTATTGTCCGGTATGCGGTGGAATCGGGGATTGCGCCGCTCGAGTGCACCGAGTTTGAGTCTCTGATCGGCGAAGGGGCACAGGCCTCTGTATGCGGACAGACTCATTACATCGGCAGTCCCCGTCTTTTCCGGCGGCTGGGCGTCGATCAGACCCCGTTCTCTACCGACCTCGGCCGACTGCAGGGAGAAGGCAAGACCGTGGTCGTACTGGGTACCCGAAACCGGGTTCTGGCTCTGATCGCCATCGCCGACCAGACCCGTGCCGGTAGTAGCAGCGTGATGAAGGCGCTCCGGCAGGAGGGCATTCGCGAGTTGGTGTTGCTCACCGGGGATAACCAAGCCACGGCACGCACCGTAGGTTCAGCACTGGGTATCGGCAACGTAAAAGCGGAACTGTTGCCCGGGCAGAAACTGGACGCCATCAAGCGATTGCGGCAGGAATACGGATCGGTGGCCATGGTCGGCGAGGGTGTGAACGATGCTCCCGCCCTAGCGGCCGCTGACGTGGGGATCGCCATGGGTGCCGCAGGCACGGACACTGCTCTGGAAACAGCGGACATCGCCCTGATGAATGATGACCTCGCCAAACTGCCCTACACGTTGCGGCTGAGCCGGCGCACCCTGAGGATAATTAAGGAGAACATCATCTTCGCCATAACCGTGAAGGCCGTCTTCATCCTCCTCACTGTGCTGGGACTGTCCACCCTTTGGATGGCGGTCTTTGCAGACACCGGTGCGGCCTTGATCGTGATCGCCAACAGCATGCGACTGCTCGGCGGACAACACACCAAGGCCCGCGGACCGTCGCCGGGTCTCGCCCGGGCGGCCTAAGATACCGTTCGTTTCCTTTTCCAAGGGCTGCCTGTATAATGGACGTAGGACAATTTAAGGAAGTGACCGGAAATTGTTGATGCTAATTTCAATCCTGATGGTGGTCATCGCCACCGGGCTTCTGTACAAGGGGCACATTACAAACAGCAGACCAATGCTGCTGGTGGCCCTGGTTCTTTCGTTCAGCGGGGTGGCGTTGCTCTACTACTTAGCTGGCGGGAACCTGTAATTGTGGACAAGCTGACAAAGTGTAGATGGGGTGGATAGAGCAGTGACCAGGAGCATAGAAGTCCCGCAGAAGACCCTGGAACTCCTGACCAGCCGACTGGCGTCGATCGAACAGGAATTGAGGGCTGTCAAACTGCAGATCCGGAACCTGTATACCCTCGGGGAAAAGGAGATTATGGTACACACCGTGCGCTGGGTAGCCCCCCTCGCGGAGGTTGAGCGTGCCGGTGGTGTGGTGACCCCCCTGGAACTGAGCTGGTTCTGCCGCAAGTATGGCAAGAACCCGAAGGGCGTGGCCGGGTATTTTACCGGATCCAAACCGAGTATGCGATCGATAGGAGATCAGCGCTCGATTACCGAAGACGGGCTCGCCCGCATCCGGCAGATCGACCTGGAGTACGGCGAAGACTGGGTGGACAAGATCCCCTTGGATCAGGTCGGCGACCCGGAGGTAGATCCGGACAGCATCATCTACATCTAGCAAAAAGGGGACAGTCAGGCGAGTTCGCCTTTCCTTCGGATCAGCGGATTTAAGGCCGTGGCGCCTCCCTTGGGGGAGCTTTGTGCCTAGTTTGTCCGCCAGGTGTCAGCATAGTCCCCAACGGTAAGAATAACAGCAGGAATTGTTGGTTCAATCGCTAATTATAGATGTAGAGGGGGATTGATAATTTGACTGTTTTGATGCTGCTTTCGGCTGCGGCCCTGGCCTATACGGTCTACTGGATGCGGCGCGAAAATCGCCGGCACCGGCGAGATGAAGTCCTGATCGCCGTGGGCTTTTTCTTCTTTTTTGCCTCGATGTTTGTAGAGTCGATTTTTGAAGTGCTGGGGACGCCCCCGCTGATGCTGTTTGCCCTACCGGCGCTGCTGGAATTGCCGTTGCGAATCCTGGCTCTGGTTCTGGTGATTCTGTTTGTCTACGCCTACAACCAGATGCGTGAGTTTACCCGGGAAGCAGAGAATGTGAAACACCCCGAACTCGTGCGCATCGGCTTGTACGGTTATCTGCGCCACCCGGTATACCTGGGGGCGATTTTCTGGGTAATCCTGGCTTTTGCCTTCGGCCCAACCATAATCAAGGCGATCACCCTTCCGGTGAGTATCGCCTGTTTCCTCACCGGTGCCAGGCTGGAGGACAAGCTGAACCTAGAGAAGTTCGGGAAGTCCTACCAAACATACATGGACGAGGTAACGGGATTCAACGTTATCTCTGCGCTCAGGGCCTGGGCAAAAAAGCCCTAGATGGGTAAACTGGATTTATAGACCCAATGGCTTGTACTTGAGGAGGAATCGGATTGTTCCAACGTTTAAACTGGCCCGCAACCGTTATCATCCCGATGGTCGTGGGCATGGTAATCGCTATCGTCGGAGTAACTCAACCGCAGTTACCGCGAAACCTCTTCATCTACGGGTTTATCTTTGCTCTGGTCGTCTTACCCGGTATCCTGGTCGCCTTAAAGGTATATTCTTCACCAACCACTCGGGCCGAGGCCTCACTCGCGGGGATTGAGCCGGGCGGGCACGTGAAGTTGCGCTTCTCAGATCATTCGGAACGGAGCTATCAAGCCCCTGCCCTAAATCGGGATGTCATTATGGGCAAGGTCCGTCAAGGTGAACGCCTGAAGGTCTTGATCAAGGGGGAAATCGTGTTTAAGTGGGAACGCGCCGATCCCAACGTAGACTACTGGCCGGAGTGACACCCCATTGTGTTATTAAGGGGAATCGTCGAGGGCCATTCAAGCTAGGGATTTGTAAACAGTGGTGTGGACAGGTAGCGTTCACCGCTGTCGGGTAGTAACACCACCACCAGTTTGTCCCGGTTTTCGGGTCGGGCGGCTACTTGAAGCGCCGCGTGACAGGCCGCCCCAGATGAAATGCCCACCAGTAGCCCCTCTTCACGGGCCAGCCGCCTGGTTGTATCCATGGCCGCCGCCCCTTCCACGGTAATCACCTCGTCCACGACCTCCCTGACGAAGATTTCCGGCACAAACCCGGCGCCGATACCCTGGATCGGATGGGCTCCGGCCTTTCCGCCGGAAAGCACGGGTGACTCGGCGGGTTCCACAGCCACGGTACGAACCTCCGGTTTCATCTCCTTCAGGTAACGGGAAACACCGCTTACCGTTCCCCCGGTGCCGACCCCACCCACAAAGATGTCCACTCTTCCGCGAGTGTCTGACCAGATTTCCGGCCCAGTGGTCTGGTAATGGGCCTCGCGCACCGCCACGTTTCGGAACTGCTGGGGGATGTATGCGCCCGGGCGACTCTTGGCCAGTGCTTCGGCCTCCCTAATCGCACCGCTCATACCGTCCTTACCGGGTGTAAGCACGACCTCGGCTCCGAAGGCCTCGACCATTCTGCGCCTCTCAATGCTCATCGTCTCCGGCATAGTCAGCACTAAGTGGTAGCCCTTGAGGGTGCAAATCCAGGCCAGTCCGATCCCGGTGTTGCCGCTCGTCGGCTCAATGATCGTACTTCCGGGGCCGATCAGCCCGGCTTGTTCTGCCGCTTTCAGCATGAACAAGGCCGCTCGATCCTTGACACTCCCCCCCGGGTTGAAAAACTCAAGCTTGGCCACCATGGTGGCAGGCAGTCCCCGGCCAATGTGCTCCAGCCTTAAGAGGGGCGTATTGCCGATGAGCCTTGTGAGGCTGGGTGCAATTCCTGCGCTGTTCAAAACTACAAATCCTTTCCGCAAAGCCGCTATTCCCTTATCTTTCCCGCGGCGGCCTGTTATTCTCATCCTGTAGGTCGAGATCCGAATAGGTACAGGTACGGCCCTGCCCGCATACCACACAATCATCGTCACAGGGCTCGATGTGGATCAAAACCTGGGAGTTTGGAAATACCTTGACAATCTCACGCTCCACGCGGACACAGAGAGAGTGGGCCTCGGCGACCGGCAGTGCCGAGGCGGTCACGAGGTGCAGGTCGATGTGCTGTTCCGAACCGGCCTTACGCGTCCTTAGGGCATGATAGTCCGGAAACTCCGTGGCAAACTGTTGTAGCACCCGGTGGATCTTGGTCTCATCGTCCTCCGGCAGGCGGGCATCCAGAAGACCGCGCACGGAGTCCCGCACCACTCCATACGCGGCGCGTAAGATGATCAGCGATACGGCAATCGCAACCAAGGGGTCAAGGATGGTCAGACCGGTCAATTTGATCAGCCCGAGACCGGCCAACACTCCCACCGACGTGTACACATCACTCCGTAGATGCCAGGCATTCGCCTTCAGCGCGGGCGAGTCAGTCTCGACGGCGACCCGCATTATATGACGCGAAACCAAGGTGTTCAATACGATCGCCGTGCCGATAACCACGCCGCCGAGCCCCAGAGCCTGCACTTCAACCGGGTTATACAAGCGCGGCAAGGCGTTCGCGATAATAGCCACCGCTGCCGCAAAGATCAGCAAACCCTCAACCGTTCCGGCCAGGTTTTCAAACTTGCCGTGACCGAAGCGGTGCGTATGGTCGGCTTGCTGGGCGGCCTTGCGGACGGCGGCAAAGGCGATCAGTGCCGCCACCAGGTCGAGACCTGAATGAATCCCGTCCGAGATCACACTGATCGAACCCATATAGAAACCGGCGGTCAGCTTGCCAACCACCAGGAAACTGTTGGACGCCACAGAAACCTTAGCCGCCCGAATTTTCTTAAGATCGTTTGCGGATGTAACGGCCCTTTTTTGCATTCCCAGGTTTACCCGCCCCTCCACAATACTGCTCAGCCGCAACTGATACATCGGCTTACTACTAAGAATATACTGGAAACGCTAGCTTTAGTATAACACCGCCGATACCGATGTCAGCCCTTCCCCAAATTCTTTGTGCTTGCTATTTTGTTGACGCAGGATTATACATATAGCAGATACGAAATCAGTGAGGGGACTTTTGCGGTGCGCATCACCATCATCGGAGCCGGCAAGGTGGGCCTGGAAATCGCTCGCCGCCTGGATAAGGACAACCACGATCTAGTGATCATCGACCGTGATGAAACAAGACTGGTACAGATCGAGCAGCAGATGGACGTTCTCTGCGTGAAGGGCAACGCCTCCAGTGCCTCGGTACTCAAGTTGCCCGAGGTCCTGCAGAGCGAACTGGTGGCCGCGGTGACAAACTCAGATGAGGTGAATATGATCGCCTGTCTGATGGTCAAAAAGCTCGGGGTGCCCCGGACTGTGGCGCGCATCAGAGACCCCGTTTACGCCCGGGATCTGGTGCTCTCCAAGGAGGATCTGGGTTTAGACCTGATTATTAACCCCGAATACAGCGCTGCCCTGGAGATCGCCCGACTACTGACCGTGTCGCTCCCGATGCATACCGAACCGTTTGCCGACGGCAAGGTGCAGATGGTCGACTTCATCGTGGACGACTCCCATCACCATATTGTTGACCACAAAGTAATGGATATTGACATCCCCCGATCCTGTCTGATCGTGGGTATTTCACGCAAAGGGAAGATGATTGTCCCGGGCGGGGCGGACAGGATTCTGACCGGGGACACCCTGTACCTGATCGGACACGTGGACAGTATCAAGAAGTTCGCGGCGAAGTTTAAGCGCAAGCGCAACCACGGCGCCACCAACGTAATCATCCTGGGCGGCGGGCGGATCGGCTTTTACCTGGGGGAAAAACTCTGCTCGCTTGGTATTAGACCCAAAATCATCGAACAAAACCCAAGGCGCTGCCAGGAGTTGGCAGAGAATCTCCCGGACGCGCTCGTCTTGCAGGGAGACGGATCGGATATTGAACTCCTGAAGCGGGAGGGAATCAGGGACACCGATGGCTTTGTAGCGGTCACCGGCTTCGATGAGGAAAACCTGCTCCTTTCCCTGTTAGCTAAACAACTAGGTGCAAAGCAAGTGATCGCGAAGGTCGGGCGTCCAAGCTATGCGCCCCTCATCGAACAACTGGGCGTGGATGCCGCCATCAGCCCGCGCCTGATCATGGCCAGCGCTATTCTTCGCTACATCCGTGGTGGTCGGCTGCTCTCCTTGGTCTTGCTGCTCAACGGCCAGGCCGAAGTCATCGAGTTGATCCTGCACCCGGATAGCCGTAAAGTCGGTAAGCTGGTCAGCAAACTCGGTCTGCCCCAGGGGATCATCATCGGGGCCATCAAACGGGATAACGAGATTCTTATACCCAAGGGCGATGTCGTGCTCAATGGTCAAGACCGGCTGGTGGTCTTCACTGTCGGCCATAACCCCGGTGAGATCGACGGTCTGTTCAACGTAGGGAGAGGTCTGTCTGAATAAGCTCTTGATCGGCAAGATCCTCGGTATTCTACTGTTGGGCGAAGCGGTAGCCATGTTGGTCTGCCTGGGGCTAGCCCTGTATTACCGCGGCCCGGATGTCTCAGCCCTGGCCCTAAGCGTGGTGATTACGGCTCTGGCCGGGGCCGCCCTGGCTGTCCGCAAGGTCAACTATCAGGACATTGGTTATCGTGAGGGCTTCGCCGTTGCCGCTCTGGGGTGGTTCGTGACGGCTGTTTTCGGTTCGCTGCCCTTTGTCCTGAGCAGTGCTATTCCCCACCCCGTGGACGCCTTCTTTGAGACGATGTCCGGCTTCACTACCACCGGGGCCTCGATTCTCACCGACATCGAAGCCTTGCCCATGGGAATCCTGTTCTGGCGCAGCCTGACCCACTGGATCGGGGGTATCGGCACCGTCGTCCTGCTCGTTGCCATAATCCCCTCGCTACGCATCGCCGGGATGCAGTTTTACCGGGCGGAAGTCAGCGGCCCCACTAAGGCCAAGGTTCTCCCCCGGGTGGCTCAGACCTCGCGCCAGTTGTTCAAGGTCTACCTGGTCTTCACCCTATTGCAGGTCGTGGCCCTGCGCCTGGCCGGGCTACCCTGGTTCGACAGTCTGACCCATACTTTCGGAACCGTTGCTACTGGCGGCTTTTCAACCCGGAATCTAAGTGTCGGAGCCTACAACAGCGTGGCGGTAGAGCTGATCATCGCCTTCTTCATGCTCCTCTGCGGGATCAGCTTCGCGCTGCACATCAAGGCGATGCAGGGCCGGCCCCAGGTGCTCTGGAAAGACCGTGAAACCCAGGTCTTCCTGGCCGTGGTGGTGGCAGCAGTGGCCGTGATCAGCGTCAACCTGATCACCGTAACCGAAATGACCACAGGGACATCGGTGCGGCAGTCCCTTTTCCAGGTTTCGTCCATCGCGACCTCCACCGGTTTCGCCAGCGCCGACTACGACCAGTGGCCTGACCTAAGCCGCCTGGTTTTGGTGCTCCTGATGTTTGTCGGGGCCTGTGCAGGGTCAACCGGTGGCGGCATTAAGGTCATCCGCATCATGGTTCTCTGGAAGCTCGGCACCCGACAGCTCCAAAAACTGATCCACCCGCAGGCGGTAATTCCGGTAAGAATCGGCGGTTCAGTGATTCCAACCGAGGTTACCGACACTGTTCAATCATTCCTGATCCTATACATGGGCCTTTTTGTCGCAAGCGTGGTGCTGATGGGTATGCTCGGGCTTGATCTCATCAGCGCAGTTACCGCGGCGGTCGCCACGCTCAGCAACATCGGCCCCGGACTCGGGATTGTCGGCCCAATGGCTAACTACGCTACGATCCCGGTGGTCGGCAAACTGATCCTTTCTTTCAACATGCTTGCCGGCCGCCTGGAATTGTTCACCGTGCTCGCCCTCTTACACCCCGGGTTCTGGCGCAAATAGCAAAGCTGAAGCATCCTTGAAGTAAGGTAACAAAAAACCGGATCCCGATCAGATTGACCGGAATCCGGTTTTAGTGTTACCTGGGAGTAAACACCCAACCCATCAGGGTTGTTTACATCATATCCATTCCGCCCATACCGCCCATTCCGCCCATACCGCCCATGCCTGGCATTCCGCCGCCGCCCTTCTTCTCGGGCCTCTCGGCTACCAGGGTCTCGGTGGTCAGGATCATGGCTGCGATACTGGACGCGTTCTGCAGTGCGATCCGGGTTACCTTCGCCGGGTCAACGATACCGACGGAGATCATATCCACGTATTCGCCGTTTAAGGCGTTGAAGCCGACTCCGTTCGGGCTTTCCTTGACCTTCTCCACGACGATGGCACCTTCCACGCCGGAGTTGTTGGCAATCTGCCGCAATGGGGATTCGAGTGCCTTTTTGATAATCTCGATACCGGTCTTCTCATCCGGGTTTTCTGCGTTCAGGGTGTCCAGAGCCGGGATGATGTTCACCAGTGCGGTGCCGCCACCAGGGACGATGCCCTCTTCTACAGCCGCGCGGGTTGCGTTCAGGGCGTCCTCGATGCGAAGCTTCTTTTCCTTCATCTCGGTCTCGGTCGCCGCACCCACATTAATCACTGCTACGCCGCCGGCCAGCTTGGCCAGACGCTCCTGCAGTTTTTCCCGGTCAAAGTCGGAAGTGGTGTCGTCAATCTGCTTCTTAATCTGCGCGATCCGCTTGGTGATGGCGTCGGCGTCACCCTTGCCGTCCACGATGATGGTCTCGTCCTTCTTCACCCGTACCTGCCGGGCGGAACCGAGCATCTCCATGGTCGCTTTTTCGAGCTTTAGGCCAACTTCCTCAGAAATGACCTGCCCGCCGGTCAGAATCGCGATATCCTCGAGCATCGCCTTGCGGCGGTCACCAAAACCAGGTGCCTTAACGCCGACAACACTCAGGGTGCCGCGCAGCTTGTTGACCACCAGGGTGGCCAGGGCTTCTCCATCTACGTCCTCAGCCACGATCAGGAGCGGCTTGCCGGCCTGGAGTACCTTCTCCAGTAGCGGCAGGACATCGGCGATGGCCGAGACCTTCTTGTCGGTGATCAGGATGTACGGATCCAAAAGGGTGGCTTCCATCTTGTCCGGGTCCGTGATCATGTACGGGGAGATGTAGCCACGGTCAAAATTCATGCCTTCCACGATTTCCAGAGAGGTGCCGATACCCTGGGATTCCTCGACGGTGATGACGCCATCCTTACCGACCTTCTCCATTGCGTCGGCAATTAAGTTTCCGATTGTGGCATCGTTGGCCGAAATCGACGCGACCTGGGTAATCGCTTCCTTAGTCTCTACGGGCTTGGCCAGGTTCTTGATCTCCTCGACGGCCTTTTCCACGGCCCGCTCAATACCGCGCTTGACGATAATCGGGTTAGCACCGGCGGCTACGTTCTTCAGGCCCGCGCGCACTATCGCCTGAGCCAAAACAGCGGCTGTGGTGGTGCCGTCACCGGCAATGTCGTTGGTCTTGGTCGCGACTTCTTTGACCAGCTGGGCACCCATGTTTTCAAGCGGGTCTTCCAACTCAATTTCCCGGGCAATGGTCACGCCGTCATTAACAATCATCGGCGAACCAAATTTCTTCTCCAGGACTACGTTGCGGCCCTTCGGGCCAAGCGTTACCTTAACAGCATCGGCCAGAGCGTTCACGCCTCTTTCCATCGCGTTGCGCGCTTCTGTACCGAATACGATATCCTTACCAGCCATTTGTTTTCGTTACCCCCTCTTAATTATTCCAAGACGCCGAGAACATCGGTCTCACGGAGAATCAGGTAGTCAACATCGTCAATTTTGACTTCGTTGCCGGCATACTTTGAATAGAGAACCTGGTCCCCAGGCTTCAGATCGATGGCCACACGCTGGCCACTGTCCAGCAAACGCCCGGAACCGACAGCCACTATTTCACCCTTTTGCGGCTTTTCCTTAACCGTATCCGGAAGCACGATGCCTCCCTTTGTTCTGTCTTCGAGCGGCAGCGCCTTCACCACTACCCGGTCTCCCAATGGTCTGATCACTAAGTACCCCTCCTTGTGCTGATGGTCTATTCCATATTATCTCACTAATTATTAGCACTCATTCATGGTGAGTGCTAATACCTTTATGATACGTAGGCTGGCCCCCAAACGCAAACCTTGGATTTTCAGCGAATTCAGCCTTGCACCACAAATTTGGGTGCCAGACAAGCTATTCCGGCATTTTTCTGCCTATTGCTTGTTTTTCCATTATTCACAGGGGTTGGCGCCTCTGGGTTAATTTTTTCCGGCCTAAAGCTGGATTATACAACTAAGGCACACCCTGCCAAAAGAAAAAGCCCCCGGCATTTACCGAAGGCCCCGTACTGTAGTTCCTTAGATGTCGGCCATTCCAACGACCGGCACCACCAATGATGAAACTTGTTGTGAGGTGCAGCGCGCTTTCCTGAGGGATTGCCTACGCAAACACGTACGTGACAGATGAATCTGCTCGTTCGCCTCGGGCGTCGCTGAACTCGCTCGCTACGCTCACTCAGACAGGCGGTCGACGCTGATCCGCGGCTCACTGCGCATTTTTGATCTTACTCCCTATCGTTTGCTCCGGCAATACCTCAGCACGCACTGCACCTTTTTGGTATTTTCAAGTTGTGCTTAAAAACAACCCAGCTCACAGCTATGGATCTTGATATCCTGGCGGTCGCAGGCCCGGCCGATGACCCGGGGCGGCACACCGAAGTCTGCCGCCAGCTTGCGCGCCAGGGTGCAGGTCATCTTCCCGCCGGGAGCAGCCTCGCGCACAGCCTTCATAATCTCAGACGATGGTTCTTCCAGCGCATACTCTCTCTTTTCTCCCATAAAGCCGTCTCCTCTCTGACCTGGTCTTGGAATCGGATTAATCAGTCTGTTGACGAAGGTACGCCTGCCCCTATCATAGAGCAATGCGGTGGTGCCCGTCCAGATGACTTACTTCCGCAGAGACAGCCTTTTACCCCCGGAGCGGAACAAAATCGGCATCGTAATGTTGCGCCGCGGGACCTTGAGCGTACGCGACTCGGTGATGATGTAGTTTACGCCCCGGTCATGGGAATCAGGGTGTACCGTTTCCTGAACCTGAAAGTCGTAAGCCAGACCGGCCTTCACCGCCCGGCGCCGGATACCCCGCAAGAAGCGGTCGTAATAGCCGCCGCCAAAGCCTAAGCGGTAGCCGTCCAGGTCATAACCCACACCGGGCACCAGGATTAGATCGATTTCTTTAACATCAATCACCGGCAGTGCCGGATTCGGCTCAGGGATGCCGTAGGCTCCGACTTGCAGATCCCCCGGAAGGTTGGTTATCTGAAGTACGGTCAGCCTCTTCTGCTCCCGGTCGACCAGGGGCAACCCCACCCGTTTCCCGGCATCCATCGCTGCAGCGATAATTTCCCCGGTCTGTACCTCGTTCCGAAAGTCGGCGTAAACCATCACGGTTTGAGCATCCTGGAAGTGCCTGAATTCAAACACCCGCTTTGCCACGGCCGCACTGTGGGCAGCCACGTCCGCCGGATCCATCGCCGCCCGCTGCTTCAGCAACTCTTCCCGCAACTCCTGCTTCTTCCCCATCACTATCACCTCCATAAAGAAAAGGGGACAGGCTACTTTTGTTGATAACATAGAATAATGTGGATAACTCAGGCGGAAACGGGGTGACTCGCTGAGTTCCACTATATAGTGCTACCTTGTAAATGGCTTATCTCAAAAAGTAGCCTGTCCCCCTTTGTGGATATGTCCCCCTTTGTGGATAATGTTTATAACAGGCGGACTTCTAGGTCTAGGGCGTCCGCGATTTCACGGTAGTGGCGGCCGGTTAGGTCTAGGCCGCGGTAGTCGAAGGCCTTTTGCGGCAGGAGGACACGCTTCACCTTGTTGGGGTTTGCGGAACGATCCTGTTTTAAGGCATCCAGCATGTCATCAACCACCAGCAGACCGGCGCAGCCGATCGAGCCGCCAAAAAACCGGTTTTCGATGGGAAGCACCCGGCAATGACCTTCTTCAATATCCTGCTCCAGAACGCGTGCCATTAATGCACCGGCTAAGGTGCCGGTAACTACCAGCCCCTGCCCTACCCCTCGGCGAATTGAGTGCTTAAGTGCCTCCGCCTGATGCGGGTCAAAGTCATAATCAAAGACCAGACCGGCGGACAGCCCCGTCCGCTTGTCCAGGCTTATGGTCTTTTCCGCGCCTCCGCGAAGCAGCAGCACCTCCGGGCTTTGTGCCTGAAGTAGTTGTTGGTGGGCATCCACGCGGGAATATGGTTCACACCCGTTCACCCGCCGGATCACATCTGTGGCTCGGATGCCTGCTGTGTGGCCTGGTGATCCGGAGATTACGCCTCGCACTTCCGGTGTCAGGTCGGTGAGTAGCGGCGGCTCCAGAACAACGGGCACTCCTAGGTTCCGGCATTCCTGGTTCAGATAAGCGGCCAGCTTCTGCGCGAAATCAACCGAAAAACGTAAGTTATCCGGAGCCAGGCGGGTGAAACCAGGGGTGAACACCCGTACCATACGGGTACCGGCTCGGGCCAAGTCGGCAATCGTCTGCCGCAGGTCTTCCCATCCGGTCAATTCAGGCATGGCGACGATACTGCCTTCGAACGGGATCCCGGCCGCTCCCAGTAGCCCCAACCCTCGCAAGGCACGGGCAGGCTCCGGGTCGCGCATCAGAAGCCTTCTGTTTTCCAGATCGCTGGAGTTGAGCGATAAATACACCGTCACCGGCCGGACACTATCCAGCAGACGACCTATTTCCGCAGTCAGCAGACTTCCATTCGTGGTGATTTGCAGCGGGGTATGCGGCATCCGGCGGCGCAGAACGGTCAGGATGGCGGCAATCTCCGGATGGAGCAGGGGCTCCCCTTCGATAATGCGGGTGGCGGACTCGCCGATGACCACTGTTTGCTGCGGATCCAGCCACTGCGCCAGGTCCAGGATCTCGGCCACGGAGCGTGGGGGCATCCGGTAGGCCAGAACCCCCGGTGGATTCTGGTGGTGACTGCAGAAGACGCAGGAAACGTTGCAGGCTGAGGAGACGGGCAGGATGTTCGTTTCCTGTACCGTGCGCATGATCAGGGCATTTAGATAGTCTGCGGATTCCGGCAAAGCATTCACCGCTTTACGAACAGGCCCAGACCCTTAGCCGCTACGGCGTTCAGTTCGGGACCGGCAAACTCGCCGCGCAGGTATTTGTAGTAACCGACACAGGCTACCATCGCGGCATTATCCGTGCATAGAACCAGCGGGGGTACGGTCAGTTCATAACCACCGGCCCTGGCCCTTACACCCAAGGCTTCACGCAAGGCGGAGTTCGCGGCGACCCCACCGGCCAGCATGATCCCGACGGGGTGATACTCCCCGGCGGCAGCCATAACCTTGTCCACCAGGACGTCAGTAACCGCCTTCTGGAAGGAGGCGGAGACATCTGGGATGGACACTTCCTGCCCTGTCCGACGGGCCCGTTCCAGATAGTTAAGCACTGCGGTTTTAAGGCCGCTAAAGCTGAAGTCGTAGGTTCCTTCCTCAAGATAAGCCCTGGGGAAGTCTATTGCTTTGGGGTTGCCGTCCTGCGCCTGCCGTTCAATAAGCGGACCGCCCGGATAACCCAGACCCATTACCCGGGCCACCTTGTCAAAGGCCTCTCCGGCCGCATCGTCCCGGGTACGCCCGAGCAATTTATAGTTTCCGTGATGAGTAGTATAGAAGAGATCGGTGTGACCGCCGGAGACCACCAAGCAGAGCTGGGGGAATTCCAAGTCCGGCCGGGTGAGAAAATTAGCATAGATGTGCGCTTCCAGGTGATTGACGCCAACCAGCGGAATCGCGCGGGCATAGGCCATGGCCTTGGCCGACATGAGCCCAACCAGCAGGGAACCGGCCAGCCCCGGCCCATAGGTCACGGCAATGGCGTTAAGGTCGGGAAAACCGATTCCCGCCTGCTCCAGTGCCTCCGCCACGATCACGTTAACAGACTCCAGGTGCCGCCGGGAAGCAACTTCCGGTACCACGCCTCCGTACTTCCGGTGGACCTCGACCTGGGAGGCGATAACGTTCGACTTTACAACACAGCCATCGGCCACAACGGCGGCCGAGGTTTCGTCGCAGGACGTTTCTATGCCCAGAATGATCACACTCATGGCAATGCCCCTTTCAGGCAACATTCTAACACACATTACGAAAGCCCGGAATATTCCGGGCTTTCAAGGACTAACATCCGGTTTTCTTATGAAAAGACTTAACGGCTAACATTGGATTTCTTCTGAAAACTGGGTCTCAAGCGTCGAAGAGTCCTGCCAATGGCTGATCTAATACCCGTAACTACATCGATCTGTACCTGTTTTAAGGAAAACTCGGGGCGGAAGTAGAGTTTTTCTCCCCTGGTGACCGGCCCCTGGTGACCCGAGTGATGGTCGGCAATCCGTTTCAGAAGGACGGAGAGATTACGCTGTTCATTATCCGTGCTCCGCTCCCACAATTCCTGGAGCAGGCGTTGTTCCCTGTTCTGCGGGTTGAACCGTTCGGTTATAACCATACCCACACCGAACCAGCAGGCCAGGTTTTCAAAACGGCTGTGAACATACCTGGACGAAGGAACGGTCTTTACTTCTCTCCCGATCAGTTCCTTCCATTCGTGACATCTGGTTTCGGCATCCATCCTTATTCATCTCACCTGCAGTAGAAAGTCAGTGGGTGTCGGGCTTTTCAGTACGGATGGCCGGTCCGGGACGCCCAGCGTCATTATCGACCATGCGCATTATGAGGGTCGTAAGTGCCCGCTTTTCACTCTCGTCTCCCTGCTCCCACAATTCCTTAATGAGGCGTTGTTCGCGGTTGCCGGGGTCGAAGTGATCCGCCAGGACTCCACCGATCCGGTAGGCCAGGTCAGCAATGTTCTTTTCGGAAACCCCCAGCGCTTCACCGGCGTGTACGGCCGTACCGAGAAGTTTCTTCCAGGCGTGCCACTCGATGTCTGTTTCCACGACGTCTCACCTCGTTGATAGTTTATCAGCATTATCCTTAGATTATGTTAGTACGACCCCTGTAGTTTGTTCGGAAAAATGGTACAGGAAAAATGTTGCAGAAAAATGTTTACATTTCCTACTTAACTGGGGTATACTATTAGTGCCTCTGAAAGTGTGCACATTGAGGACTACTATCGGAAAGCTGACCTATCTCTCAGGGAATGCTTGGAAATTAGTGGGGCCCGTGGCGACTTTGGAGAGAACAAATTTTCTAAGGAGAGATAGTTTAGTGTTCGAGGACAAGACCCTTCAGTGCAGAGATTGCGGAGCCGACTTTGTGTTCACAGTAGGAGAACAGGAATTCTACGCCGAAAAAGGCTTCGAGAATCTGCCTGCCCGTTGCCCGGAATGCCGTGCAGCGAAAAGAGCTACCCGCAGAACCAATGGTGGTGGCTATGGCGCCCCGCGTCAGATGTATACTGTTGTCTGTGCTAGTTGCGGCGTCGAGACCGAGGTTCCTTTTGAGCCCACAGGTAGCCGTCCGGTTTATTGCCGGGATTGCTTCCAGGCGAATCGTCAGAGCTACGGCAGATAATTATACCCTGCACATTCAAACCGGCACTAAAAGTGCCGGTTTTTTGTTTGCCACAGACTGTTTACCTGATTGGCGATAACGGCGACCCCTCCCCGCCGCTGCACCGTTCCCTGCACGATCACAGCCCCGGCCCCGGCGAAGAGAATCCAACCGCTTCTGCGGTAACACTCCTCAAACATCGTGATGTCGGTGAGGCCGCATTCATCCTCCAGGGAGAAGAAGACGACGATGCGTCCGCTGCGTGTGGGGGGCCGGTGCGGTTGGATCACGATCCCCGCCACCTTGACCTCCCGGCCGTCAGGCACA
This sequence comes from Desulforudis sp., assembly GCA_019084485.1. Taxonomy (GTDB): domain Bacteria; phylum Bacillota; class Desulfotomaculia; order Desulfotomaculales; family Desulforudaceae; genus SURF-60. The sequence continues at coordinate 69,979 of JAHRFU010000050.1, read as the reverse complement.
TTCTTCAACTCCGCACTGCTCAGACAGCCATGTGCGGCCAGTTTCTGCCGCAGCGAGGCGACTGGATGCAGACCGGTATTGATCCCAAGCACCTGGTAGGCATAAGCGCGTTTCTCCCCTGGGCTGAAATCCGGCCATTTCTCGCCTTCACCCGCCGTCCCCCGGTGATCCGGAAACAGGCCTTCCTTTAAGGCCGGTGCTTCCCGCAGCCCGGCGAGGAGTACCCGCCGGTTCGGGTGTAGAGAGTCAAAAGCGCCGCACAGGATCAGATTCACGAGGATATCCGCCGGTGCCCGCACCCGCTCCCTGAAGTCGCCGAAAGAACCAAAGGGGCCCTGGCCTTCCCGTGACTGCAACATATCCTGTAGCACCGGTCCGGTCATCCCCCGCACCCGTGACAACGGCACCCGGATCGCCCCGTCCTCAACCGCAAACCCGGCTCCACTGATATTAATATCCGGCGGCCGAATTTCCACACCGCGGCTCCTGGCCACGTTACAGATCGTGTCCGGATGATAGTAGCCCATGGGTTGGTTGGAGAGGATGGCCGCAAAGTATTCGACTGGATGGTGCTGGGCTAGGTAGGCGGTGCGGTAGGCCGTGGTCGCGAAAGCCGCGGCGTGCGCCTCGCAAAAACCGTAGCCGGCATACCCCTTGAGGCACTCGAAGATCCGGCGTGCCGTACCGATTTCAACCCCGTTAGCTACAGCCTTCGTCACAAAATCCCCGCCGATGGCCTGCATCTCCTGCATCGAACGACGCTTGCTCATCACCCGCCGGAGCCGGTCAGCCTCACCCGGTGTGAAACCACCCACCGCCTTGGCAATGGCGATCACCTGTTCCTGGAACAACACCACCCCGTAGGTCTTCTCCAAGATCGGCTCAAGCTTCGGGTGCAGGTAGGTTACGGTCTCTTTCCCCTGGCGGCGGTTGATATAAGGCTCAACCATGTTCCCCTGGACCGGACCGGGCCGGATCAGCGCCACACTGGCCACCACGTCTTCCATATTGTCGGCCCCCAGGCGCGATTGCAGCGCCCGCTGCGCCGGGCTCTCCAGTTGGAAAACCCCCACCGTTTCAGCGCTACGCAGAAGTCCGTAGGTCTCGGCATCATTGTCCGGAATCCGGTCATAGCTGAAACCCGGATCCCGGCGGCGGATGGAACTAACGGCCTCATCAACCGCCCCCAGCGTACGCAGCGACAGGATATCAAATTTCAGGAGTCCGAGGTCCTCCACGTCATCCTTGTCAAACTGGACGGTAGTCACCCCTTTGGCGGCCTGTTGCAGGGGCGAAATCTCGGCCAACGGCTGACGGCTGATCACAATCCCGCCCAGATGGGTGCCCAGATGCCGGGGGAAACCAGCCACCGCGGCGCAGTACCGGTAGAGTTCCAGGTATTCGGGGCGTCGAAAATCGGGGTGCCGCAGTTCAGGGTAGAATTCCAGCGCCTGCCCGATGTCATCGGCGGCGATGTGTGGAAACCGCTTGGCCAGGCGGTCGAGTTCCGCCGCTGGAAACCCCAGGACTTTGCCGATCTCGCGTACTGCGGAACGGGCGCGGAAGGTGCTGTAGGTGGCTACCCAGGCTGTATGCTCGGGGCCGTACCGACTGCAGACATAGGCAGAGACTTCATCCCGGCGGCGGGCGTCAAAATCGATATCAATGTCGAGCGCGCCAGCCCGTTCCAGGCTGAGGAACCGTTCAAACAAAAGACCGCGGCCAAAGGCATCGACCTCGGTGATCCCCAGACAGTAGGCCACGGCCGAGTCCGCAGCCGAGCCCCGCCCGGCGTGGCGGATGCCCTGGCGGGAGGCCCAGTTCGAGGCGTCCCAGGCGATCAGAAAATAGTCCTCGTAGCCCAGGCTGCAGATGACGTGCAGTTCACCCTCCAGACGTTCCTCGATTCTGGCGTTCAACTGTCCGTAGCGCTTACGAGCCCCGCGGTAGGCCAGCGTACGCAGGAGTACGGCGGCGTTTTTGCCCAGCGGCAGGGGATAGCTGGGCAGGCGGCAGTGCTCAAAGTCCAGTGCCGGGCGACAGCGTTCGGCCACTTCCAGGGTCCGGGCCAAGGCCTCGGGATAGGCGGAAAAGAGCCTCTCCATCTCTTCCGGTGATTTAAGGTAAAGCTCGGCGTTCAGCCGCCGCTCGGGGTGGATCTCCTCCACGGTAAGCCCGTTGCGGATGCAGGTCAGAAGGTCGTGTATGGGAAAGTCCGTCCCCGCCCGGTAATGGACGTTGTTAGTAGCCACGAGGCCGAGGTCCAGTCGTTCTGCCAGTTCCGCCAGAGAACGGTTCAGGGCTGACCCGCCCGGGAGCAGGTCGTGAGTCAACTCGATAAAGAACCGGTCCCGCCCGAAGACCTCCACATAGTGGCGGGCCGCCTTTTCGGCCTCGGCAAAACGCCGGGCCAGCAGTAGCGCCGGGATTTCCCCCCGGCGGCAACCGGAAAGGGCCAGCAAGCCAGTGCTGTGGGCTGCAAGCACAGTCTCGGCCACCTGCGGCTCACCGCACGGGAAGTCCAGGTGGGCACGGCTCAACAAACGGCAGAGATTGGCGTAACCTTCCGGCCCGTCGGCCAGGAGCGTCAGGTGGGCCCCACCCTCCAGGGTAATCTCAACTCCCTGCAACGGCTTGATCCCGGCAGCCACGCAGGCCCGGTAAAAACGCACCGCCCCGCTGACGTTGTTGTGGTCGGTTAGGGCCAGGGCGGGCATACCGTAACGGGCGGCCGCGGCGACCAGGTCTTCGATGGAGGAAGCCCCGTCCAGGAAGGAAAAAGGGGAATGGACGTGTAAATGCACAAACTTCGGGTTGGACATGGCTTTAACCGAAACCCTAGTCATAGACTTTGTACAGGTACCAGCGCTTGGAAGCACAATCCCGGTAGATCTCAAAGACGCCGCCGGTGGCGGTCTGGACACGCAAAAACCCCTTCTCGGCCTCTCCCGCCCACCAGCGGCCGGCCTCTTTCCAGTAATCCAGCCCCCGGCTCACCCGATACCACCGCCCCCGCCAGCAAAACTGGTCAGGGCGTTTACCCTCCGCACCGGTGACCTCGACGGGCCGGTCCACGATCCGCGCCACTTTTCAACACACTCCTCTTCCAAGCATACTGTGTGTGGTGCTGTACGCTTTCCTGAGGGATTGCCTACGCAAACACGTACGTGACAGATGAATCTGCTCATTCGCCTCGGGCGTCGCCGAACTCGCTTGCTGCGCTCACTCAGACAGGCGGTCGACGCTGATCCGCGGCTCACTGTGCATTTTTGATTGGACACAGTCCAATTGAGACGTCTCTAGATTTTGTATCAAAATACAAGCTTTTCAGAGTTCGAAAGCCCCGAAGGCGTACTGTCATTACAAGTCTCCCGATCGTTTGTTCCGGCAATCCCTCAGCGCGCACTGCACCTGCAAGTGTTGGTGCTTTGAAGGTAGCATCTTTTCTCTACCGAGGTTTCTAACCAATCCCTTATATGCAACATTGCATCAACAAGGAACTGTGTGTCCTTATGCGGGAAACAGCAGCCTATCCCCGTTTCCTGCTGCTGTCTTGCTTTCCGTCGCTCTATCTATAACAGAATTTAATTAGTACAATAAAGGATTCTTATATGAGATGCGGGAAATAAGATCTTCTGTAAGGATCTATCGGAAAGGGGGTACTGTGGTCAGTTCAAACTCTTAACCTGGAGGGAATGGAGCTGGTGCTCCCCGCGGAATGCAAATCCGCTGGCCATGCCTAACGGCGGGGGTGGCGTTCGATTCCCACTTCCCTCCTCCATTTTAATAGCAAGAGGTGATCCAATGCTAAAGGGAAAAGGACTTATCACCGTAGCCGGGCTTACGGTTGGTGCACTGGCGATTATCTTAATGGTCTTCGGTAACCCAGTCAACATGGGACTGTGTATCGCTTGTTTTCTACGAGACACCGCTGGTGGTTTGGGTCTGCACAGTGCTGACAAACTGCAGTACATTCGGCCGGAAATCCCGGCCATTATCCTCGGGGCTTTCGCTGCGGCGCTGGTTACCCGGTCGTATCGGTCTGTCGGCGGTTCCAGCACCCTGACCCGGTTTCTCCTCGGATTTATCGGCATGATCGGCTTGCTGGTCTTCCTAGGTTGCCCGCTCCGGATGCTGCTTCGGATGTCCGCCGGAGACCTGAACGCCTGGGTCGGACTCGTTGGGCTGATAGCGGGTATTGTCGCTGGAATCTGGTTTATCAATCGGGGCTTTACCCTGGGACGGGCTGTCCGCCAAAACGCTGCCCACGGTTACGTACTCCCTGGTATCTTTCTGGTTCTGCTAGGATTATTGTTGTTTAATTCTACGATTTTCTTGTACAGTTCCGAAGGGCCTGCCTCAATGCGCGCCCCGCTCCTGCTCTCACTCGGCGCGGGTTTGGTAGTGGGCATCCTGGCCCAGCGTACCCGGATGTGCTTGATCGGCCCAATCCGTGACCTGATTATGTTCCGGGATCCCTACCTAATGTTCGGAATGGTCGGTATCTTCATCGCAGCGCTGATTGGTAATCTGGTACTTGGAAACTTCACAGTCGGCTTTGAGGGTCAGCCGATCGCCCACAGCGACGGATTGTGGAATTTCCTCGGGATGGCCTTGGCGGGGCTCAGTTTCACCATGATCGCCGGTTGCCCCCTGCGCCAAATGATCTCGGCTTCCGAAGGAAACACTGATTCGGCTGTAACGATCTTCGGCATCATTCTCGGTGGCGCCGCTGCCCATAACTTCGGGCTTGCCGCCAGTCCGGCCGGGGTTTCGCCAAACGGGCAGATCGCAGTCGTTGCCGGCTTGGTGGTCGTTCTAATCATCGGATTTGCGCTGTCCGGAGCCAGAGTACTGCAGCAGAGGAGGGTGACTGAAGGTGGTTAACACTGTAGATTGCCGGGGATTGGGTTGCCCGGAGCCAATGCTGATGGTCAAAAAGCAAATCGAGGTCCAGGGTAAGGGAACGGTAGTTGCGATTGCTGATTCGGAGGCCGCCCGGGAAAACATCAAGCGCCTGGCAACCAGCCAGGGCTGGACGGTGCAGGTCGAAGACCGGGACGAGGAATGGATCCTGACCCTAACCAAATAGGGAACAAAAGAATCGCCGGGTAGTGTAGCCCTACGACGAGGATGGACGTAATCATTAGGGTGCGGCCAAAGAATACTAACCTCGTTATGAAAACCAAACCGAAACCTGACTGGAGACTGGACTTTAAACCAAACACCGGCCCGACCCAGCGGGCCCTTCGGATCATCACCGGCATCGGACTACTGGCCCTGGCCGCTTCCGGACTGTTCAACACGTTCTGGGTTGCGATCCTGGTTTTTGCGGCGGTATTTCAGTTTGTGGAGGCTGCCGCCCGGTATTGACTGGTGTTCGACCTGCTCGGGTGGTTCAGCCGTGACGGAAGATCGTAAGACGCAGAACGTGCATTACGTTCTGCGTCCTTCGTTATCGATATAATGCCCTTGGTTCTTTCTAACCGGCGTTCAACAGAGACTTGACTAGGTGGTAGTCGCTCGGCTTATCTACGTCTACAGCAATCTCAGGGTATTCCGATACAATCACCCGACCGCGCACCCCGACCAGCCCGGTGATTTTCTCCTCGGCGTCAGCCAGAGAGAGGGCACCGACGACAAACCACACCAGAAACCCGCTCCCCACGACCATGGCCAGCTTCAACGGCTTTTTCCGGTAGAGGGTGAACTCTTCTCCTTTGGCACGGCACTGGGCAAACACCGAAGGGCGGAAGATGGAAATGTTGCCTCCGGTGAACCGGCCATCCTTCAGGCGGACGTAGGTGCGCTTCACCCCAGGAAAAACCTTTGAAACCGTCGGCTCGGATACCACTGGGTAATAAATGTCGGCGTCCATGGCTCCGCACTGTACCAGGAAATCATCCAATGCAGCCACGGTCAGTAGAGGAATGTCTGAAGTAGCAACCAGCACCGGCGCGTCAGGCATTCCCAATGCCGCGAAGCCTTCGGCGATGTTGTCCATCAGACCCTGCTTCATCGGCACCAGACGGGTGTCCGGATGATTGATGTAGTGCTCCAGTTCGGGTGGGCCGACAATGACAATCTGCCCGATCCGGTCCGAGCCCCGCAGGGCATCCAGTACGAAGCTGAACATCGGCCTGCCGCCCACCGGAATAGTGGCCTCATACCTGGAAGTACTCACGTCCTGAAGCGGCCCGTTGTTGGGACTGCCGGCTAGGAGTACACAGTCTATCATAAAACCTAGCTCCCCTTTAAGTCCTCTTCAACCGCACAGAGGAAGCTGTTCTCCGCGTTTTCGATATGCTCCCGGGCGAGGGTCATCGCCAACTCCACGTTGCGGTCCGAAATTGCGTCGACCAGTTTCTTATGTTCCTCCAGAGCCAGCCTGTTCCGACCAGGTTGGGAGAGGGTAATCTGACGGAAACGATGAATCTGTTCATGCAGGTGTACCACAATCAACTTAAGCCGTTTATTGCGGCTGGCCTGGTAAATAATCTCGTGGAACTCGGAGTCATACTCGACCAGGGCGTTAATGTTCTCGTTTTCCACCACTTCCCCGATCTGCACCACGGAGCGCTCCAGCTTTTCCAGCTCCTCCTCGGTGATACGCTGTGCGGCCAGGCCTGCAGCCAAGGCCTCCAGCGCCGCCCGCACTTCGAAGACATCGGTGATATCCTTGTAGGTGATGCCGGCCACGTAGGCCCCCTTGCGGGGCACCATCACCACGAAGCCCTCCAGTTCCAGCTTTCGGATGGCTTCACGCACCGGGGTTCGGCTCACCCCCAGCTCTTCGGCGAGCTGTAGTTCCATCATCCGTTCACCGGGTTTCAGGATGCCCTGGATGATCGCCTCCCGTAAAGACTCAAAAACGACTTCCCGTAATGGCTTGTAGCTGTCCAGTTTCACGGGGAGCAAACGTCCCTGCTTTTCCAAAAAGAGCACCCCTTTCGTTCATTTATGACATTGTAACGCTTGGGCCACCCCAACAGCAACTCAAATTGCGGCCGTTGAGGTGACCCACACACCGACCTCCGTACTGAGCAGACGATCCGCGATTTCCTGGGCTTCATCGGTGGAGGGTGCAAGACCAAAAATCGTCGGGCCGCTACCGGCCATCAATATCCCGCTGGCTCCCGCCTTCCACAAGTCATCCTTTATCAACTGCAGTTCCGGGTGCATTGTAAAAGTGGCTCTTTCCAGGTCATTATGAAGCGCCTCGGCAATCTGTTCAATACCCCCGTCACGGAGGCCCTCAACCATTTTCTGAGCATCAAAGGCCTCCGGCTCGGGCAAATCGTCGAACATGCGATAAGCCCCTGCGGTGCTGACACTGAAGGCTGGCTTAACGAGTACCACACCCATCGGCGGGGCTTCAGGCAAACGCTCCAACACTTCACCCCGGCCCCGGGCCAAGGCCGTCCCGCCGAACAGGCAAAACGGCACATCTGAGCCAAGACGCGCACCCCATTCCATGAGCTTGTCCATCGACAGGCCCAGCCCCCACAAGCTATTCAAACCGATCAGGGTGGCTGCGGCATCCGCTGAACCCCCCCCCAGACCTGCTGCCACGGGGATGTTCTTGGTCAGGTGGATACGTGCCCCCCAAAGGCATCCGGTGTGACGGCGCAACAGCTCCGCCGCCCGTACGATCAGGTTATCGGAACCAGCGGGCACCTGGGTGTTCTCGGTAGTTAGCGAGATGTCCTCTTCCGAAATAACGAACTCAAGCAGGTCGTGCAGTGCCAGCTGCTGCATTACGGACTCCAGTTCGTGATAGCCGTCCAAACGCTTCCGACCTACGGAAAGTGTAAGGTTAATCTTGGCGTAGGCCTTTACCGCCAGCATACGCTCCCTCCTTTTCCTCTAGAATTGTACAGGAGCATAAATTATCCTCTATTCCAGTACTAATCAATAAGCAAATTGACAGGACGGGTGCCCTCCGCTCACTTTGGGGGTACTCTTCCGGGGAGCCGATCTATGGAACTAACCGTAAGTCTTATCGCCGGTATGGGTACTCTTGTCGGAGTTGCTCTGGTGCTGTTCCTCGGAAAACTGCGCTCACCCACGATCGCGGTCTTTCTCGGGCTGGCCGCCGGGGTGATGGCGGCCGTAGTCATTTGGGACCTGATCCCCACCGCCCTCGCCCAGGGACGCACACAAACCGTAATCACCGGATTAGCGGCAGGCATTCTCGCGATAGCCTTGTTAGATATCCGGATTACCGCGATTCTGGGCCCTCTGCAAAGTGGATTCCTGAAGACGGGCATCCTCATTGCCACGGGCATCGCCCTGCACGACCTGCCGGAGGGCATGGCCATCGCTGCCGGCTTCGCCTCCTACACCAACCTGGGCTTCCTGGTAGCGTTGACGATCGGCCTGCACAACCTTCCGGAGGGAATGGCCGTGGCCGTACCCCTACGCGCCGCCGGGATATCCCCCTGGCGGATCCTGCTTCTTACCTTCCTGGTCAGCCTGGTGACCCCTCTCGGCACTTTCCTGGGCCTTTTCCTGGCCCATAACGACCTCCTGCCGATTTCATTTCTCTTGGCAGCAGCAGCCGGGGCCATGCTCTACATTGTGGTCTTTGAGCTTCTCCCCCGGTCACTGCAGGAAAGCGTCCCTTTCTCCTTTGGGGGCCTCTTGGCAGGTATCCTCATCGTGCTGCTCCTGACCTCACTTCTTTAGAAGCAGGAAAGCACCCCCGGCCATTAGGAACACTCCGGCGATACGGTACCAGGTGAAGGCAATTTGCTTCAGTCCGAACAGGCCCAGGTGGTCAATCGCGGCGGCAGTCAATACCTGACCGATGATGATGGCCGTAGTGGCAGGCGCCACCCCCACCTGGGGCATGGTGCGCACCACCCCGTATACGATGACCACCCCCAACAGGCCGCCTATGTAATAATACCAAGGAGCCTCCGCATACCTAGCCAGTGAGCCGTCACCGAGCCCGAACATGAAGAGCAGCGTGGTCACGAAGAGCAGTCCGACCACGTGGACCACGAAAGTCGCCTCCAAAAGTCCAATAATTTTAGAGAGTCCGGAGTTTATGGCCCCCTGAAAAGCCATTGTGACGCCGGCCAACCCGGCAATGAGGAATGGGATCATCTGAGCACTCAATAGCGCCCTCCTTAACCCATTATTCAAGTCAGGCCTAAATTTGCTGCCCGACGGTTACTCCCTTATTTTTGTCCCTGCCGTGCTATGAAAATACCGTCCGGACACCCGGTGCGCCTGCGACATATGTTAATAAGCAGGAGGTGATTTGTGAATGACTCAGATACTTACCAGAAGCACCGTTAATCTGGCTGTCTCCTGCCACGGTTACGGCGATGAGGGGGCCTTTGACCACCGCGCCTCGCGCACCCGTTACACGGTCCTGAAACCGACCACCGGAAAGGAACTGCTGGGACTCCTGGCTCAGCACGGGGCGATTCGGAACCTAAAGATCTTCAGCCATTCTTACCCGCGTGGGATAATTCTGTCTAACTGGAGCGGGTTTTACTATTCTCCCGGTGCCAGCGACAACGAGTTCGCGGCTTACCTGGACGACTTAGCCACAGAGAAGGCGGCCGGACGGATCCGTTTTGCCGGGGGTTCAGTGATCGCCCTGTACGGCTGCAACCTGGCCGCTGAGGACTTCGCGCGCCGGTTTTCGGAGATTACGGGGGGAACCGTGGTTGCCGCTTGGGCGGGGGTACATCCCCAGATTGCGGGCGGCCGTGAGACCGGTGTGTTTATCTCGGCTGTAAACTGGGAGCAGTACGTAGCGGGCCGGCCGGCCGGCAGCCTGGGCAAACACTACCGCGGCTGGTAGGCTACTCAAGGAGTCAGTACTCAGTAGTCAGGAGAAAGCGGGAAGCAACCAAAAATCAAGATTCTTCTTCCTTGTTTATTCTGAATCCTGAATCCTGAATCCTGACCACAAAAATAGGCTGCCTTGTAACGGCAGCCTATTTCTTGGTGTGATTCGGCTCTAACCGGGGATATTTATCACCTGGCCGATCTGCAGTCTGTTCGGGTCGACCCCGGGGTTGGCGGCCTGCAGGGCTGCGACCGTAGTTCCAAACCGCTGGGCCAATCTGAAGAAGGTATCCCCGGCCTGAATGGTGTATGTACGAACACCAGGCGCTGGAGTAGGTACCTTCGGTTCCGGAACCTTAGGCTCCACAATCGGCTCTACGACGTCGGGTGGTTCCAGGCAAATTACAACCGGTTGCTGTACGACTCTGGTCGCCCTTACATCGACTCTGACCACAATGTTCAGGCCTACGTTGCGATGGTTCTCCAGGTCGGCCGCCACCCATTCGACCGTGCACATCACGATCAGGCGCGGATCGGCGTCACCAACACCCCTGATGTCCGCAAAGGTGGTGAAGGGGACTTCCACTTCAAAGGCGTGCACCGGCTGAGTCGGCTTATCGGCGACATAAGTGACCTTAATCACTACAACACCGCGGATGATCACCTTGTTGGCCAGGATCTCTTCCTCGGTAACCTCACAGGACACTACGAAGGCTTCAAGTACCTTTTGCGCGGGTGGCTTCTGGTCGGGAATGGTGGCTGTGTCACGGATGGTGACCTGCCGCATTACCTCTGCGAGAACCTTGTCAAGGAAGAGCGTAATCTTCTCAAAGCGCCCATTGCCCACAATGTCGATTACCACGGTCTTGGTAATTTCCTTGGTTACTTGGGCTCTGATCTGCAGGACCACACTGATGGACACTTCACAGTGGTTCTTAACGCGGGCATTGGCATCCTCAATCGTCACCTGGACATCGACAATCATGTCCGGGCGGGCACCTTCCACGTGCACGAACTCAGTGAAGGGTACCTCGACGTGTGCGTGGTGTACCGGCTGGCTACCCTCCCACGTCTTGGCCACGTAGATGATCTGCAGGGTGAGAACGCCCTCCACAATCACCTTGTTCTTGATTACTTCCTTCTTCGTGATCCGGATGTCCGCAATGACATCAAGAATCTTTTCCGGACAGGGCTTCACACCATCAAACAGCTTCTTAATATCCACCTGCTGACTAACGACCACCTGGCGTTCCCCAAAGGCTACTACTTCTTCGAGCGTGATCTGCCTGGTTACCGGCTTCAGGTTTGCCGGGGCTTCTTCAAGGACGTCAACTTCTACGGTTTCCGTGACTTTTACGAAGATCTTCACGATGACGGTAACCACGATTACCCGACGGTCCTTGTCGTTTTCGTCCAGATGGACGGCAACCTTCTCCACGGTCAGTTGGACCACTACGTCCTGTCCGGCTTGCGCACCCGGGATATCAAAGGATTCCACAAATTTCACATCGCCGGAAACGTGGTGCACAGGCTGGCTGGGGAAGTCGGCCACGTAGGTAACCTGCACGTGCGCCTTGCCTTCAACGATCACCTTGTTCGGGATGATCTTGACTTCCTGGACCTGGGTCTGAGCCCGGGCGGCTAGGACCTGTTCAGCCGGCGGTTTCTCCGCCGGGATGAGAATCCTGGCCCGAACGGCTGCTTGCTTGGTCTGCTCCCCGATGACCTGCCGGACACGAATCCGCTGGCATCTAATCCGCCCTACCGGGGCGGTAGGCTCCACTACACCCAAGAAAATTCCTCCTTTCGGCATTTGCTTTAATATATGCCGACAAGAAGGAAATGTGAGAGTTGAGCGGTTCACCGTCAACCAACAGATATGGGTTTCAGTGCAATCGTCAGCAACACTTAGTTTTAACCGACCACTAGGCATTATTATCCAGACAGATGACCACTTTCTGTTGAACGATCTTGGTCGCTCTGACATCCACCCGGACCACGATGTTCAAACCCACATTACGATGGTTCTCAAGGTCAGCCGCGATAAACTCCACGGTGCACATTACCGTCACCCGCGCGTCATTGTCGCCGACACCCTTGATGTCTACGAATGTGGTGAAGGGGATCTCCACTTCAAAAGCGTGCACTGGTTGGGTCGGCTTATCCGCCACATAGGTAACCTTTACAGTGACTACGCCCCGCACAATGACCTTGTTGGTCAGGATTTCGGTTTCCGTGATTTCGCAAGCTACTGCGAAGGCGTCCAGAACCTTCTGGGCCGGCGGTTTCTGCTGCGGGATCGTTGCCGTATCCCGAATGGTGACCTGCCTCATCACTTCCGCCAAAACCTTATCCAAGAACAGCGTGATGGTCTCAAACCGCGGGTCGTCCATGATGTGAACCACCACGTTCTTTTTAATCTCCTTTGTAACTTCGGCCCTAATTTGCAGGACCACGCTGATCGCCACTTCACAGTGGTTCTTAACCCGGGCATTGGCATCCTCGATAACCACCGAGACATCGACGATCATATCCGGACGCGCGCCTTCAACGTGGACGAATTCCGTAAAGGGAATCTCCACGTGGGCGTGGTGGACCGGCTGGCTGCCCTCCCAGGTCTTGGCGACGTAGATAATTTGCAGGATGATCACACCCTCCACAATCACCTTGTTCTTGATTACTTCCTTTTTCGTGATCCGGATGTCCGCAATGACGTCGATGATTTTTTCAGGACAAGGTTTTACGCCACAGAAGAACTCCGTAATGTCCACCTGCTGACTGACTACCACCTGCCGCTCGCCAAACGCGACCACTTCTTCCAAAGTGATCGGCTTCACAACGGGCTTCAACCAGGGCGGACCCTTTTCCAGGACGTCAACTTCCACCGTCTCGGTAACCTTCACGAAGATCTTAATGATGATCGTAACCACAATTAACCGGCGGGTACGGTCGTTTTCATCCAGATGGACAGCGACCTTCTCCACCGTCAACTGGGTGAATACGTCCTGGCCGTTCTCAGCACCCGGGATATCAAAGGATTCAAGGAACTTAACTTCTCCATGTACGTGATGAACCGGTTGGCTGGGCATATCGGCCACATAGGTCACCTGAAGATGCGCGCGGCCTTCCACAATCACCTTATTCGGGATGATTCGAACTTCCTGTACCTGAGTCTGGGCCTGGGCAGCGAGAACCTGCTCCGCCGGAGGCTTCTCGGCGGGGATGATGATCCTCGCTCTGACCGTAGCCTGTTTGGTTTCTTCCCCAATTACCTGCCGTACCCGGATGCGCTGACACTTCACCGGCCAGGTTTCAACACCATGGCCGTCTCCCTCTATTCCACTCAAGAAAAATTCCTCCTTCCGACACATTTTTCCATAATATATGCCGAGAAGGAGGAAATGTGAGAAATTTACCAGTTAGCCAGTGAACAACTGGACGAACATTTTGCCGTAAGGACTACCCTGTACCACCCCAATACCGATCTTCGTGAAGTTGGCGTTGAGGATGTTGGCACGGTGTCCCGGAGAGTTCATCAGATTTACGTGGGCACGTTCCACATCCGGAGCCCCGGCCAGGTTTTCACCCGCGGTCCGGTAGGTGATCCCAAACTTCTTCATCATCTCAAAGGGTGAACCGTAGGTGGGAGACTGGTGGGCAAAGTAATTACGGTCAACCATCTCCTTCGCTTTCACTCTTGCCACCTTAACCAGTTCCATATCGATCTGGTAGGGTCTCAGACCGTTTTTCACACGCTCCTGGTTTACCAGTTCGAACATTCGAGCCTCATCGGCGTTAAGGCCTGGCGTCGGAGCCGGGGGCGTTGGGGTCAGTGTCGGGGTCGGTGCCGGGGGCGTGGGTGTCGGTGTCGGGGTCGGTGCCGGCGGTTGGGCAACCGGTGGCTTACAGGGGTTCGGTATAGTCACAACCGGATTTGTGGAACTGCCGCCGAAGATCACGACTGCCCTTCCATTCCGGTAAGCAAGGCCGAACTCCTCATGCTGGGCCTGCATGGTTCTGGCACTGGTTGCCGATAAGGCTCGGGCTGCCGACTCAATACTGTTGGCGAAGACGGTCACCTGAACGAGGTTGGTACTGCTGATCCCTTTTGTGGCAAGACTCTTCACATAGATCGATCGGGTCAGGGCCTGCTTCTGAGCGGCATCGCACAATGTCGCGTTTAGGGCCAGAGGCTTCAATCCGGCCTGCTCTCGGGCCGCATTCACCATCTTCGCCAGCTTCGCTTCATCAGCAGTCGGCGGTGCGGCGAAGGCAGTCGGTACAAGGAACAACATACCTACTAACAGCGCAATAACAATCCCTACAAATCTCCTGTTTACAATCCGCATGAACACCCTCCTTTTTCCTTTTCTGGACTTGTCCACAGATTGTAAACTATATGACCAAATTAGGCAAACCTCTCTAGGTTTGCTGAAGTCTGGTATGTTTTGTTCATATTCAACATTGCTGCTAATTGCGGAAAATTCGGTAGCATATTGGTTAATTGTCACAAAATGGATAGTTATTCAATTACCTTCTTGATTTCCGCTTTCACACCAATTTCCTCGAGCAGGGCCAGGGTTGTCTTAGCTGCGGCACCTACCAGGGAAATGCTGACCAGGCCGGTAGTGGTCAGTTTCTGCAGGGTCGCCACAGCCTGCCGCGGATCAGAAATCTCTGATTGTACTTCCAGCGCAGCTACAAACCCGTTGTTGTGGCCAAGACTGACCCCTTCACCGTATCCCTTATCATATCCTTCTTCAAAACCAACAGCGTAACCCTGGTTGTAACCCAGTTCCCAATCCCGCCTAGACATAAACCACCCTCCCGGCCATCCCCATTACCATCATATTTCCGTGCGATTTATTTGTGCAGGCTCACCGCCAAATGGGAAAAGACCACCGGGATAGTGGTCTTTTCCAGGTTCTCAGGGTTTTACGCCTTCCCGGTAGGGGCCGGTTTGTAAATCACAACCCCCAGTCCGTCAGTCTCTACCAGCGATTCCGCTTCCTTATCGGTAGAGTAAACAAAACAAGTCAGAATGAACATCTTCTTGAAACCATATGCTTTTTTAAACCGCCAAAGCGTCAGTTCATCCAGACCAGGGATGGATACAATTGTCTCCCCGGTGCTGTGTAACTGCAACGTGTAGCGTCCGTCGCTCTGGGCTTGGAAGTTCACCTCTACCGTTGCCTCCCCACCGGGCTTGACGAAAACGGCTACGCGCTCCGTAAGGCGCTTGGCCTCGGCTAACGCCCTCTCCCTCTGACTGAAGCGGGCGCCGATAACCGGAACGTCGTTGATCAGCGCCATGGCAATACCGTCCGACATAGGCACCCTCCTTTTTTTACCTATTATATGAAGGTAGAGCGAAGGGTGTTAGTTTTTGGAAGACTAATAGGCGGATTTGGGTGCCCCCAGTCGAAACTTACCCGGCGTATCAACCCCGCCAATGCCGGGATAGCCAGTAATCGTAGCCTCTATGGTTTCACGCAATTCAACCGGCAGGTGCACGGGGGTATAGGCCACCCGTTCCACAATGAACACCGGGTCGAAGGCGTGAATCAACACCCGCTCCGGGGAACTGGCAAAATTGGCACCCGCTTCCAGAATTGCCTCGTAGTGAGACTGGCAGGCTCCGGCAAAGATCACCAGATCATCCCGACTCTTTTCATACCGGCGGGCTGCCTGGACGGCCTCCACGAAGTAACGGGAGTTCCGGTAGTTGTCCAGATTTTTGAAGTCTTTTTTTCCCTTGATAAAGGAATCGTGTCCCGTTGCTACCAGGATATCGGGGTTGTGCTTCTGCAGCAGCTGGCTGACCTCGGCTGGCTGCTTCTTTTCGTTGATGTGGTAAGCATGGCAGGTAACGCCCAGTTGCTTATAGGTGGCGACACAGAGATCCAGGTAATCAGAATCACCGTCCATGTGCAGTACCCGCCCGGGGATGTTAAAAGTTGTAACTTTCTCTGCGTTGCGGGAATGAATACGCACCTGCTCCTGATCGCGGCGGGCAAAGCTGCGTTTGATCAGCTCGCCGCTCTTCATCATTACCTTGCGCCAGTGTTCAGCCACCTTGTCCGCACTGATCTTCTCCAGATCATCCACGGGGGCATCGGCACAAAGTCGGACATCCAGTCCGTGAATCTTGGCCATTTGCCGTCCGTCCGAATCGGTATATAGTTCACAGATCTTAAAATAAAGATCACGATTATATGACTTGCGCCCTACGATATCTCCAGGTTCTAACACTGTGATCCCCCCTTTCCACATTTATTCCATGCTATGAACTAAACACCAGTTTCGTATCTACATGGCCGCTCACGCTTTCCATATAGTCCCAATATATTGTGAGGGAGGGAGGATTGTTCGTAGATGATCTGCGCTGTTATACCGGTTCAAAACGAGGCTAAAAATATTGCGTCTGTCATTTCCACGCTGCTCCTGTTGCCGGTCAATATTGTGCTTCCGGTGATCAACGGCAGTACCGATGGATCCGGTGAAATCATTGCCCGGTGTTTATCGGACCGGGTGCGTCCAATCTGGTTTAAGGAGTCCCTGGGAATCGATGTACCGCGGGCCGTGGGGGCCGCCCATGCCCGGGAACTGGGGGTGAAGACACTGTTGTTTGTAGATGGTGACATGGTCGGTGACATCGGCAAGGCTTTACTCGCTTTGTCGGAGGCGATCGAAGCGGGAGGGGCGGACATGGCTCTTACTGACTGTTACCCTGCAGACGAATTCGTACCACTTTCAACCCAGGCTCTGCAACTCTGCCAAATCCGTGAATTGTTTAACCGGGCCGTCGGACTGGGCTACCTTAGGGCCGCGTCCCCTGCGCACGGTCCGCACGCCGTCTCAAGGCGTCTGTTGGACCGATTGCCGCTGCGTGAGCTCGCAGTGCCTCCGGTAACCCTCGCCATGGCGGCCCAGGCGGGCTTGAAGGTAGTCATCGGTGCCCAGATGCCCCACTGTACGCTCGGGTCGCCCGACAAAGGGGAGGAGCACGCCCGACACATTCGCCACACCATTGTCGGTGACTACCTGGAAGCCTTCGGCGTTTATCGCAACACAACACGATCCCGCTCATTGAACGGGATCGTCTTCGATGGGTATAACCATATCAGGCAGTTTAAGGTTTTGGATGAGTATCTGAAGAACAGTAAATAACTAAAGCCCCGACCCTACTTTGTGTGGCGGTCCGCCACGGACGAAGCGCCGAAGGCGTCCGGTTTGATCCGAGCCCGAAAGCCGCTCCCGGTGACCATCCCGACCACTTCACGGATCAGGTCTTTGGTCTCTCCGTAATTCCCGACGTCAATGTGGATCTCCACTTTAAAGTCGTCGGTGGTCCCCTGGTCGCTGAACTCCTTGACAACCATGCCCCCCAACTCCAGGCTGAGTGCGGTTTCGAAGAATATTTTCTGACGCAGGCTTTTAATCTTGCGGTGGGTCTTCTTGCGATAGAAGTAGCGGGCACCCTTCCCCAGGCGGTGCACGATAACGGCGGTAATGAAGCAGGTGCTGTTTTTCATAACCTGGGAGTCGCTGCCAATGATGACCTTGTAAGAAGAAGTCGGCAGCCCGGTGATAAAATCCATGATCTCGGCTATCGTCTCCTCAAAGGTCAGCCTTCCCTTTGTCGGACTGGTTAGAAACATCCCCGATTTCACTTCCCCGCGAAAGGATTCCCGTGATACTTAGTATATGCGTCCGCCAACTGGCCGAATTCCCCAATGCTAAGAGTCTCTCCGCGGCGCTTGGGGTCGATTCCGGCAATCTCGCAAACCTGCATCCAGAACCGCTTGTCGAGCCCCAGACCGGCCCCTTCCAGGGCGCTGGGCAGCATCTTGCGCCGCTGCCCGAAGGCTCCCCGAACCACGGCAAAGAAAGCCGGCGCCGAATTCACCTTCACCCGCGGCTCCTTGAGCCGCCTCATCAGGATCACTGTCGAGTCCACCTCGGGCGGCGGGGAGAAGTTCCGGCGTGACACCCGCAGCACGCTCGCCGGCTGTGTGTAGTATTGGACCAGAACGGAAAAAGCACCGTAGGCCTTAGTTCCCGGGCCGGCCACGAGGCGTTCGGCCACCTCTCTCTGAACCATCACGACCGCCAACTCGAACGGATGTCCTTCCTCCAGCAGACGGGCGATAAGGGGGCTGGTAATGTAGTAGGGAAGGTTCGCAACCACCTTGAACGTGCCGGTCAGCCCCCGTTCGGCCAACAACGCCCGAAAGTCCACCTCCAGAGCATCACCCTGCACGACTTCCACGCCGGAAAGGTCCGCCAGGGTCTCCTCCAGCAACGGCAGCAGACGCCGATCCAGTTCCAGTGCAATTACCCGTGCCCCAGCCAAAGCCAGACGCCTGGTGAGCACCCCCACCCCGGGTCCGATCTCCACGACCGTATCCCCCGACCTGATCTCAGCCGCAGCTACGATCCGGTCTAGCACGTTGCCCGAAATGAGGAAATTCTGGCCCAAGCTCTTCCGCGGCCGGATACCATAACGCACGAGCGCCTCGCGCAGCTTAACAGGTGATACTAGATCCGTGACCGTACCCTCCCTAATACTCTAATTATATCCACATTATCACAGTCCGCGTCAAAAGAATAACGCCCCGGGAAAGGGCGCTAAGATTAGCTTGTTCCAGTACTACTGTAGGTAAATATGGGGCGGATGAAACAGCGCAAGGCAACGCGGTAATTATTCTGATATCACAAACACGTTCACGTTCCTGGAGCCCCAGCGCAGAGCCTCGGCACGGGTCGGGAAGAAGACGTCCACCCGGTTCCCCTTGATTGAGCGCCCGATGTCCATCGCCTTTCCGTAACCATATCCGTCGATGTACAGCTTGCTCCCAAGCGGGATTACCGTGGGGTCCACCGCAACGCTTCCAGGTCCCGGGGGTACTCCTGTAGCCGTGTTGTTTCCGGTGTAGGTGTAAGCCGTAGCCCGAGCCTCAACCACTCTGGAGAAATGCAGGTCTTCGCCGCCGCGGCTCACCGTCTGGACCATGCCTACGAGGATGACCTTGTCCTTGGGCTTCCTTACGGTCGTGGACGATATCAGTTCCCGCTCGACCTCTTTGCCGTCGTGGTAAACCACCTTATAAGACTGCTTTTCAAGCCCCGGGGCACCTTTGGTAATGACAGAGGTTTTACCGTTCTCCAGGTTGTAGGCGGGCCTGCGGGACACGCCATAGGGGAGCTCGACATCTTGTACAACAGTCTCCTCACTGACCCGCACCAGAGCTACAAGCAGACCCTTTTCTACAGGACTCGCCGGATCGGGCCTTACCAAATCACTCGGATCCGGAACAATGTTCAACTCGTTGAGTAGTTCACCTACCGTAGCTGCTCTGGTCAGTTCCTGGCGTTCATCACCTTCAATGAGGATCGTCACCGGAACCGCACGCGCGATAATCACTTCCAGACCGTCCTTGAGGACGGTGTCCAGGGCCGGTTCGACCGCATCTCTGGGCCCAATCTCAATTCCTTCGGCTGTCAGTAGGTCGCCCACGGTACGCTGAAAGGTATACAGGGTTTGTTGCTGACTTCCGTCCCGGAGCACGACATCCTTCTGGGCCCAGGAATAGCCCCCCCAGGCCAGCAAACAGCACAATAACGTCACCATGCCCAGAGAGACCAGCAGCGTCCGGTTCGATCCCCGACGCTTTCCGGTCTCAGGAAGATCCTGACTACGGATTGTAGACCACGTCATTTAATCACCAATGCATCTTATTCGGCAAGGCTCCTCCGAACTCCTTCCGTTTCCAGATAACTTCCAATCGGGAGAACTCACTAAAATTCGATTCCTTTTTGGGCCTTAACACCGTTCTGATAGTGATGCTTCACTTCCAGCATCTCGGTAACCAGATCCGCCTTGGCCACGATCGCCGGTGAGGTGTTACGGCCGGTGAGCACCAAGTGCAGTCCCACCGGTTTGGCCTCCATCAGTCCGAGGACATCGGCATCGGTGATCAGCCCGAGCTTGACTGCGTACAGGACTTCGTCCAGAATCACCATTTCATAGTCTCCGGACCGGACCGCCGCCCAGGCTTCGGCCAATGCTTCCCCCGCTGCGGTGCGGTGCTTGGCCAGTGCCGCTTCATCCCCCAAACGCACGAACCCGGCCCCCATCGGGCGGATATCCAGGCCGTCCATTTGTTCGGCCGCCTTGAGTTCCCCCGGGTTCCCATCCCGCTTCACAAACTGCAGCATCAGGACCCGCATGCCCTGACCCCAGGCCCGCAGCGCCAGTCCCAGTGCCGCTGTGGTTTTTCCCTTGCCGTTTCCGGTGAAGACCATAACCAGTCCCTGATCGGTCATACCTGATCCCCTCCGCTCACCATCTCATTCTCTCCATTACATACGCGCCACACCACAAATTCTGAACCGCGCTAAACCAGCCCGAAAAACAGCTTGGCATTAGCCGTCGTCTGCCGGGCTACCTCTTCCAGGCTGATCCCCCGGATAGAGGCTACCGCCTCCGCTGTGTAGCGTACATAGGCCGGTTCGTTGCGGCGGCCCCGGCGCGGAACCGGTGCCAGGTAGGGTGCATCGGTCTCCAGCATCAAGCGCTCGAGGGGCAGGCGCAATGCCACCTCCCGGGTTTCCGCACTTTTCGGAAAGGTAACCACACCGGACAAGGAAATGAAGTACCCCAGTTCCAGGTAGCGCTCGGCAAGCGGCCAATCGCCGGAGTAGCAGTGCATTACAACCCGGCTTGCACCGCTCTCCGCCAACATCCGGGCGGTATCGGCATCGGCCTTGCGGCTGTGCACCACCACCGGACAGCCCAGTTCCCGGGCGAGTTCCAACTGCGCTTCAAAGACTTGCCTCTGCACCGGGCGGGGTGAAAAATCGTAGTGGTAGTCGAGACCGATCTCTCCCAGGGCGACCATCTTGGGCTCGGCCAGGAGGCGGCGCACCTCGTCCAGATAGTCGGGGGGTGCGGCCCCGGCCTCGTGTGGATGAACACCGGCGGCGGCGAATACGGAGGTGTTGGCCCGGGCCAGCGCCAGCGACTCACGGGATGACTTGAGGTCACTCCCGACGCAGACAATTAAACCTACTCCTGCTGCCAACGCCCGGGCGATTACGGCCTCCCGCTCGCCATCAAAGCGTTCGTGGTCAAGGTGGGCGTGGGCATCAATCAGCATTCTGTTACTTCTTCTCCGTCTCAATGCGCGGGAACAGGGGCTGTCCCCGCGATATCTCCGTTCCGGGGGGAATCCGCCCCCAGGTCAGGGACTCCCAGGAATGCAGGTCCGCACGGTCGCCAATCCCTAGCTGCGCCCAGACCCGCGCCGGAAAGCCTGGCATAAACGGGGTCAGCATGACCGTGACCATCCGGTAGGACTCGGCCAGGTTATACATCACTGTGGCCAGTTGCTCGCGATTATCCGGATCCTTAGCCAGCGTCCAGGGTGCGGTCTCTTCGATGTACTTGTTCGCCCGCGCCACCAGGCGGCCGATGGCCACCAGTGCATTGGACAACTCAAAGGCGTCGACCAGCCGTTCGACCTGCGCCGGCGTCTGTAGCGCCAGGTCGATCAGTTCCTGATCAAGTGCCGTGGCCGAGCCGGGCTGGGGAATCCGCCCCTCAAAGTATTTGTTGATCATAGCCGTGGTTCGGCTGAGCAGGTTGCCCAGGTCGTTGGCCAGATCCACGTTGGTACGAAAGACCAGGTTCTCTTCAGAATAGTTGGCATCGGATCCAACCGGCATTTCTCGCAACAGGTAATAGCGGATAGCGTCAACCCCGTACCTATCCATCAGAATGTGCGGGTCGATCACGTTTCCCTTGGACTTGGACATTTTACCGCTGTCCAGTAAGAGCCAGCCGTGTCCAACTATCCGCTTGGGCAATTCAACCCCGGCGGCCATCAGCAGTATCGGCCAAATAATACAGTGGAAGCGGATGATATCCTTGGCCATCAGGTGGATGTCAGCCGGCCAATAGCGCCGGAACAACTCGTCGTTCTCGGTGCCGTAGCCCAGCGCAGAGATATAATTCGTCAGGGCGTCCACCCAGACGTAAATCACGTGCTTCGGGTCGAAGGGGACCCTGATTCCCCAGTCGAAGGTGGTTCGGGAGACGCAGAGATCCTCCAGCCCCACATTAATGAAACTGACCACTTCGTTCCGCCTGGTTACCGGCTGAATGAAGTCCGGGTGGCGTTCAATATGGTCGAGCAGGCGCTGGGCGTACTTGGACTGGCGAAAGAAGTAACTCTCCTCCTGCACAAGCTCGGCGCTACGGCTGCAGTCCGGGCAGTTGCCTTCCGCCAACTGACGTTCGGTGAAGAAGGTCTCACAGGGGGTGCAGTACCAGCCTTCGTAGTTTGCCTTGTAGATGTCACCCTGCTCGTAGAGCTGAGCGAAAATCTTAGAAACAACCTCTTTATGCCGCTGCTCGGAAGTCCGGATAAAATCGGAGTATTCCACATCCAGCCTGGACCAGAGTTTCTTGAAACCGGCCACAATTTCATCAACGTAAGCCTGCGGCTCCTGATCGTTGGCTCGAGCCATGCGTTCGATCTTCTGCCCGTGTTCGTCGGAACCGGTCAGAAACCAAACGTCGTGCCCCGTTAAACGTTTGAACCGCGCAACGGTGTCGGCGGCAACGGTGGTGTAGGCGTGACCGATGTGGAGATTGTCACTGGGATAATAAATGGGGGTGGTGATGTAGAACGCTGGTTTCCCCAAATCCCATTCCCTTCCTTTCGTCGGAGTTACCGACAATTTTAATCCAGCAATTAGCAATGTGTCAAGTTACGCAGCCCCTGAACCCGAAAAGATATAACAATTTTTGCTAAAAATATTAAAAACCTGTTGACTTATACTGGTATGCTTGGTACCATTTACTTGCGCCATTTTGTTTTATTATGTCGAATAGATTTTGGGGAGGGGGAACTGCATTAATGAAATCGACAGGTATTGTCCGGAAGGTGGACGAGCTCGGTCGGGTGGTTATCCCGATTGAACTGAGAAGGACGCTCGGCATCGAAGAAAAGGACGCGTTGGAAATCTACGTAGACGCGGAGAAGATTATCCTTCGTAAGTACGAGCCCGCCTGCGTCTTCTGTGGCAACGCCGGTGATGTCCAGCACTACCGTGGCAAGTTGGTCTGTCGCGAGTGCGCGATCGCTATGTTTGAAAAGGCCCAGGCTATCTAGTCATAGGGCCTGCAGCTAGAGCACGGTAACCGGTACGGGAAAACAGAAAAGGTTAACCATTACAGGAGGCCGTTCGGCCTCTTTGTCATGGGCGCTCTCCGAACAGGGCATTGTATATCTCCCGGCGGCGGCTTCCGTAGCGGACGGCCAGTTCCTTGACGGCCGTTCGCCGGTCGACTCCGTTCGCCAGGAGTTCCTCAAAGGCGGATCGGAGCTGGGGCTCTCCGGGAATCCCGGCACCTTCGTCCGCCTTTTCCATCGCTCCTTCCAGCACCAGCGTGAACTCACCCTTCGGCGCCCGGACCTGAAAGTGGGCAACTGCCCCGGAGACGGTGCCGCGAAAGGTTTCTTCGAACTTCTTGGTCAGTTCCCGGCATAGGGCGATGCGGCGGTCACCCAAGACTTCCAGGATATCGCCGAGGGTGCTGAGCACCCGGTGCGGTGATTCGTAGAAGACGATGGTTCGCTTCTCAGCCCGCCAGAGTTCGAGGGCCTTACGCCGCCCCTTGCGCGGCAAAAACCCCTCAAACACAAACCGATCCGACCGCAGCCCCGAAAGCAGCAGTGCAGTCAACAGGGCACTGGGGCCGGGAATAACCTCTACCGGCAGGCCCGCGGCCAGAACTTCGGCAATGAGCGGCCCCCCGGGATCAGAGATGCCCGGCATTCCGGCGTCGGAGACCAGAGCCACCGATCGTCCCTGACGCAGTTCTGCGATCAGAGCCCCGACCTTCCCCTCTTTGGAATGGGCGTGGAAACTGGTCAACGGGCTGCTGATCCCGAAGTGGGACAGCAGCTTGCGGGTGTGGCGCGTATCCTCGGCCGCGATCAGGTCGGCCTCACTTAAGACCCGGAGTAGGCGCTGACTGGCATCTTCCAGGTTGCCGATCGGGGAACCGCAGACGAAAAGCGTCCCTGCCGTCACGGTTATCCCCGCTTCCTGGGACAACTGCAGGTCTTCTTGACTTCGTCAGGTTTGAACTCTTCGTGCACCTTCGGGTCTTTCAGTTCCACCGTTAGAACCGATTTCAGGATGTTCACCCCGGTGACCCTGCCCTCTCCCTTCGGGGTCATCACCGTGCTCCCGACGTTCGGGAACCCTTTCCGGGCGTTCTCGTAGGTATCGTTCTCGTACTTCAGGCAGCACATCAGACGCCCACAGATCCCCGAAATCTTAGCCGGGTTCAGGGACAGGTTCTGATCCTTCGCCATCCGGATGGACACGGGTGTAAACTCGCGGAGCCAGCTACCGCAGCAGAGCTCCCGGCCGCAGCCCCCGAGACCCCCCACCATCTTGGCCTCGTCCCGCACTCCAATCTGCCTCAATTCAATGCGCGTCCGGAACACGGATGCCAGGTCACGGACCAGTTCCCGGAAGTCGATCCGCCCCTCGGCTGTAAAATAGAAAACGATCTTGCTCCCGTCAAAGGTATAGTCCACCGCCACGACCTTCATCGGCAGGCCGTGGGCGGCCACCTTGTCCACACAGACCTTAAAGGCGTACTTCTCCTTGGCCTGCAGTTCATCGATCCGCTTCCGGTCTTCCTCGTCCGCTTTCCGGATCACCGGTTTTAGGGACTGTTCCTGCTCCTCGCCCATGCGGGGCAACGGTCTGCTTACCACGGTACCGTACTCCTGACCGCGTACCGTCTCCACGATCACCCTGTCGCCAACATTCACATCCAGACTGCCCGGATCAAAATAATAAACCTTGCCGGCCGCTTTAAAGCAGACACCAACCATCTCTCCGGCCAACTTCATACCTCCTTGCAAAAAGGGGACAGTCCCCTTTTTTTGTCCCCCTTTTATCTTGCGGCAAGACCCAGCAGTAGCACCTCAGCAATCAGGCGCGGGTTGCCGTTGCCTTCTAGCCGCTGCAACGCGTTCTCAATCCTGGTGATAATCTGTACCAGTTCACGGGCGGAGTAACCCTGGGCTGCGGATCGGATCTCACTAAGCCGGTCGGCATTGACAACCAACACTTCATCCGCCGTTTCCAGCCACATCAGCAGGTCACGGTACCAGGCAGCCAGCATCCGTAGCCGCTCCTCCAGAACGGCACGCGATGCCATCTCCTGGGCCAGGGCCGCAACCTCCACCGTGCCGAGCGACCTCGCCCGCTTCGCCAGGGATATCACTTCGTCCCTGACTTGGGGGCTCCATGCCCCTGAGACCAGTTCTACCGCCTTTGCCAGGTTGCCTTCGGCGAAGGCCGCAGCCGTCCGCACCTCGGGCCCCATATATCCCATTGTTCCCAAACTACCAATTATTTCTTCACTGGATAGGTGCCGAAAGGGAATCCGGACGCAACGCGAGAGTACCGTGGGCGGTATCCGCTCTGGATAAGCTGACACCAGGATAAACACCGCACGCCCGGGGGGTTCCTCCAGCGTCTTTAAAAAGGCGTTGGCCGCCTGGAGGGTGAGCCTGTCCGCGGGAGCCACATAGGTTACGTGGGTACGCCCGTACGGCGTGTAGGACAGCACTCCCTGCAAGCGACGCACCGCGTCAATCCCCAAGGACTTGTCATCCGGGTTCCCCACACGGTGTACGTCGGGGTGGGTTCCGGCCTCAAACATCCGACAGTCCGGGCAGGCACCGCAGGGCTCGTCAAGTTCCGGCGCACGGCAGACTAGGCGGCGCATCAGGACTTCGGCCATCTTACTCTTGCCCACACCCTCAGGGCCATAGAAGAGGTAGGCCTGGGCCACCCGGTTGCTTTCCAAGGCTCCAGACAAAGAGCGCTTTGCCGTTTCCTGCCCGATAACGTCACTGAACCGGATGCAGCATTCCCCCTACCCGTTCCCAGATCACCGCGGCCAGTTCTTCGGGAGGCGTTACGGCATCAAGGACGAGGTATTGCTCCGGATTCGCCCCCGCTAAGGCCAGGTAACCGTCCCGGACCCGTTGATAAAAAGCACCCGTTTCCTGTTCCAGACGGTCGCGTTCTTTAGCTCCGGTGCGAGCCAGAGCCGCCTCCACCGGCAGGTCCAACAGAACCGTCAGCGCCGGGTGCAGGTCGCCGGTGGCCAGCCCGTTGATCTCACCCAGACGGGCCACGTCCAGCCTCCGGCCGTATCCCTGGTAGGCCAGTGTCGAATCTGCATAACGGTCGCTCAAGACTACCATCCCGTCAGCCAGTGCCGGCCGAACCACTTCGCGTACGAACTGGGCCCGTGCCGCTACATAGAGGAGGCTCTCCGTTTCCGGAGCCATTTCCGAATGTACCGGATTCAGCAGCACGCCCCGGATAATTTCACCCAGCCTGGTGCCCCCGGGCTCCCTGGTGACCAGCACCCGAAGACCGGCTGCGGTGAGCCTGTCCTGCAGAAGATTAATCTGGGTGGTCTTGCCCACACCGTCAATACCCTCAAAGACAATAAACGTCATCCGATCACCTTTCTGCAACCACTCGAACGGTGTCCACGGTTGGATCGCCCGCCGTCAACAACATTCCACCGGCACGCGCCTCCAAGATATATTCTATCATTTCCCGGTTCATTTGTTCGCCCATAATTAACAGCGGAATCCCGGGAGGAGACAGGGCGATCGTTTCGGCCAGGATCCGTCCCTCGGAGCGGGTCAGAGGAACGGCGGTAGCCGGGCTGACAAAGGCCTCTCGCGGTGTCAGGGCACGGGTGGGTAGCGGCGGCAGTCTTAGCGGGGTCACCGGGTGTCTGCGTGAACGCCCCCGCCTCCGAGCCAGCAAAGCCATCACCCGGAGCAGTCGGCGAATCCCTTCGCGCGTGCTTCCCGGTCCGATTACGAATAATAGACCCGAGGGGTCGGCCAGTTCCACCTGGATACGGTGGTTGTTACGCAGCAGACGGGCGGCGTCCGGGCCGCTCCAGCCAGTTTCTCGAAGTGAAACATAGACCTTAGTCAGATCCTGCGCAGGACCGGTATCCAAAACCGGAAAACCAGCATCCGCTAGCCCACCACGCAACTCCAAGGCCAAATCTACCATCCGGCCTACAATCCGAGCCCCCTGCCGGGCCAGCTGGCGCCGGGCCAGATCGAGTGAGGCCATCAGCAGATAGGAAGGGGAGGACGATTGCAGTAGCCCAAGGCTACGGCGAACCGCACCCGGCTCCAGCCGAGACCCCTTGAGGTGCAGCAGGGCGGTCTGGGTCAAACCCGTCCCCATCTTGTGCATACTCTGCACCGCAGCATCCGCGCCGCAGGCCATAGCCGCCAACGGCAACTGCGAGTCAAAGGGCAGGTGTAGCCCGTGGGCCTCGTCCGCCATCAAGGTCATCCCAGCACCGGTAACCAGAACTGCGTGCCCGCTGGTCAATCCGGCCACCCCGAAATAGTTCGGGTGAACCAGTAATACGGCGCGCGCGTCCGGGTGCTTCCGGATCTCCGCCCGCAGCATCTCTTCAGTAATCCCGAGGCAGACCCCGAAATCCGGATCAACAGGCGGGGTGAGGTAGACCGGTTCGGCTCCGCTCAACACCAGCCCGGCCACGACCGACCGGTGTAGGTTCCGAGGGAGAATCACCTTTTCATCCGGCAAGAGACCCGTCAGCATCATGGCCTGAATTCCGGCAGTGCTGCCGTTAACCAGGAAGAAGCTAGTGTCCGCACCGTAGAGGGCGGCGGCCAGCGCTTCGGCATCTCGGATCGAACCAGTGGGAGCATGCAGGTCATCAAGCCCCGGGAGTTCGGTCAGGTCATATCCGGCCAGTTGACCGGACAATACGCGCAGCCGTAGTGGGATCTCCTTACCCCCGCCGTGGCCGGGAAAGTGAAATCCGGTGTAACCCCTGCGAACGTGCCTTTCCAAAGCCTCATAAATCGGTGCCCGTTTCTGATTCAAACCTCTCACCTCTCTCACCTCCCACACTTCACACCTCTCACAATAAAGCCTCTCCCTCAGGGGGAAAGGCCTTTCGAAGTTTAGTTTCTGTCAAGAGGGAACTAGTGTTCTTCTTTCTTTTTCTTCTCTTCCTTGCCGTAGCGCTCAACCAAAATCGCACAGTCCGGGCAGACCGTGGAGCACACACCGCAGGAGATGCAGTCCTCCTTATTGATCGGCTCGATGGCTGGCATCCCGTACACACCCAGGGTCTCGGACCAGCCCAGACACTTCTTCGGGCACTTCTCAATACAAAGCCCACAGCCTTTGCATAGTCCCGGGAACAGCGTGAAGGTGCCCCGCTTCAGTTCTTTCTGTTGATATTCAAAATCAGCCATTTATCCTTGCCCTCCCCGCAGAACCTCGCCTACCAGTTCCATTCCCCGCTCGATAGCCCGGTAATTGAGTTCACGCAGTTTTGGATCCTGTTCAAACTTATAGCCGAGCCGTTTCTCGATCGCCTTCTTGGCGTTCTCGGGGCTGACCACCTTTGTGGCCTCAATCACGGCACCCATGATCATCACGTTGAACACCCGTGGATGCAGTTCCTTCTTGGCAGTCTCCACTCCGGGGATGGCCAGCACCTTCGCGGCCCCCGTCGGCAACTCCACCTTCCCGGTAGCAACCATAGTGTCATACACGAAGACCGTCGGAGCACCTACATACTGCCTAGTGCGGCCCACGGCCCGCTCACTT
Source organism: Desulforudis sp. (assembly GCA_019084485.1). Taxonomy (GTDB): domain Bacteria; phylum Bacillota; class Desulfotomaculia; order Desulfotomaculales; family Desulforudaceae; genus SURF-60. The sequence continues at coordinate 41,434 of JAHRFU010000050.1, read as the reverse complement.
AAGGCCACAATGATGTCCGCGATCTCAAACTTGGGGGAACCGATCGGCTCATCCCCGATCTGGAGAAAGGCCACACTCACCCCACCCCGCTGTTCAACGCCGAAATTGGGGATGTAGAGCACGTGCTTGCCTTCCTCGTAGGCCGCCTCGGCCAGGATCTCGGCGACGGCCTGGATGCCCTGACCGCCCTCACCGGCGATCATGATCTTCGCCAGTTTAGCCATCGGCCCGCGCCCCCTCTCCACCCGCAGCGGCCTGAAAGGCTTCGGGAACCTTTAGTTCGCCTACCTTAAAGTGCGTGGGCATGGTCTCCTCAATGAACTTCCAGGTGTTCTTGGCGTTGGTGCGCCAGTTTGTAGGACAGGTCGCCAGTATCTCCACAAAGGAAAACCCACGCCCCGCAATCTGATTTTCCAGCGCTCGAGTCACCATTTTATGAAGCTGCTTGGGTCTGGAGATTGTACCCCGGGCCACGTAAGCGCTCTCCGGAGTGATCGTCGCAACCATTTCCGGCCCCTGGGTCGGATGCCCGGTCATATCCGGGTCACGCCCGTAGGGGCTGGTCTCGGTCTTCTGTCCCGGCAGCGTGGTCGGTGCCATCTGTCCGCCGGTCATGGCGTACTGCGTGTTGTTGATCAGGATCACCGTGATCCGGTCGTTACGCATGGCCGCGCTCACCAGGTGCTGGGCGCCGATCGCATAGCCGCCGCCGTCGCCCATATAAGCCACACAGACCAATTCCGGACGGGCCCGCTTCAGCCCCACGATGACCGGCGTGGTACGTCCGTGGTGCGTCTGCACCGTGTCTACGTTAAAAAAGTCCCAGGCCAACAGCGAACAGCCGATGTCGCACCCGAAAACCATACGGTCCTGGATATTTAGCTGGTCAATAGCCTGTCCGAGGACCCTTAGGGCTATTCCGTGCCCACATCCGGGACAAAACTTGTGCGGTTTGGTCTCTCTTCGCCAACTCCGCGGCATTGCCGGTTGAACTGCCACCGATTAACCCCCTTATGCTACGAGTTCCCGGGAACGGGCCATCACCTCTTCGGGGGTTACCCCGACACCCGGCCGGAATAGCGGTACGATCTCAACGGTCTTGCCGTACAAGGATTCCTTGAGGAGCCTCGCCAGCTGGCCCTGTGCCGACTCCACCACCAGGATCTTCTTCGTCCGGTCGGCCATGGCCCGCAAAGCCTGATCCGGCATCGGACGAAGCGTAATCGGCCGAAAATAGCCGATGTTCAGCCCCTCGGCCCGCAGAGCCTCCACGGCCTGCTTGGTGGCCCGTGCCACGACCCCGTGAGCAACGACCACCAGGTCGGCGTTCTCCGTACCGAATTCATCGTGTTCGGGCAGTTCGTTTTGAATCTGCTCGTAGGCCTTGACATGGTCGTTGACCACTTCGTTCAATTCTTCCTCGGTGTTGTAGGTGTTCCGGTAGTGTCCGGGGGGACGTTCCTCGCCCGGCATCCCCGGAAGGCCAACGTAAGGCTCGGGCTTCACCAACTCCACGCCCCGTTCCTCAGGATCATACATGGTGAGCGGCTCCCTCATCTTGGCCTGGTAGCCGTCACCGAGGACGAAAGTGGGCATACGGTATTTCCAAGCGATATTAAAGGCCTTGATAGTATAGTCGAAGAGGTCCTGGTGGGTGGCCGTGGAATACACGATCCGGAAGCCTTCCCCGTTACCGCCGAAGGTGGTTAGAGTCACTTCCTGCTGCGAGTAGATTACGGTCGCCGTGGAAGGGCCGCCCCGCTGCATCACCACAACCACCACGGGCAGGCGCATCATCTCGGCCATCGCCAGCGGCTCCTGCATTAGGACCGTGCCTGGCCCGGCGGTTGCCGTGAAGGTCTTCTTCCCAGCCAGCACTCCGCCGATGGTGGTAAAACCGGCTGAGAGTTCGTCCTCGGTCTGTAGGAAGGTTTTGTTAAACTTCGGTGCTAGCCGCGTCCAATAGTGCATTATCTCGTTCTGTGGAGTAATCGGGTATCCATACATGATCTCGGCCTGTGCAGCCACGGCCGCCCAGGCGACGACCTCATTACCGGTCATAAATACCCGTTTCTCACCGGTGATTGGTTTCTCAGACAATTCCTTAACCCTCCCGACTATGCCACGCTCACCAGAAGGTATGCGGCATATATCTCTTGATGGCCTTGACCGGATTACCAGCCGCGTCCCTGGAACCGATCTTTTCGGCGATTTCGGCCACAGCAATGGTGGCTACCACAGGGATCCCCAGGATGCGGCTCGCTTCACCGACCAGACGGGCACCTTCCTGCACCACTTCCGCGGTGGTCTCCTCTGCCAAGTGGGTGTTACAGATCAAACCGTCTACCCGTTCCAGCATCAGGACGTGCTCCACAATGTCTCTCACCGAACCAGTCATCGGCCGACTCGTGTTCACCACCGCCAGAACCACTAAGGACGGTTCCTCGTCAACACCCTCGATCAGGTTTAGGGTGCGCGCACCCTCCACTCCGTATCCAATATCAAAAATGATATCGCCGGAACGTCTCAGGGCCCATCTGGCTTCAGCCTTGAGAATCGTCCCGGCCTCTCCCAGCCCGACCGTGTCACGGGTTTCCCAGGCTACGACATGCAGGCCCTTTGCAGTTAACTCTTTCTTGATCGGTCGAAGGGCATAGCAGGGCTCCACCACATCCAGATCGACCAGGGTGACCTCGCGGCCGAACCCGACCAGCTCCAGGGCTCGATTCACCGCCACCTCGCTCTTCCCGCTGGCGTATTCTCCCGTGTAGGCTTCCACGATCCGGTGGGTGATTTGATTCACCTCAGAATATTTAGAAAATTATCCTTGATATAGATCAGGGCTACCGTGTCGTCAACCATATCCGCGCCTGCATACTGCATACATGAGGTACGATTTTCGGAATGTACCTAGATTCGGAATGTACCTAGATAATGAAGACCTTTGTCAGCACCAGGAGCACTACACCCGGAACCTGCAGGGCACCGGCGGTAATGATTGTAACGGCGTTGAAGGGAATGTGAAAACCCACCAGCGCCCCACCCAAGTTCACCACCACCAGCAGGGCCACCCCCACGAGCACGTACCCCACCACGCGGCACAGGTACCTGAACGGGGTAATTAGGAAATTCGCGATCAGGTACAAACCGCCGAGACCAAGTAGACCGAGTAGAACCAGCTTCCAGTCCAATTTATCCACCTCCCAGGTTTATCCTTTTCACAAAGATATGACCCGGGAGGAAAATTATACCTCTCTGCGTCCCTCGATGGCGCGGGCCAAGGTGCGACCGTCGGTGTATTCCAGATCCGCCCCCACCGGGAGGCCGAACGCCAGCCGGCTGACCTTCACCCCAAGGTTCTTCAGTACTTTGGCCAGATACAGGGCGGTGGCCTCTCCTTCAAGGCTGGCATTGGTAGCCAGGATCACTTCATCCACGCCACCGCGCCGAACCCGCTCCAGCAGGCGGTCAATCGTCAATCGCTCGGGACCGATACCCTCCATGGGCGAAAGGCTGCCGTGCAGGACGTGATACCGGCCGGAAAAACCGTGCGCCTTCTCCAGCGCCACTACATCCCGCGGCTGTTCCACGACACAGATGTGCCGTACACTGCGCCTCTCGTCCCGGCACATATTGCAGGGATCGTCTTCGGTGATGTCGGCGCACTCCGAACAATAACGCAGTTTCTCCCGCGCCTCCACGATGGCGGCGGCCAGGTTCGTACTTACCTCGGGTGACGCCGTGACCAAGTGGTAAGCCAGGCGCTGCGCCGTCTTCGGACCGATGCCGGGCAGTTTGCCCAGTTCCTCGATCAGCCGCCTGATCGAACGTGTGTACTGCATCAGGATCCTTGACTAAAACAGTCCGGGAGGCATATTTATACCGCCGGTGATTTTTGCCATCTCTGTGGAGACCATCTCCCGCGATAGGCGGAGCGCCTCGTTGGTAGCCGCAAGCACTAGGTCCTGGAGCATCTCGACATCTTCCGGATCTACGGCCTCCGGGCTGATCACGACCGCCCGGATCTCCTGCTTACCGTCGGCGACCACCTTCACTACTCCGCCTCCAGCCGTTGCTTCCACTGTACGCTCGCCGAGTTCCTCCTGCATGCGCATCATGTCGGCCTGGAGCTTCTGGACCTGTTTCATCATTTTGTTCATTCCCAAGATTGAAAACCTCCTAATACTTAGGGTTCCCCCGGTGCATTATCCCTGACACACTTTATCCGCCATTTTACACCCAAAACCCGATGCAGCGCCTCATCGAGGGCGGCCAGGTTCTCCGGGCGTTCAAACACATTTAGGGTAAACGGGTCAGCACAGCTCACCACCAGGGTCATCCCGTTCAGGGCTAGGAGCCGCGTCCGTTTCAGGTACTGCTGCCGCTTGCAGGAGGCCAACACCTCGGGCCAGCGCCGGCAGACTGCATCAAAATCCACTGCTTGGGCTGCCGAAACAGGTTCCTGCACTGTCCGGCGGTCTCGTTCCGAAGCTACCGGCAGTTCCCCGCTCGGTTGGGTCTCCTGCGCCGGAGTCGTTTGAAGCACGTTTGGCGGAGGAGCACTGATCCGGACTTGCACTTCCCCGACAACCGACTCCGGTGGTGCAGTTCCGGGCCTCTCCTCGAGCTTTGCCAGACGCTGCTCCAGATCGGCCACGCGGGTCTCCAGGTCGTCGTCTCCGCGCACAAAGCGGACTATCGCCAACTCCAGCGGCAGACTTAACCGGGAGGCGAAGCGCATCTCCTGCTCGGCCTTGGCAAAGAGCGAGAGCAGTCGCAGTACACGGTCTTGATCCAACTTTGGATTCGTACGTCCATCCAGGGTTGCAAACAGCCGTCCGCGCAGGTAATCCGAAAACTCCCTGGCAAACAGCCGCAGATCCTTGCTGTTCTCCACCTCGTGCAGCAGGCGCAGGGCACCGGCGGCGTCATTCGCATCCAACAGACGGGCCAGAGTCTCCATCGTGTCCTGCCCGACCGTACCGAGTATCGCATACAGGTCATCCATGGTGATTCGATCCCCGCCCAAAGCGGATGCTTGGTCAAGGACACTCAGGGCATCCCGCAGGCTACCCTCGCTTACCCGGGTAATCAGCTCCGGCACCCCGTCATCCACGGAAAGGCTGCCGGACTGGATGATCTCATCCAGTCTCTCTATAATCTCTTCATTACTGATGCGGCGAAACTCAAAACGCTGGCACCGGGAGAGGATGGTCAGGGGAACCTTGTGCGCTTCAGTGGTGGCCAAGATAAAGATGACGTGCTGCGGCGGTTCCTCCAGGGTCTTTAACAGGGCGTTGAAGGCCTCCCCGGTGAGCATGTGAACTTCGTCCACAATAAATACCTTGTAAGGCGCGGAAGCCGGCCGATACCGGACTTGCTCGCGCAACTCCCGGATTTCATCGATGCCGCGGTTTGAGGCGGCGTCTATTTCTAGTACATCCACGGATACTCCGTTATTAGTTGCCGTGCAGTTCGGACAACGGTTGCAGGGCTCCGCCCCGTCCCGCTCTGCACAGTTAACCGCCTTGGCCAAAACCTTCGCCGTGGTAGTCTTGCCCGTGCCGCGGGGTCCGGAAAACAGGTACGCATGCGCGATCCGTCCCGAATCGACGGCGTTAACCAGTGTCCGGGTAATGTGCCTCTGGCCGGCGATCTCACTAAACCGCTGCGGGCGCCATGCCCGATAAAGTGCCTGGTATGCCAACTATTTCCCTCCGCTTATCAGGGTAGCATAGGCCTACTGTCAAATCAAGAAATAGCCACCCCTCGGTTGGATGGCGGCCTTAACCTGTTGATTATCGACCCTTAATCCGGTGCCCGTCCTACAACAACACTGCCACTCTCTCCGGATAAGCCTTCGACAGCCGGTTCTTTCTCAAGTTCTCCCTGATTATCCGCTGGATGTCCGGATCCTCACGCGTAGCCCACTTTTCCAGCAGGGCAAAGCCCTCGTCCGGGGATGCGGCCACGAACACACTGAGCGCATAACTCATTCCCTGCACCAGAGTCTTGAAGTCCGGGTTCTTGCGTGCCTCTAAGGGCAGGTTCGAAATGCGCCGCAAAATCTTCTCCGACAGCCGCAGAGCGGCTCGTGCCCGGGCGGGGTTCTCCATCAAGTCTGGTTCCGCCAGCGTGGCTACCACGGCACGGTAATATAGCGGTGTCCCAACCTGAACCCACTTTTCAAAGAGGATGAGCACGTCTTCAGAATGACAAGGTGCAACCCGTTGCAGAGCAATGGCTACGGATTCGCGCATCCGCCAACGAGGGTCTTCGGCTACAACCGAGAACAGGTTGAAAATCCCGCCCATAGTGACCGGGTCGCAACGACAGTAGACCGCCCCAAAGGCCTGGATGGCACAAAAGGGCAGGAATTCCCGCGGTGAACCCGTGGGAGCCTCATACGGGGTGATCCGAGTCCAAGCCTGCACGATGTCCCACAGTTCAATATCCACGTAGGCAGCAAAATAGTCCGCAAAAGCTGCGGCCAACTCCATGTTTGCCCGCGGCCCCGGCAGTCCCGACTGCGCGGCTAAGAACCCCTCCAGCGCGCCTGCGCCTTCCTCCTGGATCATAGCCTCTATTAGCTGTACATACTGCTCACGCTTTCCCAATTGGAACCCCAGCCTCCTAGACGGACCATTGAGATCCCTTAACATTCATTTTTACCAGTATACCATTTATGTGACAACAGGAAGGATCTAAAGGCAAAAATCCCCGGCGATTTTATTATTGCCGGGCAAGCAACGGTTTCCGTTTGGATTGTTACCGCTTTGTAATGATAAGTTGGTGGACAATAATATGGTACCCAAAAAGAGGCGCTCTGCGCCTCTTTTTGGGGTTTGAATGATTAAGCCGTGCACCTGCCTCTGAACAATGACTTCCAGGCGTTACCTCCCGCAGGTGGCTCGGGTCAGGCAGCCTCGCGGCACCCGGAGGAATTCTCTTAGTGCTGCTTCCGTCAGGATCTGACACGGTTCGAGAAGCTCCGTCGCGCAAGACCCAACCGTCAACGCTCCTTACGGCGGCCGGACCCCACAAGCCAAGCCCTCGGGCAGGAATTCGATCCCGCTATAGCGGATTGCGGGTTACAGGGCACCGCTACCTCCCCATCTAGCACGGCATATTTTGGTCGTTCGTCGTTAGTCGCAGTCGGTAGCCACTCACCGGCGTGGCCGATGTTTCGACCCGTTCAACTTCTGACCTCTGACGACTGACTTCTGTTTTATGGCGGAGAGAGGGGGATTCGAACCCCCGAGGCAGTTTCCCGCCCACACGCTTTCCAGGCGTGCGCCTTAAGCCAAGCTCGGCCATCTCTCCACGTTGGAAACCTCAGGTTGTAAGCTTTCCGCCGCTAACGCGACTTCTCCATTCTACCATCTATTATGACCGATTTCAAGCACTACAGGCCCTCTGCCAGCAACTGTTATTCTAGATTCAGGGGGATTGAGACTGGTGGCTATTTGTACCAAGCGAGACCGGTAACCACTCGGGCATACTAGAATCTCAAAGGAGGCTTGGCAAGATGGAGAAAGGGGAAGTTCACAGGGGAGAACACCGGGAGCGCCCGGAACTGATCTTCGACGAGCACCGGCCGCCGGGCTCGCCGCAGCCGCGGGAAGTAAAGTCACAGAAGGCACAGTTGGAGAGCGGGCACCGGCATGGAGTGCAAAATGACGTGCACCTGCACTTCGGGTGGCCCGGGTTATGGGAATCAGCCAGAGAAGTCTCCCGGCTCATTTTGACTTGTCTTCCTCGGATAGTGCTTTCTTGAGTAGATCCCCCAAATTGCTGCCAAAGGTATCCTGATCACTGTACTCGGCGATCAGCTTCTGGTTGACCTGACTCGCCCGCTTGGAACTGCCGAACCCAAAACGGTCTTCCTTTTCCGGCTGCCGGTGTCCGCAGTTCCGATCCTGGCAGACGAACATCTTGCCCCGCTTACCCTTGACCAGCAGCAGATACTTGTTGCAGAGCGGGCACTTGGTCTTGGAAACGTTGTCGGCCTTGTAAACCGAGTCATCCGCTACCACGCTCTTCACCAGTTTTACCGTCGTCTCCCGGATACCTTTGATAAACTTGGCCTTGCTCCCCTTGCCCCGGGCGATATCAGTAAGACTCTGTTCCCAGGTGGCGGTCAATTCCGGGCTTCTGAGTTCAGGGGCCACCAGCTTTACCAACTGGATCCCCTTTGAGGTGGGTACCAGTTCCTTGTCGTTTCGTTCAATGTAGTGGGTATTGAGCAGCTTTTCGATGATATCGGCCCGGGTGGCCGGGGTACCCAAACCACTGCCTTTGATGGATTCCCGCAGTTCTTCGTCTTCTATAAACTTGCCCGGGCTTTCCATGGCGGAAAGCAGAGTAGCTTCGTTGTACCGGGCCGGCGGCTTGGTTTTGGCCTTGTTCGCCTTGAGGCTTTGCACCTGCCGCTCTTCGCCTTTGCTGAGGTTGCTTAAGGTTTGCTCTGGTAAGGCCTCTTCCTTTTTATCCTCCCGTTCGGACCGGTTGTCGGTTACCGCCCGCCAGCCCTTATCCTTGACCACCTTGCCCCGGGAATAGAAGCTTTCTCCGCCAACGGCGGTGACCACAGTGAGCTGGTCATAGCGATAAGGCGGATAGAACACGGCCAGAAAACGCCGGACGATCAGGTCGTACAGGCGCTTTTCGTCTGTGTCCAGCTGCGCTAGTTTCACAGTCTGTTCCGTAGGAATAATGGCGTGGTGATCTGAAACCTTGCTATTGTCTACCAGGCGTTTGGTGATGCTCAGGGTCTTCTCTAGCAACGGCCGGGCTAGCTCGGCGTACGCTCCTACGGCAATGCTTTTCAGCCTGGCGGGCAGGGTGGGAACCATATCAGAAGTGATATAGCGGGAGTCCGTACGAGGATAAGTGACCAGTTTGTGCCGTTCATACAAGCCCTGCAGAACGCTTAGGGTCTGCTTAGCAGAAAACCCCAACCGCCTGTTCGCATCCCTTTGCAGTTCGGTCAGGTCATAGCACAGGGGCGGTGGTTCGCTCTTGTTCTCACGCTTAAGCTCAGAAACCTTTCCAGGATGCCCCTTCAGCCTACTGAGGAGCGCTTCTACTCGATCATGGTCAAAGATCCGGTTGCCCTCTTTTCCTCGCCAGTCCCCGAAATAGTCGCCGAAGTCCGCCCGGATGGTCCAGTAGTCTACGGGCACGAACCCCTTGATCTCTTCCTCCCGCTGCACGATCATGGCCAGGGTAGGGGTCTGAACCCGACCGGCCGTAAGCTGGGCATTGAATTTGCAGGTTAAGGCACGGGTGACGTTAAGTCCGATCAACCAATCCGCCTCGGCCCGGCAAACCGCCGCATCGTACAGATTGTTATACTCCACGCCCGGCTTGATTTTGGCAAAGCCCTCACGGATGGCCGAATCGGTCTGGGAGGAAATCCACAATCTTTTGAAGGGCTTCCGCCAGTTATTCTGCTTCATTATCCAGCGGGCAACAAGTTCACCCTCCCGCCCGGCGTCGGTGGCGATTACCATTTCTCCGATATCGGGACGTTTCATCAGGTTACGAATCACCTGAAACTGGCTGGAGGTCTGGCCTATCACCTTTAGCTTCATCTGCTCCGGCAACATCGGCAGATCTTCTAAACGCCACTGCTTGTACTTCTGGTCGTAATCATCCGGTTCGGCTAAGGTAACCAGATGGCCCAAAGCCCAGGTGACCACGTATTTCGGGCCTTCAATGTACCCTTTGTTCTTGGCGTTACAGTTGAGGACCCGGGCAATCTCCCGGGCCACACTTGGTTTTTCGGCCAATACCAGTGCTTTCATGCGAACCCTCATCCCAGATACTTTTCCCTAACTATAACCCACAACCATCTACGGGACAATCCGCACCGACGGTTACCTGAACGATTCGGCGGCAATCTCCGGAACAACCAGGTCACATCGCTCACCCGGTTTTAATCCGAACAGCTGTTCGTAGTATTGCGCTCCCAACAATTCGAGAAACTGGGCCAGCTCCTGGTTGATCAGATCGTTCACCTCGGCCGCATACTTTTCGCCGCCCACATGCTTCCTGAGCAGCACCTTGTCCAAGGTCTCTTTTTCGGCGAGCAGTTCTCTCTGAATGTCTTGAACCGTCCTGACTAGTTGAGAGCCAGTTCCGGGGAGGCGATAATCGATGAGCAAAGCCGTTTCCCGGGCCAGCAGTTCCACAGGCCCCCGTTCACCGGCCTGTAAATGCAGCCGGATCAGCTTTTCCGCATACTCTTGGTCAGCACTGGGGACAGCCGGTGGATTATCTCCGTCCCAGGTGAAGGATATTTGGGACGCCGACTTGTCCTGAGCCGCTGAGCATTGTCCGATCCGCTCCCGCCATTTACGCTCGGCCGTCTCATTCGGGGTGCCGTATGCGCCATAAATCATTACAGACAGGTTGTAGCTTCGGGCCTGTGACACCAGGACCTTTGCCGGCCATAGAATACGGTTTGCCGCCTGATGACATACCCCGGTCAGCCCATAGTTGATTCCCGCTTCCGAGTCCGGCAGGGATAAGCATTGTGCCACTTCCGGGTGGCCCAGGCCGCTGCCGATTGGCCGGCCCCGGTCGGTACCACCAAAGCACGGCCAACGGTGTCCTGCGCTGCTGGTTACATAGGCGTGTTCCATCAACGGATTCATATATGAGGCCCAAGCGTAGAGTTCTGCCATAGTGGTTTCCTCCCTTTTTAGAAAACTGAGTCAGGATATGTTATGGCAGTTAATACCAGGAGGTTCCGCATGGCGGTGCCAGCCCGGGAGTGGTCTGTGGCTAAATGATATAGGGCTCCCACCCAGACGGGCGAGAACCCTTGTGTATCTTTTCTACGGATTGGCCTTTTCCAAGGTTAGGGCCGTGGGCCTAATTATAAGCTAGGGTGAAAAGTCCTTGCCAATATCCTTGTGCGTGAAGGATCGGGAACGGTTGGCGTAGTCCGCTACAATATGTCCGTTGCCGATCAGCTTGTACTTGTAGATCACCAATCCATCAAGCCCGACCGGGCCTCTGGAGTGGATCTTACCGGTACTAACCCCGACCTCGGCTCCGAATCCATAGCGGAATCCGTCACTGAAGCGGGTGGAACAGTTCCAGAAGACATTGCCCGCATCAACGTGGTCCATGAACCGGTCGGCCTTTTCCTTGTCCCCCGTGATGATGCTGTCCGTATGGCCGGAACCGTAGGTGTTGATATGGTCAACGGCCTCGTCAAGCCCCCCGACCACTTTGACGGATAGTCTGTAGTCCAGGTATTCCGTTTTCCAGTCCTCTTCCGAAGCCGGCGCGGCGGGAATTACGGCGCACGTTTTCGGACATCCCACCAACTCCACCGGTTTGCTCTCGAGGGCCTTCTTCAGTTCGGGCAGGAACACCGGGGCGATCTTTTCATCCACCAGCAGGGTCTCCGTGGCGTTACACACAGCTACGTATTGCGTCTTGGAGTCCACAACAATCTTCACCGCCATCCCGATGTCGGCGTCCTCATGGACATAGCAGTGGCAGATACCGTCAGCGTGGCCCATGACCGGAATTTTAGAGTTGTCCATAATATACCGCACGAAATCATTGGAGCCGCGCGGAATGATCAGGTCGATGTACTGATCCATCTTCAGCATCTCACTGACATCCTCACGGGTTTCCAGCAGTGCCAGCCAGTTTGGGGGCAGGCCGGCTTCCTCTGTGGCCTTCACAATCACATTGGCCAGTATCCGGTTGGTCTCCCTGGCCTCGGACCCGCCTTTCAGCAGCACGGCGTTCCCGCTTTTCAGGCAGAGGGCGGAAATCTGCACCAGGGCATCAGGTCTGGATTCAAAAATCACGCCGATAACCCCGATCGGGCAGGTTACTTTATACAATTCCAAGCCCTCATCCAGTTCGGTGGACAGCAAAGTCTTGCCCACCGGGTCATCAAGCTTGATGAGGCTGTATATACCGTCAACTACGTCATCGATCTTGGCCTCGTCAAAGGTCAGTCGCTTTAAGAGCGGTGCCGGGAGGTTTTCTTTTTCACTTCTCAGCAGATCCTCTTGGTTAGCCTTAATGATTTCTCCCTTGCGCTGTTTCAGCGACTCCGCGATCTGCGCTAGGGCTTTGTCCTTCAGCTCGGCTTCAGCTGCAGCCAGTTTTGTGGACGCTTCCTTTACCAGACGGGCCAGTTCGTTCATGGTCATTCTAATACCCCCTCGGAAATATCTTACCACTACAATTCCAATTAAGTAATCCCGGGAGAAATCCTCTCGGCTTAGAAGAATGTGTCTAGGTGCACAGCGCGGTCGGATCCACCCTCGGAACCAGCCCTTCCTCCGCAGCCCGGCGGAGCAGGGTGGTTACCGCCTCATGCCCGATCTCGCCCAAGTTTGCCGTGAACTCATTCACGTAAAGTTTGATATGCGCCCTTGCGACCTCGGGGGACAACTCTTGGGCGTGGCTAAGCACGTACTCCTGCGACGCCTCCGGGTGTGCCCAGGCGTATTTCACCGAGGCCCGAATCCAGCCGGCGACCGCGGGTAGATTCAAAGACCGTCGGGCGATAATCGCTCCCAGCGGAAGCGGCAGGTTGGCGTCCGCCTCCCACCAGCGGCCCAAATCGGCCAGTAGATTCAACCCATACGAAGGGTAGGTGAAGCGCGCCTCGTGGATCACGAGCCCGGCATCAACCAGACCATCGCGCACCGCCGGCATGATCTCGTGAAAAGGCAGAATCACAATCTCGCCTACGCCCCCCGGCACGTGCTCGGCAGCCCACAAACGGAACAGCAGGTAGGCGGTAGAACGCTCACTAGGCACGGCCACCCGCCGACCGGCCAGCGCCGCGGGATCGTTTGTGTTGAATGCCCGGCCCTCCGTAAGCACCAGCGGTCCGCACCCTCTGCCCAATGCACCCCCGCATGGCAGCAGGGCGTATTCCGATAACACCCAGGGCAGTGCCGCAAAGGAAATCTTAATTACATCCGGCCCCTGATCGCCAGCCGCCAGATTGTTCGTGATATCGATATCGGCGTGGGTCACGTCGAGCCTCGGTGCACCGGGTATCAGTCCGTGTACCCAGGCGTGAAAAACGAACGTGTCGTTGGGGCAAGGAGAGAAGGCGACTCTCATCGAAACACCCCCGATAATACCGCGCTGGCTGCTTCCAGAACATCCAGAGCCTCTTCGATGCGCCATGCGGTGCGCTCACGCGGACCGACCAGATTGGAGATGGCACGAAGTTCTATAACCGGGACGCCGTGGTCTCGCGCGGCGTAGGCTACACCATACCCCTCCATGGCCTCGGCGACGGCACCCGGTACCCGTGCGGCCAGTTCCGTCGCACTCTCAGCGGTACCCGTCACCGTCGATACAGTAAGCACCGGGCCGGTTTTGACCGGCAACCGGGCCGCAAGCAACGCTTCCGTCACATCGCTTACCAGCCTAGCATCGACCCGGATGCGGGTGGAGCCGAAATCTAACTCATCCAGACTGCTGAAGCCCTCCGGGGCCTGGACTCCCAGGTCGGCAGCGATAATCTCGCTGGCAACCACGAGGGAGCCTACCTCGGCCTGACCGGGGAAGCCTCCACCGATACCGGCACTAACGACCAGCCGATACTCGGCTGTTGCCAACGCCTTAGCCGTGTTGACCGCCGCTGCCACTGGACCAACACCGGCGACCAACACGTCATAGTCTGGATGGCCTTGCAGCCCGCGCCATACCGCTTCCCTCTCCGCCGCGACAGCGGTCATCACGAGGATACGCATTCAACTCCACCTTCATACGCGGTTATGCCTTATTGTATCTCGCCCAAGCATGTTTTTCAGCAAACGGAGAGAAACTTACGAATCTACTTACCGATGTACGTTTGGATACAGGCGCATATCTCATCCATTGCCTGCCGGGCTTGGGGAAAAACAAGGGATTCCCACCCTTAACCGATGAGAATCCCTTTTGTAATATCAATTATGGCGGAGAGAGGGGGATTCGAACCCCCGAGACGCTATTAACGCCTACTCGATTTCGAGTCGAGCGCCTTCAACCGAACTCAGCCATCTCTCCGCGTATACTTAATTGCTTATTTTCTGATGTCCCTGAAGAAACGCCGGACGATTTCCCGGCATTCCTCTTCCAGCACTCCGGGTATGACCTCCGCCTGATGGTTAAAGCGCGGCTCCCGCAGGAGTTCAACCACCGAACCGGCCGCGCCGGCCTTGGGATCCGGTGTTCCGTAGACCACCTTGCCCACCCGGAACTGAACGATTGCTCCCGCACACATTGGGCAGGGCTCCATAGTCACGTACAACGTGGCGTTGTTCAGACGCCAGTCCTTCAACTGCCGCGCCGCTACACGGAGGGCGATCAACTCGGCGTGGGCCGAGGCGTCGCTGTCCAATTCGCGCCGGTTGTGGCCACGGCCGATGATTGTCCCGTCCTGCACCACCACGGCACCGACCGGAACCTCGCCCTTGGCGTAGGCCTTGTCTGCCTCCTGCAGTGCTTCGCGCATAAACCCGGCGTGTTCGGCCAGGTCCGGCACCCAGTTCACGTTACTACCCACTTTACATGCCGGTCGCAGATCCAGCAACCGCTATTCTGAGCCGGTCAGGGTGGCTTCTTTTCCCACTTCTAACCTCTCACATCACACTCTGCTTCTGACCTCTGACTTCTTTTTTGGTGGGCCCGGAGGGACTCGAACCCCCGGCACGCGGTTTAGGAAACCGCTGCTCTATCCGCCTGAGCTACGGGCCCATATTAGGTTTTCAGCGTTAGAATAAAATGTAGGAATCCGCGCCGCGAATTCCCTGCTTCGTCGAAATCGACGACTGTTATGTTATAGTGGCGCGCCCGGAGGGAGTCGAACCCCCAACCTACAGATCCGTAGTCTGGCGCTCTATCCATTGAGCTACGGGCGCATTATTAGCGGTGTGAGGTGGGATGTGAGTCGTGGGAAACCTGATTGATCCTTTATCTCACGTCCGACATCTCACTTATCAATGGGAGAGGCTCAGCGGTTTCTTCCGCTCACCCACCTCTAACCTCTCACATCTCACTTCTCAAATGGCGGAGAGAGAGGGATTCGAACCCTCGAGACAGGTTAATGCCCATCTACTCGCTTAGCAGGCGAGCGCCTTCGACCTACTCGGCCATCTCTCCACGTACTATCGCTTTTGTCCACCGTCCTCCGAAATTTGGCGGAGGGGGTGGGATTCGAACCCACGGAACCACAAGGGTTCAACGGTTTTCAAGACCGTCTCCTTAAACCGCTCGGACACCCCTCCGTGGTCGTTTTCACGCAAATATCACTATAGCACAGTCTGAACACCAGTGTCAACAGCGATCCCCGCCAAAACCGCGCTACAAGGAGCCTCAGCGCTCCTCAGAGTGCATGGTTT
Organism: Desulforudis sp.; assembly: GCA_019084485.1. Lineage (GTDB taxonomy): Bacteria > Bacillota > Desulfotomaculia > Desulfotomaculales > Desulforudaceae > SURF-60. Next base: position 26,051 of record JAHRFU010000050.1, on the reverse strand, counting down.
AAAGCTTCTCAGCAACCAGATCCGCGTCATCCCGCAATATAGGGCGTCAAGACCCTTGGTATGGATGAATGCGACACTAACAACCCCGGACGCATCCGTTAGACTTTTGAACTTTTGAAGTCTGTCCCCTCAATGCGGATCATTCCGCCCATGTAGGGTACTAATACTTTCGGAACGACAACCGAGCCGTCGGCTTGCTGGTAGTTCTCCAGAATGGCGGCCACGGTGCGACCAACGGCGACCCCCGAGCCGTTTAGGGTGTGCACGAACTCGGCCTTAGCGCGTGGCTGGGGACGGTACCGGATGCCCGCGCGGCGCGCCTGGAAATCGGTGAAGTTCGAACAGGAGGAGATCTCCTTGTAGCTCTGGTAGCTGGGCATCCAGACCTCTAAGTCGTAGGTCTTGGAGGAGGAGAAGCCCACGTCGCCTGAACAGAGCACGATGATCCGGTAGGGCAGTTCCAAGAGCTGCAGCACTTCTTCGGCGTCGTGCACCAGCTTCTCCAGTTCTTCGTTAGAATCCTCGGGTTTGCAGAATTTCACCATCTCGACCTTGTTAAACTGGTGCTGGCGGATTAGGCCCCGGGTCTCGCGTCCGGCCGCACCTGCTTCGGCACGGAAACAGGCACTGTAGGCGACATAACGAATGGGCAACCCGTCTGCCTCCAGGATCTCGTCGCGCAGGAAGTTCGTGACCGGAACCTCGGCCGTGGGAATCAAGTAATAATCGTTGTTTTCGATCTTGAACATGTCCTCGGCGAACTTCGGCAGCTGGCCGGTTCCGACCATACTCTGACCGTTGACCAGGAACGGCGGGAGAAGCTCGGTGTAGCCGTGCCTAGTGATGTGCAAATCAAGCATGAAGTTGATCAGGGCGCGCTCGAGGCGAGCACCCGCCCCCTTCATAAAGCTGAACCGGGCACCGCTCACCTTGCCGCCGCGCTGGAAATCCACGATGTCTAGGCCTTCACCGACATCCCAGTGCGCCTTGGCCTCGAAATCGAAGTACGGGGGCCTGCCCCAGCGGCGCACCTCTTGGTTATCGCTCTCATCCCGGCCAAAAGGCACCGAGGACTGGGGGATATTCGGGATTTGCAGGAGCATGTCTTGCAGCCGCCGATCAACCCGGCGGATGTCTTCGTCCAGGTCTTTAACGCGCTGGGAAACCTCGCGCATCTGTATGATCAGATCTTCCGCCGGCTGCCGCTCCTTCTTCAGTCGGGCGATCTCTTCAGACACGGCATTGCGCCGATTCTTCAGTTGTTCAACGGTGAACAGCATCTGCCGCCATTCTTCGTCCGCGTCCAGGAGCCCGGCGAGATCAAAGTCAAAGCCGCGCTTTTCCAGAGCCGCCCGTACAACATCGGGATTCTTCCGGATGAACTTTAGGTCTAACATCGGAAACACCTCCGCTCGGAGCCGGATCACCGTCTCCGGAACAATGCATTCTTACAGGCTGACCATCTTCACGCCCAGGATGCCGTCCACCTGACCCAGTTCCTCAAGGGTACCGGCAGGCACCGGACTATCGATAGTCAGGACCATCACCGCTTTGCCGCCGACCTCCTTGCGCCCCACCTGCATCGCGGCGATATTGATGTCGTGCGCCCCGATCAGCATCCCCACCCGGCCGATGATCTTCGGACGGTCGTAGTGCGGTACGACCAGCATATGGCCCTCGGGCACGGTATCCACACGGTAGCCGTTAATGGCCACCACCCGCGGGAACTTGCCCTGGGAGAGGGTTCCGGCCAGTTCGCTTTCTTCTTCAGAGGAGATCACCTTCACGGTCATCAGGCCGGCGTAGTCTTCTTCCCGCTCGACCTTGGTCTCACTCACCTGGATTCCGCGATTCCTGGCCACGACCATGGCGTTCACGAAATTAACCCGCTCCTGCAGGATGGTGTCCAGGATGCCCTTGACCAGTGCGGTGGTCAGCGGTGCTACCGGTTTACCGGCCAATTCCCCGCTGTACGTGACTTCTATTTTCTGCACGCGTCCGCTGAGCAGCTGGGCGTGGAACTTGCCCAGCACCTCGGCCAGCGGCAGGTAGGACTGAATGGCGCGCAGGATGTCCGGTTTGAGAGACGGAATGTTCACGGCGTTCTTTACGATTTCATTACGCAGGGCGGCAATGATCTCCTCGGCCACGTCCACGGCCACGCCCACCTGCGCCTCTCTGGTGGATGCCCCCAGATGCGGAGTACCGATCACATTCGGCAGTTTCAACAGGGGACACTCGGTCGCCGGTTCACACTCAAACACGTCCAATGCCGCCCCGGCCACCTTCCCTGAGATCAGCCCCTGGTATAACGCCGACTCGTCGATAATCCCGCCACGGGCGCAGTTGATGATGCGCACGCCTTCCTTCATCAGGCCGATGGCGCGGGCGTCGATCATGTACTTGGTCTCCTTGGTCAGGGGCATATGCACGGTGATGAAGTCGGCCTCCCGAAAGACCTCATCCAGGGGTAGGACCTTAACACTCATCTCCCGCGCCCGTTCCTCGGTCAGGAAGGGGTCGTAAGCGATAACATTCATCTCCATCGCTTCGGCGCGTTTAGCCACGCCGCTGCCGATCCGGCCCAGTCCCAGGATACCCAAGGTCTTGTTGCGTAGTTCCACGCCGACAAAGGCCTTCTTGTCCCAAACCCCAGCCTTCATCTTGGAGTCTGCCTGGGGCAGATTGCGGGCCAGGCCCAGCATATGTGCCATGGTTAACTCCGTGGCGGCGTTGGTGTTGCCTTCGGGGGCGTTGACCACGATAATCCCCCGTTCGGTGGCGCTGGTCACATCGATGTTGTCCACACCCACACCGGCGCGGCCGATGACCTTCAGGTTAGCCGCCACGTCCATTACCTCCCGGGTCACCTTCGTGGCGCTGCGTACGATCAAGGCGTCGAACTGCGGGATGATTTCCAGGAATTCTTCCGGGGTCATCTTGTTGCGCACTTCGACCTCGATGTCCGGCTCACGCTTCAGGACGTCGACTGCCGACTGTGATACGCTATCCGTTACAAGTACTTTCATTTTGTTAATTCGCACCTCCGAGAAATACCTTCTGGGCTGCGGCCACGCCCTTACCCAGTTCCAGGCCGTAACCAAGCTCGGAAAGCGCCATTTCCAACGCGGCAATAGAACTGATCACGTCGAGATGGTCGGCGTAGCCCATGTGGGCGATACGGAAGATTCGGCCACTTAGTTCGCCCTGCCCGCCGGCAAACAGTACACCGTATTTATCCAGTAGTAGTTTGCGAAGGTCTCCCACATCCACGCCCTCGGGGGAAATCACGGCGGTCACCAAAGGCGATGCGCATTCTTCGGGCATCAACAGTCTCAGCCCGAGCGCCTTAGCAGCCTCGCGGGTGGCACGCGCCAACAGGCGGTGCCTGGCAAAAACGTTCTCCAGGCCCTCCTCCAGGATCAGGTCGGTCGCCGCCTCCAGCCCGAAGAAAAGGGAAACGGCCGGCGTGTAGGCGGTGTTCCACTTAGCATAAGACTTCCGAGCCGCTTCCAGGCTGAAATAGTAGCGCGGGCTCTTGCATTTTGCAATCAAATCCCAGGCCTTGTCGCTAACGCTTACCAGGGCCAGACCGGGCGGCACCATCAGTGCCTTCTGGGAAGCTGTGACCAGGATATCCACACCCCATTCGTCTGGCTTCATCTCCACCCCGCCCAGGCCGCTGACGGCGTCCACCACCAGAACCGCCCCGTGTTTACGGGTGAGCGCCCCGATACCCTCGATATCGTTAATAACCGCGGTTGAGGTCTCGTTCAGGGTAGCCAAGACCAGAGTGATGTCGGGGTGGGTGTCCAGCTGTTTCTTTACAGTGGCCAGGTCGACAGGCTGTCCCCACGGGAAATCCAGCTCAATCACCTCGGCCCCGTAGACCCGGGCCAGATCCCGGAAACGCTCGCCGAATTTGCCGCCCACCAGGGCCAGCACCTTGTCACCGGGGTTGACGGTATTCGCCACCGCCGCCTCTAGGCCCCCCGTCCCGGAACTGGTCAGAATAAAAACGGGATTCGAGGTCTGCATAATCTGCTGCAACTTACCCGTGAGGCGGGCAGTCAGCTCCGCAAACCCCTTACTCCGGTGACCGACCATCGGACGGGCCATTGCCTCACTCACCTGCGGCGGTACCGGTGTGGGACCGGGAATCAGAAGGCGCAGTTTCTTATCCATCGTGTCTAGTACACTCTCCTTTTACCCTTAGTTTTTGTCGGAAAATTGATAAAATAAAACCTCCCGCCCTTGATAAACTCAAGGGACGAGAGGATTAATCCCGCGTTGCCACCCTTTTTGGCCGTCCTGCGGACGACCCACTTTAACGCGTTAACGGCGCGACCGTCCCCGCTTACTAGCTTCGGCAGGGACCCTCCAGGAAGGATTCCCCGTCACTCCATACCGGTTCACACCAACCACCGGCTCTCTGAAAAGGAAGAATGGGTACTGTTTTCCTGTCATGGGGTTTTCTATTTTGTCGATGGCCAACAGTATACTACAACTGAATCCCCTGTGGCAAGGGCAGGAAACGGGGACAGGCTGGTTTTTCTCGTATGTAAGTCAGAAAAGGGGTCAGACACCGGAAAAGGGGTCAGACACCGATTAAACAAATTAAAGAATTTAAAGCCTCGACCCCGCTAGAAAGTAGGCGTGTAGGCGGTTATCTTCAGTCAACTCGGGGTGGAAAGCGGCGGCAAGCAGGTGTCCCTGTCGTACTAGGACCACCTTGTCGTGGTACACCGCTAGAACCTCCACGCCCGGGCCGACGGAAATGACCTGTGGGGCCCGGATGAAGACGCCGCGCAAAGGTTTGGCTCCGAGAACCGGTACGTCCAGTTCCGATTCAAAGCTCTCCACCTGCCGCCCGAAGGCGTTCCGGGAAACACCGATATTCATCAGGCCCAGACGCGGTTGTTCAGAACCCTCGATCTCGCGGGCGAGCATAATCATCCCCGCACATGTGCCAAAGATCGGTGTGCCTGCTTCCCCCATCTTGCGGATCGGCTCAAAAAGGCCGTACTGGTCCATCAGCTTCCCGATCGTGGTACTTTCCCCACCGGGAATAATCAAGGCCCGGCAGCCTTGTAGCTGCTCGGGCTTGCGCACTTCCACCGGCTCGGCCCCTAGGCCGGCCAGCGCCAGGCAGTGTTCCCGAAAAGCCCCCTGAAGGGCTAAAACCCCAACTTTCATGGTTACCAGCCGCGCTCCTGCATCCGCTCGTGTGGGGCAATGGTGGAGATGTCCATCCCGGGCATGGCCTCACCCAGTCCCCGTGACACCTCGGCCAGTACCTGCGGGTCGTTGAAGTGCGTGGTGGCCGCGACGATGGCCCGTGCCCGGGCCGCCGGGTTCTCCGATTTAAAGACACCGGAGCCGACGAAGATCCCGTCGCAGCCGAGCTGCATCATCAGCGCAGCGTCGGCCGGGGTGGCGATGCCGCCCGCGGCAAAGTTCACCAGCGGCAGGCGTCCGGTCTCGGCTACCTGTACAACTAGCTCGTACGGTGCGCCCATGTCCTTGGCCGCAGCCATCAGTTCTTCCTTAGGGAGAACGGTCAGCCGGCGAAGCTCGCCGCTCACCATGCGCATATGCCGCACCGCTTCGACCACGTTTCCGGTGCCAGGCTCGCCCTTGGTGCGGATCATCGCGGCTCCCTCACCGATCCGCCGTAGCGCTTCGCCCAAGTTCCGCGCGCCGCAGACAAACGGCACTTTAAACTCGTTTTTGTTGATGTGGTACTGCTCATCAGCCGGGGTGAGCACTTCACTCTCGTCAATATAGTCAACACCCAGGTATTCCAGGACCTGAGCTTCAACAAAATGTCCGATCCGTACCTTGGCCATCACCGGAATGGTCACGGACTCCATAATCCTGGTGATGATACTCAGGTCAGCCATTCTGGCAATACCGCCTGCGGCCCGGATATCCGCCGGTACCCGTTCCAGCGCCATCACTGCACAGGCGCCCGCCTCCTCGGCGATCTTGGCCTGCTCCGGTGTGGTGACGTCCATAATGACGCCGCCCTTGAGCATCTCAGCTAGTCCCTTCTTAACCGTCCAGGTTCCCTTTTCTGTCATCTTACTGCCTCCGCGCTCTCATTAAGGAGATTGTTTTGTAAAACCGGAGATTTCGGAAGTCTCTTGGGTTTTTCCCGAGAATATCTTACATTAATCGTCATAGAAAAACAACCGCCCTTTATTTGACGAGCATCAGGGGTACGCTGGACAGGTGGACCAGTTTGTGCGCCACGCTGCCGAGGATCAGGTTGTCCAGGTTGCGCCTGCCGCGCGTGCCGGCGACGATCAGGTCGTACTGGTGCCGTGTAGCGTAATCAACGATGCTTTCCGCAGGACTGCCCATCAGTTGCTCAACATTGATTTGGAATCCCTGTTCGAGGAAGAAGGCCCGGTACTGATCGGTGGTCTGCCGCATGTATTCGAGGATGGTTTCCTTAAGCTTCTCGTTCATCAGCAGGGAGAACTCTTCCTCCCCGCTTGGATAGACCATTAGGGCGATGAGTTCGACTGCCGGATTCATCCGGAGGAGATTCAGGGAGTACTCAGCCGCCCGAAATGATGCTCGGGATCCGTCCACTGCCAACAGCACCTTAAACATCGTCGCGGTTCCCCCCTACTTAACGATAATCACCGGGCAAGTGGCCAATTGAACCACCTTATGACTGACACTGCCCATCAACAGTTCCTGGAGCGCACCCGCCCCCCGGTGCCCCATCACGATCAGGTCCGTCTTCTGTTCACTGGCATAGCGGACGATTTCCCCGGCGGGGCTACCGCGGCCGTGGTTAGTGCGGACCGGCAATCCGGCCTCGTCGAAAACCGCCTTCGTCCGGGTCAGGATTCGGGCACGGCTTTCGGCATAGGGATCCTCTACCCGGTCACTGTCGTCCGGGTTACCACGTTCGGCGGCGATCCAGAAGAAATTGCGCTTCGCCAGACGCCGGGGAATATTGTCAACCGTAAACACGGTTACCTCGACATTGTCACCAAGCCGCATCAGGCTCACGGCGTACCTTGCGGCACGCAGGGACCAGTCCGAGCCGTCCGTCGGAACCAGGATTGACTTGATCAAGCGCCATCGCCCCCTCGCGGTTTCCTAGTCGTCGGGGGTGACCTGGGTCACCCCCACCACCCGATCCCCTTCGCCCAGACGCATCAACAACACCCCACGGGCCGGACGCCCGAAGGGCAGCACGTCCTTGGTTCTCAGGCGGATCAGCACGCCGACCTTGCTGACGAGCATGATTTCCTCACCTTTCTCCCGCTTCACGACCTGCGTGGCCACCACATCCCCACTCACTCCACTGATCTTGGTGGCAATCAGACCTTTACCGCCTCTGGCCTGGGGCCTGAATTCATCCAACGCCGTGAGCTTGCCGTGTCCCCTAGCCGTGATCACCATCAGCCAAGCCCCTTCGAGGACCTTGTGCATACCTAACACCTGATCCTTCTTGCCGAGCATAATCCCCCGCATTCCACGGGCGGTTCGGCCCATCGGGCGCACATCAGTCTCGTTGAACCGGATGGCCATGCCTTTCTGCGTGGTGATCATAACGTCCTGAGCACCGTCGGTGATCTCTACATCGACCAGTTCATCACCGTCGTCCAGGGATAGGGCAATGAGACCGTCCCGGCGTACCGTATCGAACTCTTCCAAGCGGGTCTTCTTAACCACGCCCCGCCTGGTGGCCATGAAGAGGTAACTATTTTCCGTGAAATCGGTAACCGGAATCACCGCGGTAATCTTTTCGTTTCCAGTCACCATTATCAAATTGACCACTGCGGTTCCACGCGCGTGCCTCCCGGCCTCCGGGACTTCGTAAACCTTTAACTTATATACCTTACCTCGGTCGGTAAAGAACAGCAGGTAGTCGTGGGTCTTAGCCACGAACAGATCCTTAACAACATCCTTGACCTTGGGCTCGACGCCGGTTTTACCTCGCCCTCCGCGCTTTTGGCTGCGGTAGACGTCGGTAGACATCCGCTTTAAGTAGGCCTCGTTGGTGACGGTGATCACCACTTCCTCCTGCGGGATCAGGTCCTCAGGCTTAAAGGCTGTCTCATCTCGGGCGATTTCGGTACGCCGCTTATCCGCATACTTTTTCCGGATGACAGCCAACTCTTCCTTGATGATCCCCAGGACCTTATGCTCATCCGCCAGCACCGACTCTAGGTAAGTAATCTTTTCCACCAGGTCATTATATTCTGCTTCCAGCTTATCGCGTTCCAGTGCGGTCAACCTCTGCAGGCGCATGTCCAGGATTGCTTGAGCTTGTTTCTCACTGAGCCCGAAGATATCCATTAAGCTTTGCCGCGCCTCATTCGCATCCCGGCTGCCCCGGATGGTCCGAATAACCTCATCCAGGCGCTGTAGGGCGATACGCAGACCTTCCACGATGTGCTGCCGGGCCTGGGCCTGCTCCAGCAGGTACCTGGTGCGACGGACAACAACATCCTTCTGATGATCGAGATAGTGGGCAAGCACCGACATCAACGGCAGTACCAAAGCCTGACCGTCGACCAAAGCCCGCATGTTCACGCCGAAGCTTTCCTGGAGTTGAGTCTGCTTATACAAGTGGTTCAAAACCACTTGGGGGGTGGCGTCGCGGCGGAGTTCGATTACCACGCGCATTCCCGTCCGGTCCGACTCGTCACGCAGGTCACTGATCCCGTCGATCTTCTTCTCCCGCACCAACGTGGCGATCTTCTCCACCATGCGCGCCTTATTCACCATATAGGGGATTTCGGTAATAATAATCTGCTGCCGGTTTTTAACCTCTTCAATCGAGGCCCGGCCACGCACCTTAATACTGCCGCGGCCGGTGGCGTAGGCGGCCTTAATCCCCTCCCGTCCCATGATCCGGCCCGCAGTGGGGAAATCGGGTCCAGGGATGAAGCGTATCAGGTCATCGACATCGGCTTCGGGGTTATCAATGAAATAAACTAGGCCGTCGATGACCTCGCCCAGGTTGTGGGGCGGGATGTTTGTGGCCATCCCCACGGCGATACCGGATGAGCCGTTGACCAGCAGGTTGGGGAATCTTGCCGGAAGAACTACGGGCTCCTTGTTTGACCCGTCGTAGTTCGGAATGAAATCGACCGTGTCCTTGTCGATATCGGCCAGCATATCGGCCGTAATCTTCGCCATCCGGACCTCGGTATACCGCATCGCCGCAGCGGCGTCCCCGTCTACCGAGCCGAAGTTTCCGTGCCCGTCCACCAGTGGATACCGGGTCGAAAAGTCTTGGGCCAACCTTACCAGGGCGTCGTATACAGCAGTATCACCGTGCGGGTGCAACTTCGCCAGCACTTCACCGACTACATAGGCCGATTTGCGGTGCGGCTTTTCCGCCACGACCCCGAGGTTGTGCATCGCGTAGAGGATGCGTCGATGAACCGGTTTTAACCCGTCCCGGACATCGGGCAGGGCCCTCCCGACAATGACGCTCATCGCATAGTCCAGGTAGGATTGCTTCATTTCCTCGTTAATATCGATTGGAATAATACGGCCCGGGTTGATCGACAAACAGGTCAGCCTCCTAAATTCACTTACCTTTGGGCACACACTTCCAGTTTAGCCCTCTGTTAATAGTATACCTAATTCGGGTGGGCAGGAAAACTAATTGTTTCCAACAATAGCGCGAATAAGACCGGGAATCATTGATTCCCGGTCTGAAATTCAATGGTTACGGTGACCGACTAATGTTTGGCTCAGATACGACCTGAACGCCTTTTCGGCCTGCTGCGCACGGTCTCCTCAGGACCTTCATCCCTTAGGCGACGGAAGGCCAGTAGTCCAAAGGCCCCTACTACGGCTCCGACGCCCATCCACAGCGCCGGACCACCGGCCGACGTGACCACCGGGGCCACAGTCTGGAACACAGGGTTAGTGAGGCTTAACCACCGCTCCGTGAGGGTTCCGGCCACGAAGGAAACCAAGAGGACGGCCACCATCCCCCTCCTGCTCAATTCCACCAAGGGCTTTTCACCGTCCTTCTCCCATGCGATTTGTGCAGTCCCGATTGCAGATGCCATGCGGTACGTTCGCCGGCCAACCGGATCCCTATTTAGATTGTTCTACCATTATCTGGCACTATACTACCACACCTCCCAAATAATGGCATCACCCATCCGACCTAATGTACTAAAACTACCGCTTCCAATCAGCTTATTTCTCGCCATTGCGTACTCTTACATGGATTTGCAAGTTTTTGTTTGTTTCAAAGATGCGTTTTGGGGGACTATGGTTGTGGATTACAGGGGATAACTTGTGGATCAGTCACCAAAAAAGGTTAAAATACGCGCATTTGTAACCGCTAGCCATTAAGAATATGTAAAAGATGTTCGGAATTCGACTGTGGATTGGGAGGATAAGTCTGTGAAAAAAGACCTGCCAAAAAAATAAAGAGGCGCTTTCACACCTCTCTTGCGCACTTTATAAATAATGCTCTTTACACGTCCAGGTTCCGGACCTCGGTGGCGTAGCGCTCGATGAACTCGCGGCGGGGTTCCACCTGATCCCCCATCAGGGTTGAGAAGAGTTCCTCGGCGGCCAGGGCGTCGTCTAGGGTGACCTGCAGAACGGTACGCTGCTCCGGATCCATGGTCGTATCCCACAACTGCTGGGGGTTCATTTCACCCAGACCCTTGTAGCGTTGGATGGTAACTTCCCGCCCGATTTCTTTCAGCTTCTTATCCAGTTCTCGTTCAGTGTAGAGGTACCACTCCCGTTTCCCCTTTTTCACCTTGTAGAGCGGGGGCTGGGCGATGTAAATGTAGCCGGCGTCGATCAGTTGTTTCATGTACCGGTAGAAAAAGGTCAGCAGTAGCGTACGGATATGCGCCCCGTCCACGTCGGCGTCGGTCATGATCACCACTCGATGATAGCGGGTTTTCTCAATGTTAAAATCTTCGGCGATCCCGGTTCCGATCGCCGTGATCAGGGCCCGGATTTCCTCGTTGGCAAAAATTCTGTCCTTGCGCGCCTTCTCCACGTTTAGGATCTTGCCCCGGAGCGGAAGGATGGCTTGGAAGGCACGGTCGCGGCCCTGCTTGGCCGAACCGCCCGCGGAGTCCCCCTCAACCAGATACAGTTCTGTGAGACGAGGGTCACGTTCGGCACAGTCCGCCAGCTTTCCGGGCAGGGTGGAATTTTCCAGAAGGCTCTTGCGCTTGGTTAGTTCCCGGGCGCGTTTGGCCGCTTCCCGGGCGCGGGCCGCCACGACCGCACGGTCGACCAGCTTCCGGCCGAACGACGGGTTTTCTTCGAGAAAGATGGCTAACTGCTGCGCCACCACCCAGTCCACCAGGCCACGGACTTCGCTGTTGCCCAGCTTGGTCTTGGTCTGTCCTTCAAACTGCGGTTCCGGTACCTTGACGCTGATCACCGTAGTCAGCCCCTCACGGATGTCTTCCCCGCCGAAGGACGCGCCGTTCTTGATCAGGTTGTTCTTCTTGGCATAGTCGTTGATCACCCGGGTCAGCGCGGACTTAAAGCCGGCCTCGTGCGTACCGCCGTCTATGGTGTGAATGGTATTGACGTAGGAATAGATGACCTCACGGTCGGTGTCCACGTACTGAAGGGCGACTTCCACGTTAACATCGTTCTTGCTGGCTTCAAGGTAGATCGGTTGTTCGGGCAGGGTTTCCTTATGCCGGGTCAGGTGACGCACAAAGTCACGAATGCCGCCTTCGAACTTGTATACGACTTCCTTGCCGTTGCGCTCATCGCGCAGGACGAGGGTGACCCCGGCATTCAGGTAAGAGAGCTCCCGTAGCCGCTTGTTCACTATGTCATACTGGAAATTGACCTCTTCAAAAATCTCCGTGTCCGGATAGAAGGTGATTTGCGTTCCGGTATCGTCGGCCTCCCCCAGCTGCTCCAGCTCGGTTACCGGAGTACCACGCTCCAAACGCATCCGGTAGAGGTAGCCCTCGCGCTTGATTTCAACCTCCATCCACCCGGAGAGTGCGTTTACTACCGAAATACCCACTCCGTGCAGTCCTCCGGAGATCTTATACTGTCCTCCGCCGAATTTACCTCCGGCGTGGAGCTTGGTGAGCACTACCTCTACGGCCGGACGGCCGGCCTGTGGATGAATCTCCACCGGAATACCGCGTCCGTTATCGGTGACGGTCACTGAATTGTCTTCGTGAATGATGACTTCAATATAGTCGCAAAAACCGGCCAGTGCCTCGTCAATACTATTATCGACCACTTCATAAACGAGGTGGTGTAGTCCACGCGGTCCGGTCGAACCGATATACATACCGGGACGCTTGCGGACGGCTTCCAAACCCTCTAGGATTTGAATATCCTCGGCCCCGTATCCGTTCACGATACCGTTTAGGTTCTTGTCCAAACGCCTGTTCACTCCTCAATTCTCGATGCCAAAAAAACCATCCTGTTCATAATGTTGCCCAGAAAGGGGCCTTCTGCTTACTCTTGAGACCAGGTTAGGCCCGCTCTTTTTTTAAGTGTGCCGCAGGAAATCGGGGAAAGAAAGACCCGATCGGTGGTGATTATGTACGATCGCAGTCTTTCCCCTTCGGCACTTGACTCCAGAATTCGGTGATCCCGGGCGATTTTCAGAAAGTCCCGGGTCGTATTCGCAGTCCGGGTCTCAAGATCCAGGATGGCTACGATATCCTCTTTTAAAACCATTACATCGGCTCCGAGATGCAGAAACACGGCTACCCCTCCTCGCCTAAATTACCATCCACCACGTGAAAACTTTTATGTTCATCTGTTGACTGAAAGACAGCGTCGCCCACCGTCAGAAACACCTGTGCTCGATTCCGCAAGGCATCAAGCACCGCCCGGCGGCGGGGCTCGTCCAGCTCAAATAGCACATCGTCCAGAAGGATTACCGGCTGCCTGCCGGTGCGCAACTGCCAAAATTCAATTTGGGCCAGTTTTAGAGCCAGGATGATCGCCCGCTGCTGTCCCTGGGACCCAAAAGATCGGGCGTCATGGCCGTTGATCATAAACTGGAGGTCGTCACGGTGCGGCCCGGACAGAGTCTGCCTAAACCGGTGTTCCTCTTTTTCGCGATCCACAACAGCCTTCAGCAGGCTGTTCTCCAGCGCTCCATTATCAATTCCGCTGATCACGACCGAACTCTGATAGCGGATATTTAGGTCTCCCCCCGTCCACCGGTTAAAGAGCCGACAAACCAGGGGTACATATTCACGGAGTAATTTCAGCCTAGCAGATAATATTCGCGCTCCAAAGCGGCATACCTGCTCCGTCCACAGTTCATTTTCCGCCCGACTCCCCCCTCTCTGCCGTAGCAGGGCGTTCCGTTGCGACAGAGCGCGGCGGCAGTGCTGAAGATCATCAAAATACCCGGCGGAAAACAACCCTAGTTCCCGATCCATGAAACGGCGGCGCCCCTGTGGGCCCCCTTTGATGAGCCAAAGATCCTCGGGAGTAAAGAGTACCACCCCTGTGCGTTCCACAATTTCACCGCGTCTCACTGGGTTCCCATCCACCCGGATTTCCTTCCGATCCGGGTGAATCAGCGTTCGGATGCTGAGGTCGGCTTCTTCAGAACCCGGTTTGATAATGCCTCCGACCACCGCACACGGCTTTCCCCAGCGGATCAGGTCTGCTTCCCGAGTCGCCCGATACGAGCAGCCACGCAGGCTAACGTACAGCGCTTCGATGAAATTGCTTTTGCCCTGGGCATTTTGCCCGCGGATGATGTTTAGAGATGGGTGCGGTGCAACCAGAAGTTCCCCATAGTTGCGAAAATCTCGGGCCTCCAGGTGTAACAGATACACTCAGGCTCCCCCGCCTAAGACAGGCGAACGGGTAAAACCAGTGCCAGGTAGTCCCCGTTGGCGTGTGGTCTGATCACTAGGGGTCCAAGGGAACCGTGAAATTCCAGGGACACTGACTCGTCCTTGAGTGAGAATGCGGCCCCCCGCAAAGCGTCGAGGATATAGGAGGTGTTAAAGGTGATTTCAGCCTGGTCGCCGTCACATTCGGCCGGAATTTCCTCCATTACGGAACCAGCCTGTGAATCGGCCGAAACCAACAGAAAGTCGCCCTGGAATTTCAAACTCACGATGGGGGAATCATCACGGGATAGAATGCCGGCCCTTTCCACGGCCTGCGCGAGCATCTGGGAATCAATACGCGAAATGCGTGACTTGTAAGAGGTCGGTATCACCTGGCGATAGTCGGGATACTGACCATCAATTAATCGGCTTAGGAGTTGAACACTCCCTACCCTGAAAGAAACGTAATTTTCGGCCATTACAATCTGCACATTTCCGGAATCAGCAGCAGATAAGATCCGGGCTAATTCGCCCAGCCCTTTCGCGGGAACAATGATGTTCGTCAACTGTGCCTCCAACCCCGGCACTTCGGCCCGTCTCATCGCCAGGCGGTGCGTATCGGTGGCCACCGTACGCAGTTCCTGATCCACAATCTCAAGCAACACACCGGTAAATAAAGGCCTCAGGTCGTCCTGACCGGCAGCGTAGACCACCTGGCGGATGCAATCCCGGAACATCGCTGCATCCAACTCCAATTCCACCTTTGGGGTAAGGGACGGAAGCATCTGAAAGTCACCCGCGCTCATGCCATTCAGTTTGGCCTGATTTCGGCCGGCTGTATTAGGCGCGCCGTAGCGCAGTGATGCCGTGAAGGAAGAAAGATCGGCCAAAAAATGAACCGGGCCGTCCGGCAGGCGCCGCACGATTTCCGAAAGATAACGGGCCGGCAAAACGATACTCCCTGGCTGCCACTGGGCTTGGTCGATAGTGACCTCGCAGGTAATACAGAGATCAAGGTTGGTGCCGGTAAGCTTAAGTCTCCCCTCAGTTAACTCTAAAAGAATACCGGACAGTGTGGGGAGCGGGCTTTTCAGGGCTACCGCCCGTTGTACAGTGCTTATCCCGGTTAAAAGGTTGTCTTTTGTAGTCGTAAAACGCATTTACACCTCTGCCTCCCTGCGGAGCCCAAATTTGGAGTGGTCTCGTTATTGATTATTAGTATAATTGTTAGTCGTAATAGTCGTAGGGGCTGGGGAAATGTGTATAGGCCAACCAAACCTACGGAAGTAATGTCGTGCGCGTGTTGGCAAGGTTGTTCATTACTTGTTCACCCTGCTGATCAATTCGTGAATTATTCCCTGCACCGTAGAATCCTCTCGTAACTCCTGCGCAATTTTATCACAGGCGTGGATAACTGTGGTGTGATCACGCCCACCAAACTGCTCACCGATTTGTGGCAGGGAAAGGTCTGTTAACTCCCGAGTCAGATACATAGCAATCTGGCGAGGATAGGCCACAGCTCTGGTCCTCTTCTTCGCCTTGAAGTCTTCCATTCGCATGCTGAAATACTGGCCGACGATCTCCTGGATCAAACGGCAGTCGATCTGGCGCGGCTTTGGCGGCTGGATAATGTCTTTTAAAACTTCGGCCGCCATTTCCGGGTTAATATCACAGTTGGTTAGAGAAGCATAGGCGGCGACGCGGATGAAGGCACCCTCCAATTCCCGGATGTTGGACGGGATGCGGTCGGCGATGTAGAACAGGGTTTCATCCGGAACACTGGTATTTTCCGCCTGAGCCTTCTTGCGTAGAATAGCGATGCGGGTTTCCAAATCGGGCGGTTGGATGTCCGAGATCAGTCCCCACTCGAAACGGGAACGAAGTCTTTCCTCTAATGTTGGAATATCCTTCGGCGGCCGGTCGCTGGAGATGACGATCTGTTTCGCTGCTTCATACAGGGTGTTGAAAGTGTGGAAAAACTCCTCCTGAGTACGTTCTTTACCAGCGAGGAACTGAATGTCGTCGATGAGCAGGATGTCTATGTTGCGATACCGGTGGCGGAACTGAACCATCTGGTCATCTTTGATCGAGTTGATCAGTTCGTTGGTAAATTTTTCGGAGGTGACGTAGGCCACCTTCAAATGAGGGCTGTTAGCCCGAGTAAGGTGACCGATGGCATGCATCAGGTGAGTTTTGCCCAACCCCACGCCGCCATACAGAAACAGCGGGTTGTAAGCCTTGGCCGGGGCCTCTGCCACTGCGTAGGAGGCGGCGTGCGCAAAGCGGTTTGAATTACCCACCACAAAGGAGTCAAACACGTACTTAGGGTTGAGGTTGGCGTTACTATCCCCAGCTTTTTCAACAGGCTTCTGGGATAAGTAGGACATTATTTCAGGCACTTCACGGGACAGCAGAAAGCGTAGAGCGGTATCCCGCCTGCTCATTTCGCTGAAGGATTGCTTGATCATTGGGGCGTAACGGTCTGATAACCAGTCCCGAGAAAAATGATTTGGGACTTCAATCAAAAGGGTTCCGTTGTGATAGGCAATCGGTTTTAACGGTTTGAGCCAGTGATCGAAGGATTGCTTAGTCATCTGGCGCTCCAAAGAGGCTAACACACGGCTCCAGACCTCAATTATTTCTGATGGGACCATTGTTTCCTCCTGCGGAAAAATTTTCACTAATCAACATGGATATCAACAAACTTATCCACAGGCTGTGAAAAAGTAGTTGGATGCGGACGATTAAATGGTACCAGATTATTCAGAAGTTATCAACATATTCCGCCAAGCGAAACCAGCATATCTGGCGCATGTATCTTGACTCGTTTTGATGAAATACTATATAATCAACTGTGGTGCCTGCACATTTCCAAATATTGTGCTAGAATAAACAGTCTGAGAGTCAGGGGGCTTGCCGGTTGCCGGAGTCTCCTCGGAGGTGACAGCTTTGAAAAGAACATACCAGCCGAAGAAGCGCAAAAGAAAGAGAGTCCACGGTTTTCTAAAGAGAATGAGCAAGAAAGCCGGGCGCCGGGTAATCCAGCGCAGACGTGCAAGAGGGAGAAAGCGCCTATCAGCCTAAGGCCGCTCAGGTGGCCTTAGATTGTTATGCGCTTCTTTTTTGCCGGACTAGCCCAGACAGATTATGGGAATAGTAACCATTAAGAAAAACCTAGAGTTCAGGCGTGTTTTTGCCAGTGGCCGATCCCGGGCTTCCCGTTTCCTGGTGTTGTATCATCTTCGCGGCGAGGACACCGGGCGGCGTTTCGGGTTTGTCGTGTCCCGTAAAGTGGGACACGCCGTGGAACGAAACCGGCTGCGGCGGATGCTGAAAGAGATCGTGCGCCTGAACGAGGACGCCTTTAGGGTCGGATTTGATTACGTGATTGTAGTGAGACCCGCTGCACATGGGGAGGACTATTCCCGGCTGGAGCAGAGTTTATTGAGGCTTGCGAGGGATTTAGGTTGAAAGGATCAGCTAAGTGCGCTGTTGGAGTCATCCGCACCTACCAGGTGTGCATTTCACCTTATCTGCCTTCTTCCTGCCGGTTCTATCCGACCTGTTCGGAGTATGCGATCCAGGCTATTCGCAAATATGGCCTGGTTCGTGGCGGTTTCATGGCTGGTCGGCGCATTTGCAGGTGCCATCCGTTTTCCCCTGGGGGATACGATCCGGTGTTATAGGCCGGAGAATGGGGGGGGTTTGTCTAATTGTTTGGCGCGTTAGTTGATGGCATGACAGGCCTGATTAATTGGCTGTACGCGTTTACCCTGTCGTTCGGGATTCCGAGCTACGCTTTAGCCATTATTATGCTTACGGTCATGATCAAGCTGGTACTCTATCCGTTAACCCGGATTCAGATGCGCTCCATGATGTCGATGCAGTTGCTGCAGCCTGAGATTCAAGAACTCCAGAAGAAGTACGCCAAAGACAAGCAGATGCTTCAGACCAAGATGATGGAACTGTATAAGGAACGGAAGGTCAACCCGATGGCTGGTTGTCTTCTGCTCCTGGCGCAGATGCCCTTTTTGATCGCCCTGTACCGTGCTCTCTGGGATTTCAATTATGTAGATACGGCGCACGCCGGTTTCTTCTGGTTGGAGACACTGAGCATGCGAGACCCGACTTACATCCTGCCGATCCTGGCCGGTGTGACCACCTACTTCCAGTCGAAGATGACAATGCCCAATATGCCCACCGGCGGCGAACCGAATCCGGCACAGCAGACCCAGAAGATGATGCTGATCTTTCTACCCTTCTTCATCGGCTGGATCAGTAGCACCCTCCCCGCCGGTCTTTCGGTTTACTGGGTAACCTTCAATCTGATGGGTATCCTTCAGCAGTACTTCATCAACAAGCAGATGATTCCGGCCCGGAAGGCGGCTCTAGCAGGGACAGCCGGCAACGCGGAAACGGCAGAAGAACAGCAGGCTGAAACCGAGGCCGAGCCGGTGAAGCAGGAGCGGAAGAAGAAGGAATCCAAGAAGACCGAAACCGGTCAGCAGCCGAAGTCCGCCAAAGGTAAGAGCAAAGGGCGGGCGAAAGAGGAGGCGGTAAAACGTGAAGGTCGTGGAAAAAAACGGTAAGACCGTTGAGGCGGCGGTAGACGCCGCTTTGCAGGAACTGCAGGTCGGTGCCGACAGGGTTACTATTGAGGTTTTGGACGAGCCCAGCAAAGGATTGTTTGGAATCCTGGGGGGTAAACCGGCACTGGTACGGGTAACCGTCAAGGAATCCAAGTCCGATCAGGCCGTTGAACTGTTAAATCAGATTCTGAAGGCCATGACTGTGGAGGCCGAGGTGAATGTTGAAGAGGATAACGAGCAGATCGTCATCAACCTTGAAGGGAAACAGTTGGGGCTCTTGATCGGGCGGCGCGGGGAAACTTTGAACTCGCTGCAATACCTGTTGAATCTGGGTGTCAACAAGAACGCCGAAGACCGTAAAAAGGTCATTCTGGATGTGGAAGGATACCGGAGAAAGCGCGAGGATACCCTGATGCACTTGGCCATGAAGCTGGCGGACAAGGCTAAGCGGCGCGGGCGGAGCGTGATCCTGGAGCCGATGAACCCGCAGGAGCGGCGGATTATCCACACTACCCTGCACGGGCGCGAAGATATTTACACTTTCAGCGAAGGAGAGGAACCCTTCCGGAAGATCGTGATCGCTCCCCGAAAGTAGGTTAGCTTCGAATGCTTGGGGATACCATAGCGGCTGTAGCCACCCCTCTCGGCGAGGGCGGGGTCGGCATCATCCGGTTAAGCGGGTCGGCGGCACTTGAGGTCGCCGAACGCCTATTTAAGGCAAAATACGCCCGGAATTGGCGGGCGAGGCGAAACTACCGGCTTCATTACGGGCATATCGTAGATCCCGAGACCGGGAGCACCGTCGATGAGGTGCTTCTGGCCGTGATGCGGGCGCCACATAGCTACACCCGTGAGGATGTAGTGGAGATTCACGCTCACGGCGGGATTGTGCCGCTGAGAAGGATCCTGGAACTGTGCATTGCCGGCGGTGCCCGGTTGGCCGAGGCCGGCGAGTTCACGAAGCGCGCCTTCCTAAACGGGCGGCTTGATTTGGCCCAGGCCGAGGCCGTACTTGACGTGATCCGCTCCAAGACCGGTGACGGGCTGAAGCTGGCTGTGGATCAGCTCGGTGGCCGGCTTTCCCGCGAGATTGCGGTATTCAAGAATGAACTTGTGCAAATGCTGGCCGAAATCGAGGCCAGCATTGATTTTCCCGAGGAAGATGTTCCGGGGTCGACGCTGGCGGAGATCACCGGGCGGTTGAGGCAGCTGGCTGAAGCGTCCGGAGAACTGCTGTCGGGGGCTGACGCCGGCCGTATCTACCGCGAGGGACTGGCCACGGTGATTGTGGGCAAGCCCAACGTGGGTAAGTCCTCCCTGCTCAATGCCCTCCTGCGGCAGAACCGGGCGATCGTAACTGAAATCCCCGGTACCACCAGGGATGTAATCGAGGAAATCGTGAACATCCGGGGAATCCCCATCCGCCTTTTGGATACAGCAGGTCTCCGTGAGACGCAGGACACCATTGAGCGGATCGGGGTGGAGCGGTCGCGTCAAGCCGTGGCTCTGGCTGACCTGGTGATTCTGGTTTTGGCTGCGGACAGCGGCATTCAGGACGAGGATCACCGTGTCGCGGAACTGGTGTTGGGTAAACGGGTACTCGCCGTGGTCAACAAAATGGATCTGGCCCCGCATGATGTGGACGAGGCTCAGGTAATGGAACTGACCCGGGCTGAAGCCGTGGTACGGATGGCGGTGACCGAAGGACGGGGATTGGATGCCTTGGAGAGTGCGATTGCGAGCCTGGTGCTGGGGGGCCGCGTAACCCGAGGGGATACCCTCTTGATTACCAATGAGCGGCACAAAGAAGCCCTGATCAGGGCCCGCACTCACCTGCGGGAGGCCGTGCAGACGCTGGAGCAGGAACTGCCGCTGGAGTTAAGTGCCGTAGACATCCGGGCGGCGCTGGAGGCCTTCGGGGAAATCACTGGTTCCACCGTAACGGAAGACATCCTCGACCGCATCTTCTCCGACTTCTGCCTCGGCAAGTAAGGGGTTATAAAAGGGGGTGAGTTGTGGTGGAATACAACGCCGGAACCTATGATGTGATTGTGATCGGAGCCGGACACGCTGGCTGCGAAGCGGCATTGGCCGCGGCCCGGATGGGGTGCCGGACGTTGTTGCTCACTATGAGCATCGACCATGTAGCCCTGATGCCCTGCAATCCGGCCGTAGGCGGCCCTGCCAAGGGGCACCTGGTGCGGGAGATCGACGCCCTCGGGGGCGAGATGGGGCGCAATACCGATCGTGCGGCGATTCAAATGCGCATGCTGAATACGGCAAAGGGTCCTGCGGTGCGCGCTTTAAGGGCGCAGACGGATAAGGTTGTTTACCAGACCTCGATGCGCCGAGTATTGGAATTGCAGCCAATGTTGAACCTGAAGCAGGCCATGGTAGAGCGCCTAATCATCGACGGCGGGCGTATCGCGGGCGTGTTAACCCGCACGGGAGCACGCTTCACCGCTTCGAACGTGATTGTAACCACAGGCACCTACCTGAAGAGTCGGATCATTGTCGGAGACGTGAACTATGAGGGGGCTCCCCACGGGCAGTTCCCATCGGTGGGACTGGCGGAAAGCATTAGAGAACTGGGCTTTGCGATGGGGCGGTTTAAGACCGGCACTCCGCCCCGGGTGGATGCCCGGACTGTTGATTTTGAGCGGATGGCGGCCCAGCCCGGGGATGAAGTCCACTGGAACTTCTCCTTCGTGTCCCCCACACAGGCGCGTGAGCAGGTACCCTGCTGGCTTACCTATACCACCCCGGTCACCCACGAGATCATCCGCGAGAACCTGCACCGTTCACCGCTCTACAGCGGGTTGATTCAGGGGACGGGGCCCCGATACTGCCCCTCCATCGAGGATAAAGTGGTTCGGTTTGCGGACCGGGACCGTCACCAGGTGTTTGTTGAGCCCGAAGGCCGCGAAACCAATGAGATGTATGTGCAGGGGATGTCCACCAGCCTGCCTGAGGACGTGCAGTTGGCGATGCTCAGGAGCATCCCCGGCCTGGAAAAGACGGAGATCGTACGCAGCGGCTACGCCATCGAATATGATTATGTGGTACCCACTCAGCTTAGGCCATCGCTGGAAACCCGTGCTGTACAAGGGCTGTTCCTGGCCGGGCAGATCAACGGCACTTCCGGTTACGAGGAAGCGGCGGCTCAGGGGCTGGTCGCGGGTGTCAATGCGGGCTGCCGCAGTCGCGGGCTGGAGCAGTTTCTAGTCAGCCGGGCGGAAGGCTACATCGGGGTTCTGATCGACGACCTGGTAACCAAGGGAACCCCTGAACCCTACCGGATGTTCACCTCCAGGGCCGAATATCGGCTACTGCTACGGATGGACAACGCCGACCGACGCCTGACTGAGCGTGCCCACCGGCTGGGGCTGGTTGACGACGAACGGTTTCGGCGCTTCGAAAGCAAGCGCGAAATGATCACTGGTGAGCGGGCGCGCCTCGAGAAGACTTCAGTCCCCGTTCACGCCGATGTGCAGCGGGTGCTGGCTGAGTGCGGTTCGGCCGAGCTGCAGCGGCCGGTGCGCCTGATTGAACTCCTGAGAAGGCCCGAAATCAGATACGATAACCTGCTCTTTCTTCCGGGAGAGCACCCCTCCCTGCCGGAGGAGGTACGCTCCGAAGTGGAGAGTGAGATCAAATACGAGGGATACATTAAGAAGCAGGCCGCCCAGGTGGAAAGAATGGCGAAACTAGAAGCGAAAAAATTACCCGATGACATTGACTACCGTCAGGTAAGAGGTCTCTCCAACGAAGCGGCACAGAAACTCGAAGCGTTGCGCCCGCATTCGGTCGGACAGGCCTCCCGGATATCCGGGGTCTCCCCGGCGGATATTGCCGTTTTACTGGTCTATCTTGAGCAGCAGCGCAGGCGCAAACAGGGGGCTGATCAGGGTGCCTAGCTTAAAGGACATCCTTCGGTACGAGACAGGGCCGCTGGGCCTTGATCTGGACGAGGCAACACTGGCCGGATTTGACCAGTTCTATGAGTTGCTGGTTGAAGCTAACCAGCGGTTTAACTTGACTAGCCTGGTCACGGTTGAGGACGTGGCTGTAAAACACTTTTTGGATAGCCTGCTGGCTGTACCCGTGATCCGCCGTAATCCGGGGGCCAGACTCATCGACGTGGGCAGCGGTGCGGGCTTACCCGGATTGGCTTTGAAATTGACGCTGCCGGATCTCCAACTCGCCCTACTGGAAGCCACAAGGAAGAAATGTAGTTTCATGGAGAGTGCGGCTCGTTCTCTAGGGCTTGAAGGTGTCCATGTCGTCTGGGGGCGTGCCGAAGACGCGGCTAGTGATACCCGGCACCGGGAAGGGTACGACTTCGCTGTGGCCCGGGCGGTGGCGGAGATTCGGGTACTGGCCGAGTACTGTCTGCCATTTGTGGCCGTGGGCGGGTTGTTCATCGCCTACAAGGGACCGTCTGCCCGGGAAGAACTTGCGGGGGCGGCTGAGTCCCTGCGCATCTTGGGGGGTCAGGCGGAGCAACTATTGGAGTACCAACTCCCCCGGGGGGGCGGCGGACGATTCCTGGTCTGCATCAGGAAGGTCAGCAAGACCCCGGAAACCTATCCCCGGCGCGCAGGAGCACCTAAAAAGAAACCACTTTAAAGTAATGCCGGGTCCAATAAACTATATCCGTAGCTGGCCTTCCCAAGGAAAAAATAGATGGCAATGATAACGAGGCGAACCCTTCCACAATTGTCGATGGAAGGATTTTTTTTGCTTGTGTGGAAGTTAAATGTATTAGTGTTGTAACAGGCAGCACAACAATATGGTCTTCAAGCATGCAGCTTGCGGGATGTCGGTAAGGAGCAGGTGAATTTATTTGGGACGGGTCATCGCGATCACCAACCAGAAGGGCGGTGTCGCTAAGACAACAACCGCCGTGAACTTGGGAGCGTCGCTGGCACTGGACGGGAAGCGGGTGCTGCTGATCGATATTGATCCGCAGGGTAACGCTAGCAGTGGGGTTGGCTTTGATCGCAACGAATTGCAGAAATGTATCTACGACGTCTTGATCGGGAAGCATGAGTTGTCATCCGTGCTTCGCCCCTGCGAGTGTGTTCCTGGTATGGATGTGGTTCCTGCCACCCTCCGCCTAGCTGGGGCCGAGATCGAGATGGTTGGTATGCTGGCGCGTGAATCAGTGTTTAAACGTGCCCTGGCTCCTCTGCGGGATAAATATGATTTCATCATCATCGACTGCCCCCCCTCTCTCGGTCTGCTGACCATTAACGCTCTGACGGCAACCGATTCGGTGATTGTGCCAATGCAGTGTGAGTATTATGCGCTGGAAGGACTGGGACACCTGATGAACGCGATCCAGCTGATACGGCGCCAACTCAATCCGGGGCTGGTGATTGAGGGGGTGCTGTTGACGATGTTTGACGGGCGCACCAACCTTTCCATTCAGGTCGTGGATGAGGTTAAAAAGCACTTTAAGAAACTTGTTTACGGGTCGGTTATCCCTCGAAATGTCCGCCTCGGCGAGGCCCCCAGCCATGGGAAACCGGTTGTTGTATATGATCCAAGGTGCCGCGGTGCGGAGGTCTACCGAGAACTGGCAAAGGAAGTGGCCGCTAATGGGTAAGAAACGTGCACTGGGCAGGGGATTGGGTGCACTGTTGCCGGACGAGGAAAGGGAAACACTTCGGGAGATCCCCGTAAAGGATATCCGGCCGAACTCCCATCAGGCCAGACAGGTATTTGAACAGGGTGCACTGGATGAACTGGCTGCTTCGATTCAGGAGGTGGGCCTGGTTCAGCCCGTGCTGGTGCGCAAGGCCGGGCGAGGCTATGAACTGGTGTCCGGCGAACGCAGGCTTCGAGCGTTCAAACAGCTTGGCCGAATCCTAATTCCCGCACTGGTTAGGGACATGCAGGATCAGGAAGTAGCAGCCACCGTCCTGATCGAGAACATCCAGCGTGAGGACCTCAACCCCCTTGAAGAAGCCACGGCCTACCGACGCCTGATCGATGAATATAGTATCACTCAGGAAGATGTGGCCCGTCAGGTGGGTAAAAGCCGGTCGGCGGTAACCAACTCACTACGCCTGCTCTCCCTTCCCCTCCAGGTTCAAGAGATGGTCGGGGGAGGCCTTCTAACAGCCGGGCACGCGCGAACATTGGCCGGATTAGGCAACGCGGCTAAGCAGGTGGAGTTGGCACAGAAGACGGTTGCAGCCGGACTCTCGGTGCGGGGTTTAGAAGAAGAGGTTCGCCTGGCTGGAGAGACTGAACCTGCAGTTGGAGTAAAACGGGACCGGGCCACGGTCGACCCCCACCTAGGTGCCCTGGCCAAAGAAGCGGCCAGTCTCCTCGGTGCGAAAGTGGCCATCAAGGGCACCCCGGAAAAAGGCTGCATTGAGATTCGCTATCATAGCGCGCAGGATCTTGACCGGTTGATTCGCGTGATCCTGGATAAGGGCAGCAATTAGGTGCTCATCAACACCAGATCAACGTTCTAACCAATGTTTCACGTGGTACTTGACGGTGAAACATTGGTGGTGGATGGTGGGCAAGGAAGCGGTATGTTTCACGTGCAACCTTACGGTGAAACAGTAGGCACATCGCGAAGCGCCGTCCCCCTAGGGGAGTGCAAGCCCAAGCGGCGACCTATCGAAGAGCCCCCTTCTGTTTATGCTCGTGTTAGGAGCGTATGTATATGACCGAGTTTGAAAAGGGATTGCTGATCGGCGTGCTGATTGGAGAAGGCCATTTTGGGGGCGACGGTAAGCAACCCCACGTCACCGTACGCATGCATTCCCGCAATGAAGCACTCTTCAGCTGGCTGCTGGAAGTGGTGCCCGGCTCCCGCCTCTACGGACCCTATCATCACGGGGGTCGCGATTACTGTCAGTGGATGGCCCGGGGGACCGCCCTCAAGTATCTTCTTTCTGTGCTGGATGAGGTTTCATTCTCGCACATCTCCCCTCCCACCTACTCCCGCTACACCAAGATGAAAGAGAACTACAACCTGTAGGGGAATCCTTTTTGTCGTAAAATAAAAAGATTAGCTATTTGCAAATTTACTGATCTAAATGCCGATGACGTAAACCGGCCGTTTATTAAATACTTGACTAGTACTACTACGTTAAGTATCTTGCCAATAGAGGAAATTCGTGCTATTTTAATGGCATAAATAAGAAAGAACTGCGTGAAGCCCGAGATTGTCTTGAAGCATTTCTTGGGCCGCTGCTGCCCTCGTTAGGGCGACTGGAGCGGCGGCGGTTACGACAACCCTTGCCATAGAGACCGTACGCCTGGCAAGCAGTCGTGCCGGTTGGATACTGGATGACACGGGTTTCCCCAAGAAGGGAACCAATTCTGTCGGCGTTGCCCGCCAGTATTCAGGTACCCTTGGCAAGGTGGGCAACTGCCAGATTGGAGTGAGTTTGAACTACGCCACTGATGAAGGCTGTTTCCCGTTGGATTTTCAGCTGTACCTGCCCAAGGAGTGGACGAACGATCCGTCACGCTGTCAAAAGGCCGGCATTCCCAGGGACGTAACGTTTAAGCGGAAATGGGAGTTGGGTATCCAGATGATCGATCAGGCACGGGAGTGGGACATTCCGGCCGGTGTGATCGTGGCCGACGCTGGATATGGGGTGGCCACGGAGTTTCGAACTGAGCT
>JAHRFU010000037.1 GCA_019084485.1 Desulforudis sp. | reverse complement strand
TCACTGCGCATTTTTTGATTGGACACAGTCCAATTGAGACATCCCTAGATTCGTATCAAAATACAAGCTTTTCAGAGTTCGAAAGCCCCGAAGGCGTATTGTCATTACAAGTCTCCCTAATCGTTTGTTCCGGCAATACCCTCAGCGCGCACTGCACCTTCCAGGTGTTGGTTTTCTCAAGGTCGGCCACTTTACCAAAATAGTATTGCCTGCCCCCTTTTTTACACACTCAACGGGGCTTCACGTTCTTCGGTACGGCCATCTGAGGAGACGCTGAGGTTGTACCACTTTCCGCAACGGGAGCCCCACCTGCTGACCAGCTCACCGCTGATGTACACCTCGTTCACTTCACAGTTGTTCGGGCAGTCGGAGCAACCGAAGGTGCGGGGGTTACAGGTAAACCCGGCAATGTGGGACGCCCCCCGGAAATTTGTGGCCCGGCGGTACCGTTCGGCATTGCGCTTAGCCAGGATGGCAGAACCGAAAGCACCCATTACCTTAAAGTTCTCGGGAACAGTGATGTCAATACCCAACCGCTTCTTAAAGGCCCCACGGATGCCTACGTTGGCCGCGACTCCACCCTGAAAGAGGACTACGGGTTCGATTTGTCGCCCCCGGGCGACGTTGGCCAGATAGTTTCCCACGAGAGCCAGGCAGAGACCCGCGATCAGGTCTTCCTTTTTGTAACCCATCTGCTGCTTATGGATCAGGTCCGATTCCGCGAAAACCCCACAGCGGCCCGCTATCTTAATCGGGCTGGTAGAACGGATCGCATAGTCGCCGAATTCCTCGATCGGAATGCCCAGACGTACGGCCTGATGGTCAAGGAACGAACCGGTCCCGGCCGCACACACGGTGTTCATATTGAAACCGATGGGTACGCCGTCACGAAAGAAGATTATCTTGGAATCCTGACCGCCGATATCGATCACGCTGCGTACCTTGGGCTCTACATGTCTGGCGGCCATAGCGTGCGCAGTAATCTCGTTCTTGATGACATCTGCGCCGACCATGATCCCCGCGAGACGGCGCCCGCTTCCCGTAGTTCCAACTCCGGCAACCTTAATATCACCTATTTCGTCGGATAATTCCTTGAAAGAATGCTGTATGGCGTTGATCGGACCGCCTTCGGTACGCAGATAACTGGAATAATGCAAATTCAGGTCACTGTCGATCAGTACCAGTTTGGTAGTAACGCTCCCGACATCTATTCCGAGATAGTATCGCATAAGGTCCTCCTTGATTCCCAGCCGGATTAATCTACGCTTTCTCCGGCTCATTCTGATCAAAAATCGGTCTTACTCACTCCGGTGGCCTATGCAAGGTGCAGCCTACTAACCGTTGTTCCCTCCTGAACATCGCGGCGATCCCGAAGGATGTCCAGAAAGGCCTCGACCCTGGTCTCAAATCCGGCCTCACCGGTTTGGTCGGTGATAATAAAGGTAAGGATGGGCAGATCCAGTTCCTCACCCAGCCGAATCATTATGTTCTGAGCAACGATCTCGGGCATGCAGGTGAAAGGGAACAGATGAATAACGCCGTCCATCTGTTCCTGTTTGGCCAGGGCTGTTAAGCCGACGCTTTTGTGACCGTGACCACCCGGATCTGCCCCGAGATAGGGCCCGGCTGCCTGCTTAATCTGGTTCTTTCGGGCGTTGGCTTCGCGGTTGGGGAACAGGTGCTGGTGAAACCAGGACGTGGCCGAGATCTCCCGGTCTACCCATACCCTTGGTTCCAGAGACTTGCCGAGCATCTCTTCCAGGTGCAGGTTAACATGGGACTCCAGAACCACCCAGATTTCGCCCACAATACGCACCCGAACCGGATCGGTGTCCAGAGTTTCAATCGCTTCGGCATGCTCGGCAAACTCGTGTGCTAGGTGCCAGACCGACTCCGTGGATGAAGCCCGCTCAATCCTTCGTACAAATTGCCTGAAGGCGCGGTCGACCGTTCCCATCTTTACTTCAAAGGCGCGCACCCGGTGGCAGATTGACTCAGCCTTATCTATGGCGGCCATTTTGTGGTAACCAAAATAGAGGGAACGCAGTATCTTCAACCAGGATGCCTGTTTGGTAGTGTGCTTAAGGGTGTCCCGGAAGCTTGCCCAACGCTCGCCGAAGGGCAGAGGCGAATCGATAATGATCATCTCAAAGTCGTAGCCCAGGCGGCGGAGCAGCTGCTCCTGCATCTGGGCGTACCACCCCAGTCGGCACTTTCCTTTGCCGCCGACCATCATCAGGTGTGTGGCCCCGTGGTCGAGCAACCAGCGCATTTGTCCCAAGGTTATGGTAAAGGGGAGACATACAAATTCGGGTGCCAAAGCCTTGCCCAGTTCAATGACTTCCTTGCCAGCGTGAGGGGTCTTAATGGTGTGCACGCCGCACTGAGTTAGAGCCGAGCGGATCGCAACATCCAAGTAGCCCATGGTGGGCATCCCCAGTACCATCAGCTCACGGCGGGGGCCGGGTACAAAGACCGGACTCACGCTCGGAGCCGAATCAATCGGCTTAATCGGTTGCACATCCATAAAGGCCTCGATCCTGGTAACTATCCCGGCTTCCGCAGTGTGCTCGTCCAGGGTTAAGAGGATGAAGGGAATGCCGGCCCGTTCGGCCTCTTCTTCGATGTAGTTCTCAATTACGGACTCCGGCCCGCACTCAAAAGACCCAACCAGAATCACTTTGTCTACAAGCCGATTGCGTATGTAATAGAGGGCCGCCCCGAGAATTTGGGCTTCAAAACTCCAGAGCCGTTCACCTTCCAGCAGGCTGTCCATCTGACGCCTCGTCTCCGCCTGATCGACCATTTCGGCGGTGACCACGCGCGCGTAGCCGGTGACCTTGTTCAGAAGATCTAGGCTGATGGCATCATAGATGATGTACGGATGTCCGATCACGGCGACCACACCCACGTCGGGATGATCTGTAGTTGCCGGATCTACGACGCGGGATAGGTTGCGTCCGCAACCCGTTCCGAGGAGACTACGGTATGCTTTCTCCGTAGTTGCTTTTTGGGACACACAATAGTCCTCAAAATCCCTTTGTGCCTGCCAGGCACTGGACAAGGCTTTGGTGACGGTTTTCCGCGACACACCCAGCTCTTCTCCAAGTTCGAAAAAACTCCTGTGCCACTCGTTCTTGCCGTGGTAGAGATCGATTTGCGGAGAGAATACCCGAGCACGGCTACCCAGTGCGTTCTGAACCATGTAGGGGATGCCGATGAACTTCGGACAACAGAAATTCTTAGGTTCAAGACTGATCAGGCAGGGAATCAACAGACGGTCAACACCTCTGTCCAGCAACTCCTTAGCATGTGCGAAGAGGAGTTTTACAGCCACGCACGGTTCATCCGTGGGGCAGAACTCCAGGTTGTCCATCGTCTTCTTACTCGTGGGCGAGGAAACCACAAGTTCCACACCGATTGCTTTACAAAAGGCCGAAAAGAACGGGTACATATAGTAATAGGACATGGCCCGGGGTAACCCGAGTGTATTCATTCGCTCACCCTCACAAAGACAGAACCCGACTTATTATGCCCGTAGGGGTCGATTTAATGCCAAAAACCTGGAATGGCTAGTCTTTTCAAGGTTAGTTTAGCAGAAGGTGGACATGCCGTCAAACCTATCCAATTAGCGTCTCCTGTTGCAGGAGCACTTGAACGGGCGTCTAATACCTTTAGTATGAAATTACTATTACTAGAAAATTGGAGCTAGTTTATGAATCGACATGGCTTTGACGATCCTGTTCAGTACCTAAAAGGGGTAGGTCCACAACGTGCCGCCCGGCTCAAACGAGCTGGAATTGAGAGTGTTGTGGATTTGCTCTATTATTTCCCGAAAAGATATGAGGATCGGCGCACTCCCACAGCGGTTAGCCAAATGGCACAAGGACAGACGGTCTGGGTAAGGGGAAGGGTGTTGGGCGGATCCTTCCAGCGTCCACGAAAAGGGTTGTCGGTTACAAAACTCGCTCTGGAGTCCCAGAGCGGGGTGGTATACGCTACCTGGTTCAACCAGCCGCATGTGCACCGACAGCTTACCCCGGGCAAAGAAGTAGTGGTTGTGGGCCGATGTGATCGGCGTTTCCGTTCTGTCGAAATTGCCGTCAGTGAGCATGAACTAGTAGGTCAGGGGCGGTTGCTATCGGCGGCCCGGATAGTGCCGATATATGCCTTAACCGAGGGCTTGAATCAGAAGACCATACGCAGTTTGACAGACCACGCCTTGAGCGTCTATCTTGATCAGATTGTAGAGTTTCTGCCACCTGACGTGCTGAACCGATACGTACTTCCAAGAATAAGGACGGCCCTGCGTGAGATGCACTATCCGTCGTCCCTGGAAGATGCAGCAGTGGCACGCCGTCGGTTTGTGTGTGAAGAGTGTTTGCTTTTCCAGCTTGCCCTGGCAAAAATGAGGACTTCCGGACAACAGGATAAGCCGTTCACACATGGTACGGACGGCAACCGCATTTCGGCCCTCATCCGATCCCTTCCGTTCACTCTCACGCCTTCCCAGCGACAGGTGTGGTCCGAAATCTCCCAGGATATGCAGAGGTCAAGACCCATGCGCCGCCTGCTGCAGGGGGATGTTGGATCAGGTAAGACCATCATTGCGCTTTTGGCCTTGGTCAAGGCCACAGAAGCTGGACTTCAAGGGGCGCTGATGGCTCCCACGGAGGTGCTTGCTGAACAGCATTACACCAAAGCAAAGCAGGTACTCAATTCATTAGACCTCAGAGTGGAACTCCTGCTGGGTGGTCAAACACCAAGGGAGAGGACACGGATACTGGAAAACCTGCTCTCCGGGAACGCCGAACTGGTCATCGGCACGCATGCGCTTATTCAGGATTCAGTTCAATTCGCGAGTCTTGGGCTGGTGGTCATTGACGAGCAGCACCGCTTCGGCGTTAGGCAAAGAATGGTATTGCAGGATAAGGGTCTGGCTGTGGACTCGCTGGTAATGACCGCTACTCCCATTCCCCGAACGCTTGCGCTTACCCTCTACGGCGATCTGGACGTCTCTGTGATCGATGAACTCCCACCGGGACGCTACCCGGTGAATACCCACTTTGTCTATCCTGCGCGTCTACCCAAGGTCTATGAATTCGTAGGTCGGGAGGTTGCTGCCGGACGCCAGGCCTACATCGTTTGTCCGCTCGTCGAAGAATCCGAGCAACTGGAGAACGAATCCGCGACCACGCTTTATGAACAGTTGCGCGTCGGTCCCTTTAGGGCGATTCGCCTCGGTCTGTTACACGGACGGATGCCGGGAGATGAGAAGAACCGGGTGATAACGGCCTTCCGCCATGGGGCCATCGACGTTTTGGTTTCTACGACAGTGGTTGAGGTCGGCGTGGACGTACCCAATGCTACGGTGATGATGGTCATGGATGCCGAACGTTTCGGGCTTGCCCAACTGCACCAACTGCGTGGTCGGGTCGGGAGGGGGGCTACACAGAGTTGGTGTATTCTAGTGGGGCAGCCTGGAACAGAAGAAGCACGTCAGCGGCTGGAGACCATAACCTCCACAAACGACGGCTTTAAGCTCGCTGAGACAGATCTGCGCCTCCGTGGTCCGGGGGAGTTTCTCGGAACCCGCCAGGCCGGCCTACCTGGGTTTAAGGTCACAGATTTAATCAATGACTGGGAATACATGGAGCAAATGCGCCGTGAAGCGATAGGCATTTTGGAGCACGATCCTGATCTTTGCGAACGAGATCACCAGCCGTTGACTGCAAAACTGGAACCGTTAATAATTAAGCTTTCCTCATGAATAACAGATACTTAAAGTCGAAAACTTAACTTGTATTAATTGTGTTCCTAGGAACCAAAATAAAAACAGCAATATACATAGAGAGGATGTCTATGATTTGAGATATAAAGTCAAAAGTACCAATGAAGAATTCGGAAACAACATTGACCCAAACGCCAGACACGAGTTGGGGCGCGAAATACAGATTGACTACCGCGGTCTGCGCAAACTACAGGCACAAAAGGCAAAGGTAAAAGCACGAAATCACGACAAAATGTACTAACATATTCGTATGACGCGAGGTTCATACTAGCACTAAGCTACAAAATACTATAATTAAAGGAGGGGAATCAGGAATGAGTCGTAACACCAACAATGAAGTCGTACCGGGAGCCAAGAATGCTCTGAATAACCTGAAATTTGAGGTGGCGAACGAGCTGGGTATCGGTAACTACCAGCAGGTCGACAAGGGTAGCCTTCCTTCCAGAGTCAACGGTTACGTCGGCGGAAACATGACTAAGAAGATGGTTGCTTTTGCCGAGCGTGCGATGGCCTCCGGTGGTCAGATCCCGCAGGTTGCCCAGGCTGCGCCTCCCGATCCGTTGAACAGCCAGGGACAGTAATTAAGACCGGTAGTGTAATTGATCAGAGATAGCAACCTACCAAGAGCAGACGGTTTTGGACCGTCTGCTCTTTTTCCATGTGCCAAATCAGTGTAGGTAAGTAGCATACTCTTCCACAGGAACACCTGGATGAAGAGCTGTGGAGATACCTCCGGCAATGATGCGAGCGCAGTTTTGGATTAGCTCATCAATTTCTTTTGGTGTGACCATGAGATGGCCGCCAAACGGCTGTAGTAGCTGCCCAATAATCTGATCGAGGGTCTGCGCATCTGGAGGTGTACGATCATAGACTTCATATAGTTTGTTAATGGCATCGCCGGCGATAAGCGCGGCGTGAACGACAGTGGGCACACCGACCGAGATAACCGGAACGCCCATTTCCTCTTTCGTGATGCCCCGACGTTTATTACCAATGCCGGAACCGGGATTGATACCGGTGTCACACAGTTGAATTGAAGAAGCAATCCGTTCTACGGCTCCGGCCGCCAGAGCGTCAACGGCAATGATCAGTTCGGGTTTGATGCTGTCTACAACGCCGCGAATGATTTCGGCTGTTTCGATGCCGGTTATGCCAAGCACACCCGGAGCAAGTGCGCTGACGGATCTCATACCGCCGTGGAGCTC
The DNA here is from genome assembly GCA_019084485.1 of Desulforudis sp. Classification (GTDB taxonomy): domain Bacteria; phylum Bacillota; class Desulfotomaculia; order Desulfotomaculales; family Desulforudaceae; genus SURF-60. The sequence goes on along the minus strand of JAHRFU010000037.1, from coordinate 34,168 downwards.
CTCGGGCGCATACTGGTAGAGGTGGCGGGTAACCAGAGTATGCTTTACAACTCTTGGTCCTAGAGCATCTGGTGTAGCGTTCCAGTTTCCAAGACCGACTACCAGTACGTTTGCCTGCTCAGAGAGTTGGAACAGACCGGTCAGAGCCTGTGAAAAAATCTTGACCACTTCGCCATGTGCCTGTCTGTTGTTGTCTCTGATTACAGAAGCTTCAATAGTTATGTACTTGCCTTTGGAGCGGCCCATTACCTGTTCACCGTATTCGTCCACGATTTCAACCGTGGTTACCAATCCGTGCGTAAATTTTTGGCGATCCACAATTACACCCGGAATCTCTTGTCCAGTCTGTGCTCTCAGCTGATCGTGCGCCTCAAGTGCCAGATCGGTACGAACACCCAGTATTTGCACATTAGCACCCCCTGCTGTATTTCGTAGAATATGGTAACCTCGCACCGAGAGGTTTATGCGAACATCACGGAAGGCCTATGATTTGTGCCCCAACGTGATATAATAATAGTTATATTTGGAGTCATAGGGTGTATTTTCTTGAGAATAATCGCCGGAGAAGGCAGGGGGAGGCGAATACGAGCACCGCGCGGTCTTAATACCAGGCCGACCGCTGATCGGGTTCGGGAAGCGCTCTTCAACATCCTTGCATCGAATCTTCAGGAATGTCGGTTTCTCGACCTTTATGCTGGTTCCGGCGGGATTGGTCTTGAGGCATTAAGCCGGGGGGCTGGCGAAGTTGTATTTGTTGAAAAGAACCCGGAAGCAACGGCAGTGATCGAGAAGAACATTAAGGAAACGAAACTGCCCGGGGAAAAGAAGGTGTACCGGGCGGATGTGCCGGCCTTCATAAGGTCACAGTCTCCGACGAACCCGGGCTTTAACATTGTGTTCTTGGATCCCCCTTACAAACAAGGGCTTGAGCAGCGAACACTTGAGGCCATCAGTGGTGCTCCTTATGTACTAAAAGATAAGGCGGTAGTAGTTGTGGAGTCTGCCAGGAGCATTCCGCCTTTGGAAAGAGTTGGAACGATGGTTTTAGTCCGGCATCGTGCCTACGGGGACACAGCGCTTTCCTTTTACAGGATGGAGGAGGCCTAATGGCCGTACGGATTGCCGTTTATCCCGGCAGCTTCGACCCGATTACCAACGGTCATCTGGATATTGTGAGGCGGGCGGCGGTGCTCTTCGATGAGGTTATTGTAGCGGTCTCTTTGAACGCATCCAAGAATCCCTTGTTCAGCTTGGAAGAACGCCTGATGCTGCTGGATCACGTGTTGTCGGCCTTCTCCAATGTGCGAATCGACAGCTACGACGGTCTTACGGTACGGTATGCTGAAACACACGGAGCCCAGGCCATCATCCGTGGACTTCGAGCGGTTTCTGATTTTGAGTTTGAGTTTACGATGGCACTGACGAATAAGAAACTGGCGCCGGCCATTGAGACCGTTTTCCTAATGACCGAGGTCCAGTATTCATTTATCAGTTCCAGCACGATCAAGGAAGTGGCACGATACGGCGGATGTGTAAAAGGAATGGTTCCACCTTCTGTGGAAGACATGCTGAGCATAAAGTACCGGAGCCTTAAATAGGACTTACCCACCAAACGTTTAAGGAGGGGTGAAAGTTGGAACTGCTTTCGATCCTGAATGAGATGGAGGAATCTGTGCAGAATGCTTCGCGGGTTCCAATGACCAAGAAGGTGCTAGTTGACGAGGATAAGATGCTCGATTTCCTGGATCGCATTCGGACAATCCTGCCGGAGGAAGTTCGCAAGGCAAAATGGGTGGTTCAGGAGCGGGAAAAGGTCATTAATGAGACCAAGGCTGAAGCCGCGAGGATGATCGAGGAGACCCAAAAAGAGGTCCAGCGCCGGGCCGAAGAGAGCGAAATTTTGAAGCAGGCGAAAGATATGGCGGACGAAATCATCCGCAATGCGGAACAGACTTCCCGTGACATGCGCATCGGAGCCAGGGACTATGCCGACGAAGTGCTGGTGAGGCTGGAAAGCAGGCTCGAACGTTTGGTCAAGGAGATTGAGAGCGGACGGTCTGAACTAAAGGCTATGAAATAGCCGCCTTGTAGTGTAAACCAACATTCCGAAACAGACCAGGAACAGTGGCAGTGCCAGCGCCAGCATGCCCGATACTTTAAAATACTGGAACCAGTTCGGCTCGAGCATTCCTGCAGCGCCGATAGTCGTCACGGTCAGACCGGATTCAAAAAGCGGGAAGAGCAGGATGGTTAAGACAGCGGCAATAAGCATATGCATGAGGCGGCTGATTAAGTAGGGTGCATACCGAATATCCGTCGAGCCGATGAAGGCCGCTACCTGGGCCTGAATTGAAAGGCCGCTCCAGGCCAGAATTAGCTGAATCGCAACCAGTTGATGCAGTAGCGGCACGCCACTTTCCGCGACCAGACGAATCCCGATCGTTATCTCAAACAGACCGGCGGCCAGTGGTTCGTGAAGTTCGGGAGAAATCCCGAGTGGGGCGACGATAAATCCGATTAGGATCGCCAGCAGGGGCAGGCAGTTGGTTTCCCGGAGCAGATTAATCAGAACCGCAAAGAGGATGATGAAGCCCCCGACCACGAGGAGCTTATTCATAGCACCGCGGACGGCATCTCCCATGATTTGCCCTGGGTGTTTCTCGTTGAAGGCGAGAAACTTGTGGTAGGATCGCTGCCAGAGTCGTGATTGTGGCGCCGGGCGGCTACGATCCTGAGGAGCATAGAACCGATAGCTGATTCCCACGATCAGGTTGGCGACATAGTGCACGCCGAGAATGAAGGGTCCAAGGGCGGGGTTATGCATCATCCCTACGGATACGGCGACCAGCATAAACAGGGGGCTGGAGTTATTGGTAAATGATAAGAGGTGTTCAGCCTCAGTTCTGGTGCAGAGTCCCTCAGAGCGCAATCGGGCGGCGATAGTTGCTCCGATTGGGTAGCCGGAGCTGTACCCCACAGCCAAACCAAATGATGCCGCCCCGGGCAGCCTGAAGAACGGCCTCATTACCGGCTCCAAGAGTATGCCGATAGCATGAACCAGTCCTAGTCCGAGCAACAGTTCGCTGATGATGAAAAAGGGGAGCAGAGAAGGAAAGACGATATTCCACCACGTGTCCAGGCCTAGGACGGCGCCCCCGAATACGACCTGTGGATGGGTTATCATCAGGGCTGTAAAGATAATGGTTAGTACTGTAAGCACAAAACGCAGACGGGTACTCGGCATACCAATTGCTCCTGAGGTTATTCGGTGTTTCTCCAGTTAGAGTCTATGGCTTGAAGGCGGCCTTCTAGACCAGATTGTTTTTGGTTGACAATTACTGCAAGGCTCAATTATAATGGGCTAGTTGGATTGGGGTGCCTGCAGTGCTAACTATTGATGTGTCTCAAGCAGCGATTAGACCGGGTCAGATATTCAGGCAGCAGCTGTCATATATTCCTGAAACCGGCGATCTAAGTGAGGATCCAAAATCTGCGGAGCCGGTGACCATAGCAGTCGAGTATTCCTTTCTAAAAGGGGTGTACCTAGTCAAGGGGAAGGTATCAGCCAGGATGGGGATGGAATGCGGTCGGTGCCTGGAGCCTTTTACTCACCTGCTTGAAGCCGAGTTTATCGAGCAATATGACACTGAGACAGTGGCCGATGAGTCCGACTCGGATGCAAACGTGGTTGTTGCGGAGCGTATTGACCTTACTCAGAAGGTCAGAGCGGTTCTCCTTGGTGCGGTACCGATGAAACCGCTTTGCCGGGATGACTGTCCAGGTCTTTGTGGGACTTGTGGTGTTCCGTTGGCCGAAGCCACTTGCGGCTGTGTACAGGATGAAATTGACCCCAGGCTAAAGGATCTTGCTCATTTGATGGAAGGCTTGAAGAAAAAGGGGGTGGAATGATTGGGTGTTCCAAAGCGCAGACATTCAAAGCAGCGCGGGCGCAAGCGCAGAGCACAGTGGAAGATAGAGGCACCGAAGTTGATTCCCTGCTCGCAGTGCCGCGCGTTGACACTATCCCACCGAGTTTGCCCCGAATGTGGCTTTTATAAGGCAAAAAAGGTCGTAAATATTGAAAAATAGGCTTCTGGTGTCACCAGAAGCCTATTTTTCTTATTGTTGCATTTATCTGGTAACTCAGTTATACTCTCACCTAGGAGTCCAGGGAATAACATATGTTACATGACTTGCTCTATTTATCCGTACCAGAGGGGGTTTTTTTGTCTTGCGCATCGCGGTGGATGCTATGGGAGGCGATCATGCGCCTTCCGAGATCGTAAAAGGCTCCGTGATGGCGGCTGAGGAACTGGGTATACGTGTCTTGTTGCTAGGAGACGAGTCACGGTTGCGGGAAGAGGTCCAGGAGACAGCCAGGCTCAGGATTGTGCACGCCCCGGATGTGATCGGGATGAAGGAATCGCCGGTTTCAGCCGTGCGCCGCAAGAAAGAGTCTTCCATCGTAAAGGCGGTACAAATGGTAAAGGATGGAATGGCTGACGGAATTGTCTCGGCCGGCCATACCGGAGCCACCATGGCCGCCGGCCTTTTAGTGTTGGGACGGATTCGTGGTGTGGAGCGGCCGGCATTGGTCGGAGTGATTCCGCACCCTACCGGATGTACGGTTTTGCTTGACGTGGGCGCAAATGTAGACTGCCGCCCCAGTCACCTGCTACAGTTTGCGGTGATGGGTTCCAAATATGCGGAAAAGGGTCTGGGAATAGTTCTCCCGCGCGTGGGACTACTCAGTAACGGCGAGGAAAGCTCAAAAGGTAATGAGCAGACGTTGGCGGCCCATCCCCTTCTAGAAAGAGCGCCGATTCACTTTATCGGAAATGTGGAAGGACGGGATCTGTTCAACGGTCGGGTGGATGTAGTTGTATGTGACGGTTTCATCGGCAATATTGTGCTCAAATCCGGAGAAGGCATGGCCAAGGCCTTCTCCGGTCTAATTAAGCAGCAACTCGCTTCCAGTTGGATGGCCAAGGTGTCCGCGGTCGCGGCGGCGCATACACTCCGGGACCTCCGGCGGCGTTTTGACTACAGCGAATATGGCGGTGTTCCGCTACTCGGTGTCAATGGAGTGGTGGTGGTGAGCCACGGCAGTTCCAAGGCCAAAGCGGTGAAGAATGCCATTCGAACCGCGGCGGAGGCCTCTCGATTGGGTCTAGTTGGGACGATCAGTGAGGGGATCGGTGAAGTGTTTGCGAAGGGAGCCGAGACGGTAAATGCCTGATTTTGTCCCCGTCGGAATTGTGGGCGTTGGAACGTGCCTGCCCGAGAGGGTAGTTTCGAATAAAGAACTGGAGACAATGGTCGAAACGACGGATGAGTGGATCGTAGACCGAACCGGAATCCGTGAGCGAAGAATAGCTAAGAACGAAGAAGCCACTTCCGATCTTGCGGTTGAGGCTGCCAGAAGAGCACTGGAATCAGCCGGGGTTGAACCGCACGAGGTCGATCTGATCATTGTGGCTACAGCCACTCCCGACCACGTATTTCCGGCTACCGCCAGTCTGGTTCAAGATCGGCTGGGATGTCCAAAGGCTGGTGCTTTTGATCTCTCAGCGGCCTGCACCGGGTTCATGTACGCTCTGGTTTCCGGTGCCGCCTTTATATCCAGTGGTACTTTCAAAACCGTGTTAGTTATCGGTGCCGAAACGATGTCTAAACTCCTCAACTGGAAAGATCGTTCCACCTGTATCCTCTTTGGGGACGGGGCCGGGGCCGTGGTGTTGCGTGAGGTACCCCGGGGTTATGGGCTTTTAGCCTCTTATCTGGGTTCTGATGGATCAGGTGGTCCATTGTTGCAGGTCCCGGCTGGAGGTTCGAGAATGCCCAATTGTCATCAGACTCTGGATGCGAGTCTGCAATGTCTCCACATGAATGGTCGCGAAGTTTACCGTTTTGCCGTTAGAGTTATGGGCGAGGCTGCTCTGGAGGTTGTAAAACGAGCCGGATTGGAAAGAAAAGACATCGACTTGTTCATTCCGCATCAAGCTAATATCCGCATCATAGAGGCGGCGGCTAAGAGGCTGGGGCTTCCGATGGACAAGGTACTGGTCAACGTGGACCGCTACGGCAACACCTCATCAGCCTCCGTGCCGATTGCCCTGGACGAAGCGATACGTTCAGGTCGGTTGATATCCGGCAACAATGTAGTCATGGTCGGATTTGGTGCAGGGTTAAGCTGGGGTGCAGTGACGTTTAAGTGGCAGTGACGGAGAGGGTTTAGTTAAGGGGGTTATGGAGATTGATTAAGACAGATCTGTGCGTTCTATTGGGAATCGATTACCCGATTATCCAGGGTGGAATGGCCTGGGTTTCCGAGGCTCACCTGGCGGCCGCAGTTTCCGAAGGCGGTGGGCTGGGCATTATCGGTGCTGGTCACGCACCCGCCGATTGGGTCCGGGGACAGATCAAAAAGGCCAAGGAATTAACCAAAAAGCCTTTCGGTGTCAACGTGATGCTGCTCTCTCCTTTTGCGAACGATGTGATAAAAGTGGTGCTCGAGGAAGAAGTAGCCGTGGTAACCACAGGTGCGGGTAACCCAGGCAAGTATGTCCCGATGCTACAGGCCGCCGGGACCCGTGTAATTCCTGTGGTGCCGTCAGTAGCCTTAGCCAAACGATTGGAACAGACCGGTGTGGATGCGGTGATCGCGGAAGGTATGGAATCCGGAGGGCATATCGGGGAATTAACCACCATGGCCCTGGTACCCCAGGTTGTGGATGCCGTCCAGGTGCCGGTGATCGCTGCCGGGGGTATCGGCGACGGTCGGGGATTGGCGGCGGTACTAGCGCTTGGGGCGCAAGGGGTACAGATGGGAACCCGGTTTGTATGTGCCAGCGAGTGCACCGTGCATCCGCAGGTTAAGGCGCGTATTGTTAAGGCCCGTGACCGGGATACCGTTGTAACCGGTCGCTCTACCGGTCATCCGGTGCGCTGTATTCGGAACAAACTGACCCGTCAGTTTGAAGAACTGGAAAGCCGCGGTGTCGATCTCGCTGAGCTGGAAAAGCTCGGCGCCGGACGGCTTAAGCTTGCGATGGTGGACGGGGACATCGACTACGGATCGGTGATGGCCGGGCAGATAGCAGGCATGGTCAGCCGGATAATGCCCGCTGCGGACATCCTGAAGGAAATTACGTCTGAAGCGGAAGAAATCATTCGCCGGTGCGGTCGCCTGGCGGGTATAGTGTAATGAAAACAGCCTTTCTCTTCCCCGGCCAGGGTTCCCAGTACGTGGGAATGGGTAAGGAGTTTTTCGATTCTTTCCCGGAAGCCCGGGAGACTTTTGAGACTGCAGATCAGGTTCTGGGCTCGGCCCTAAGTGAACTATGTTTCTCAGGGCCGAAGGAAGAACTGGCTAAGACCGTCAATACACAGCCTGCGGTACTTGTCACCAGTGTGGCCTGTTACCGAGTACTGTCTGGATTTGGCTTTTTCCCGGCTGCGGTAGCCGGGCACAGCCTTGGAGAATACAGCGCCCTGGTGGCTTCAGGAGCCTTTCGCTTTGCGGACGCGGTTCGTCTGGTACGTGAGCGCGGCCAGTCTATGCAGGAAGCGGTGCCGCTTGGCAGCGGGGGGATGTTAGCCGTCTTGGGTCTCGATCTCGCTACGGCTAAACGGGTATGTGCCCAAGTTTCCTCGTCCGGGGTTCTTGAAATAGCAAACTTCAATTGCCCGGGACAGATTGTCCTGGCCGGGCATGTGGGGGCACTGGAGAATGCGGTGAAACTGGCTAGGGCTCAAGGGGCGAAGAAATGTGTTCCTCTGGCGGTCAGTGGCCCCTTTCATTCATCATTGATGCGTAATGCCGCAGAACGTTTGGCTGTGGTTCTCAGCGAAACTGAGATTTTCAACCCGAAAATACCGATCGTATCTAATGTCAGTGCGGACTACCTGCGCTGGGGCGATGATGTGCGCACCGCTCTACTCCGCCAAGTATACAGCCCGGTTCGCTGGGAGGAGAGTGTACGGCGGATGCTAAATGACGGCGTGGGTTGTTTCGTGGAAGTCGGACCCGGGAGTGTCTTGTCGGGCCTGGTTAAGCGTATTGCGCCGCGAGAGACAATTCTATTAAACGTAGAAAACATGGAATCATTGGAGAAATCGCTTGCGCGTCTGAGGGAGGTTGGCTAAAATGTTTCTTAATGGGAAGAGTGCCATTGTAACGGGGGCATCTCGCGGTATTGGCCGCGCCATTGCCTTGAAACTGGCACAGTCAGGCGCCTCAGTAATGATCAATTATGTCAGCAACGCTAGGGCGGCCGAAGAGGTACAGGATCAGATCCTGGCCGGAGGCGGCCGGGCTGCAGTGTTTAAAGCGGATGTTTCCAGTTATGACGAGGCTCAAAAGCTGGTCAGTGCCGGAGCAGCCGAGTTCGGTGGTGTTGACATCCTAGTGAACAATGCGGGTATTACGCGTGACAACCTGCTGTTGCGGATGAAGGAAGAGGACTGGGATGCGGTCCTTACGGTGAACCTCAAGGGTGCCTTTAATACTACCCGGGCGGTTATGAAGCCGATGCTGAAGGCGCGCTGGGGGCGGATTATTGCGGTGAGTTCCATTATCGGCCTGAGAGGTAACGCGGGTCAGGCCAACTATGCTGCGGCCAAGGCTGGCCTGATCGGCTTTACCAAATCTGTGGCCCGGGAGGTCGGGTCACGCGGAATCACGGCAAACGCGATTGCACCGGGATTCATCTCCACCGAGATGACCGGTAAACTCAGCGAAACTGTAAAGCAGAAGATGCTTTCAGAAATCCCGTTGGGGAGATTCGGGGAGCCGGACGATATCGCCAATCTGGCGTGTTTCCTGGCCGGAGATGCGGCCGGCTATATTACTGGACAGGTGATTGCCGTGGATGGCGGTCTCGCCATTTAGGTATTTGGGTAACAGAAGTTATTAGATTTTTAGAAAGGAGGGTTAGGAAATGAGTACCTTTGAAAAAGTACAGTCCATCATCGTCGAACAATTAGGTGTTGAAGAGGACGAAGTGACCGAAGGCGCTTCCTTTGTTGACGATCTGGGTGCTGATTCACTTGATTTGGTTGAGTTGGTCATGGCTTTTGAAGAGAGCTTTGACACCACAATCCCGGACGATGAAGCAGAAAAAATTCGTACCGTGGGTGATGCCGTTAAGTTTATCGACTCCAGGATGTAACCTGGGTTTTGCTTTCGATTCACAGGGGGTGCAATAGGTTTTGGGTGTACGCACGGTGATTACCGGTATGGGCATCATCTCCCCGGTTGGAACAGGTCTGGAGCAGTTCTGGCAGGCCATTACCGGGGGTATCTCAGGAGTCCGGCGGATTACCCAATTTGATGTATCGGAGTATCGTACGCAAATGGCAGGACTGGTGCCTGATTTTGACCCGACCCGTTACATGGAGAAAAAGGAAGCCCGCCGCATGGACCGGGTGGCTCAATTTGCCGTGGCCACGGCGGCGATGGCACTTGAAGATGCCGGTTTGAACCCGGACGACATTGACTGTGACCGGGTTGGGGTTGTTTTGGGATCCGGAATCGGCGGGATACAGACGCTTGTGGAGCAGGCCAGGGTCTTGTTTGAACGTGGTCCGGGGCGTCTAAGCCCCTTTCTGGTGCCGATGATGATCGGGAACATGGCCGCCGGGCTGGTAGCGCTACGGTTTGGTTTCTGTGGTCCAAACGCGACACTGGTAACCGCCTGTGCTTCCAGTAATAATGCTATCGGCGATGCGGCCAGGATGATTGAACGCGGTGAGGCGGACGTAATCATTGCCGGAGGTACCGAGGCGGCGATTACCCCGCTTGCCCTCGGCGGTTTCTCTGCGATGAAGGCAATGTCAAACCGCAACGATGAGCCCGAAAAGGCCAGCCGGCCGTTCGACTCCGGACGGGATGGTTTTGTAATGGCCGAGGGGGCTGCGATTCTGGTTCTTGAGAGTTTGGAACATGCTGTTGGCCGTGGGGCGCGGATCTACGCGGAGTTTGGTGGATACGGCATTTCTTGTGACGCCTATCACATGACGGCGCCGGAGCCTGAAGGGCGTGGCGCTGCAAGGGCGATGACGGCAGCGCTGCACGATGCCGGGACTAAGCCCGAAGAGGTGGATTACATCAATGCGCACGGGACGTCCACACCTTTGGGTGACGTTGCGGAGACCAAGGCCATTAAGCTGGTTTTTGGTGAGCAGCCCCGTGTATTGGTGAGTTCCACTAAGTCGATGACCGGCCATCTGCTCGGTGCCGCCGGCGGTCTGGAAGCCGTCGCGAGCGTATTGAGCATTCGGCACGGGGTGATCCCCCCCACCATAAACTATGAGGAACCTGATCCGGACTGTGACTTGGACTATGTACCGAATAAAGCACGGCCTTATCCGGTGAAGGTGGCGTTGTCCAACGGGTTCGGATTCGGCGGCCATAACGCGACTCTGTTGTTCAAGAAATACGAGGGCGGTGAACGGTAATGACGCCGGACAGCCTGAAAGCATTTCAGGCCAGCATCGGCGTTTCCTGGAGCAGTCCGGATCTGCTCCGGGAAGCCTTGACCCACAGTTCCTACAGCTTTGAGAATCCGGGGTGCCGAAACAACCAACGTCTTGAGTTTTTGGGTGACGCCGTCCTGGAGATTGTGATCAGCGAGCAATTATTTGCCCTGTTGCCGAGCTCAAGTGAGGGTGAATTGACGAAGTTGCGTGCGGCGGCGGTTTGTGAACCGTCGCTTGCTGGTGTAGCCCGAAAAATCAGCCTTGGAAGGTATCTACGAATGGGGCGCGGCGAGGAGCTTTCGGGAGGCCGGGAACGACCGTCTGTTCTCGCGGATGCCTTCGAGGCCCTGCTCGGGGCAATGTATCTGGATCGCGGTCTGGAACCGACACGGGCCTTCGTCCAGGGTGTGCTGCGGGAAACGGTGCAAAATGCAATGGACGGCCGGGTGGAGCCGGATTACAAAACAAGACTACAGGAACGGCTGCAGAAGAAGTCGCCTAACCCGATAACATACGTGATTATCCGGGAGGACGGCCCTGACCATTGTAAGGCTTTCTGTTCGGCGGTTCTTTACGGTGGACAGGTATTGGGAACCGGTCGGGGGCGCACTAAGAAGGAAGCCGAGCAGTCGGCGGCGAAGCAGGCACTGATTGAATCAGACCAGGGTACTCCGACTGCCTAAATCCGATCAACTATCCGGGGAGGACGTAATGGGTATTTTCGGCCGCTTGAAACAAAGCTTAAGCAAGACCCGGGAAGCGGTTTCCGGACGGGTCGAGGCGGCGATCTACGGACGTGCAACCGTTGACGAGGAGCTTTACGAGAAGCTGGAAGAGATTTTGATTCAGTCTGACGTTGGCGTCGGCACCTCCATGGAACTGGTTGAGGGTGTCCGGGCGGTATTAAAAGAAAAGAGATGGGACGATCCTACCAAGTTAAAGCCGATCCTGCGCGAAAAGCTGGCGGAAATGGTGGCCGGGGAAGACCAGGTAGCCCTGAACCTGCCTGGCAAACCTTCGGTAATCATGGTCGTGGGAGTAAACGGCACCGGTAAGACTACCACTATCGGTAAACTGGCTCATGTGCTGAGTCAGGATGGTAAGAGGGTGCTGCTGGCTGCAGCCGACACCTTCCGCGCTGCGGCTATTGATCAGCTTGAAGTCTGGGGTAGACGTGCCGGGGTCGAGGTGATCAAGCAGAGCGAAGGCTCCGATCCGGCTGCGGTTGTTTATGACTCCCTGCAGGCAGCAAAGAGCCGCGACTATGATGTGGTTATCGTGGACACGGCCGGTCGGCTGCACACGAAGGTTAACCTGATGGAAGAACTGAAAAAGGTTTATCGTGTGCTGGGCCGGGAGATCCCAGGAGCACCGCATGAGGTTTTGTTGGTTCTGGACGCGACTACCGGGCAGAATGCGATTAGTCAGGCCAAAATGTTCGGTGAGGCGACGGGGGTCACCGGGATAGTTCTTACCAAACTGGACGGAACAGCCAAGGGTGGCATCGTGGTGGCGATCAAACGTGAACTCCGGATTCCAGTGAAGCTGGTCGGTACGGGTGAGGGGATCGGGGATTTGGCTTATTTCGACGCCAAGGAGTTCATCGATGCCATCTTCGGTGAACAGTAAAAGATCAATATTGCGCCCAGTCGGGCGCTTTTTATAGTTAGGGGAACAGGAAATCCTTTCAGGGAGAAGAATATATCAGGTAATCTAACCACAACCTAGGACTTGAGAGGTGATACACACTTAACACCTCCCCAGGTCCTATATTTTGGAGGAGGCTGTCTATGACCGTACGCATCGCAATCATCGGTGGTACTGGAGTTTACGACCCGGAGATACTTGATGACGTTCGTACCGAGCAGGTGAGTACACCCTACGGCGATATCTCCGTGAATATCGGTTCCTACCGGGGGAAACCGATCGCCTTTATTTCCCGGCATGGGCAGGGTCACACCGTCCCGCCTCATCGTGTCAATTACCGGGCTAACATCGCCGGCCTGAAGAAGCTCGGTGTGCGCAGTATCCTGGCGACGGCTGCGGTAGGCTCTCTGAACCGGGCAATGAAGCCCGGCAGCTTTGTATTTGTGGACCAGTTTCTCGACTTTACCAAGGCCAGGGCGCAGACCTTCTTTGACGGAGATGAAAAGGGGGTGGTCCACTGTGACGTCACTGACCCCTACTGCTTGGAACTACGCGAAATCTTGGTACGGGCGGCCTGGGAACTTCGCCAGCCGGCCGCGTCCGGTGGAACCTACGCCTGTACGGATGGCCCGCGTTTTGAGAGCGCAGCTGAAATTACCATGATTCGCCAACTGGGTGGGGACTTGGTTGGGATGACCGGAGTTCCCGAGGTCGTTTTGGCGCGTGAAGCCGAAATTTGTTACGCCAGCATAGCGATGGTCACCAATTTTGCGGCCGGGATCTCTCAGACCCGCCTTACTCACGAAGAGGTACTGGAGGTAATGAGCCTTAATGCCGAAAACCTGCGTCGGTTGATAATGCAGGCGATTACCATGATCGGTGAAGAACGAGAGTGCGCCTGTCACTGGGCGGTCAGCGGTGGTCCCGTCCATTCGAAGGGGGAGGGCTAGCCTTGGAGACGTTATACTGGAAAGACGGGGTTCTCTACGTCTTGGATCAGACTGTCATCCCGCATGACGTCGAATACGTGTCCTGCCGGACTTACAGCGAGGCGGCGGATACGATCCGGTCTATGCAGGTGCGCGGGGCGCCGGCCATCGGGGTCGTAGCAGCCTACGGAATGGTACTGGCGGCCCTGGCGGCTCTGAGTAAGAATCGTGAAGAACTCCAAAATGAACTGATCCGGGCTTCTTCGATCCTGATCGAGACCCGCCCCACGGCCGTGAACCTGCGCTGGGCCCTGGAGCGGATGATGGCTAGGGCGGCAGCCGCGGAGGGGGATTCCGAAGCCGTCTGTGCGGTGATGCTCAACGAGGCTGAAGCGATATTCGGAGAAGATATCTCGTCTAATGAACGGATGGGGGCCTACGGACAGGAACTTGTTCCGCAGCAGGCCCGTATCCTTACGCACTGTAATGCCGGGGCGCTAGCCACGGCCGGATTCGGGACCGCCCTTGGCGTGATTCGGGCTGCGCACCGGGCCGGGAAAGAAATCGGGGTGTATGCTACGGAGACTCGTCCGTACATGCAAGGTACCAGGCTGACGACGTTTGAGCTGATGCGGGAGGGGATCGAAGTCACTCTGATAACGGACGGTATGGCTGCCTACCTGATGTCGGCTCGGGGCCTTGATCTGGTAGTGGTGGGAGCGGATCGGATTGCGGCTAACGGAGACGTGGCGAATAAAATTGGAACATACGGGCTTGCCGTATCGGCCCGGTTCCACGGTGTCCCCTTCTATGTCGCCGCACCACGCTCCACGATCGATATGCGGGTACCGGATGGAGCCCGGATCCCGATCGAAGAACGGGATCACGTCGAGATCACCCACTTCCGGGGCGGGCGTGTGGCACCGGAAGGTGTCGGGGTTTGGAACCCGGCCTTTGATATTACACCTAACGAACTGATTACGGCAATTATTACAGAGGCGGGGGTACTGCGCTCTCCATATGGCCCAGCCCTCGAAGAAATAATGTGGACGGAGGGTACATAGTTGGAGTATCAGATTCGCAACGTCGAACTGGCTGACGCGGGGCGTCTAAAAATTGAATGGGTGCAGGCGCACATGCCGGTACTTAATATTCTTCGTTCGGAGTTTGAGCGTGATCTGCCCTTTAAGGGGATCCGCATCGCGATGAGTATCCATTTGGAGGCTAAGACCGCCTACTTGGCGCTGGTTCTTAGGGCCGGAGGGGCAGAACTGGCGGTCACCGGCTGTAATCCGCTCTCTACGCAGGACGACGTGGCTGCAGGGCTGGTGTCTGCAGGTGTCCCGGTCTTCGCCTGGCACGACCCGACACCGGAAGAGTATGAAGCCCATCTTACAGCCGTGTTGCTTACGAGGCCGCACCTGGTCATCGACGATGGCGGCGACCTGATTCACCTGCTGCATACCAAACTGACCGATGTGGCGTCCGGAGTGATCGGCGGTGCGGAGGAGACTACTACCGGGGTAATGCGGCTGCGGGCGCTGGAGAAGGAGAACCGCCTGCTTTTCCCGATGTACGCCGTCAACGATGCCCGCTGCAAGTTTCTGTTTGACAACCGTTACGGCACAGGGGAATCAGCCTGGTCCGGGATTCTGAGAACCACGAACTTGTTGGTAGCCGGCAAGACCGTGGTCGTGGTCGGATACGGCTGGTGTGGACGTGGGATTGCGATGCGGGCTGACGGTCTTGGCGCCAATGTTATAATCTGTGAGGTGGACCCGGTCCGGGCCATAGAAGCGCACATGGACGGATACCGGGTGCTGAACAGCCTTGACGCGGCAGCTGAAGGCGACATGTTTGTCACCGCATCCGGCTGTAAGGACGTGCTACGGGAGGAACACTTCTCCCGGATGAAAAATGGAGCTGTGTTGGCAAACGCCGGCCACTTCAATGTTGAGATTAACCAGGGAGACCTGGAGGTGATATCCACTCGCCGCTATCAGGCGCGACACAACATTGAAGGGTATGTTTTGCCCGATGGACGGGTGCTCTACCTTCTGGCCGAGGGCAGACTGGTGAACCTGGCTGCCGGGGATGGTCATCCGGCGGAAATCATGGACCTGTCGTTTGCGCTGCAGGCGTTAGCTGCCCGGCACATCCTGGCCGAGGTCGGCACGCTGGAGAAACGGGTGTACAATCTCCCGCCCGAAATCGACCGGCGGGTAGCCGGTTTGAAACTGGCCTCGCTCGGCATCACCATTGATGAACTCACCGCTGAGCAGACGCGTTACCTTCAGGGATGGGAGTAGAGAAAACCGGTTCTACGAACCGGAAGGAGAGGAGGTAATGGCATTGAGTCTGGCGGTAGAGAAGGCCAAGGAACAACTGGTAAAGATGGGGCTGGCTGTAGTTCAGGCGAACTTGGTTCTGGGTTCCTGGGGCAACCTTTCTTATCGGGTGGGACGTGATGACGTGGTGGTGATTACCCCCAGTGGGCTCGACTACGGCCGTCTGCACGCCAAGGACATGGTGGTGGTGGACTTAGCAGGGGCTCCTGTGGAAGGGCACCTTCGCCCGTCTACGGAGCTGCCGATGCACCTGGCGATTTACCATTCCCGTCCCGACGTGCATGCCGTAATCCACACTCACTCCCCGTACGCTAGCGGCCTGGCTGTTGCCCGGCAGAGCATCCCGCCGATTTTGGAGGACTTGGTTTCAGTGGTGGGCGGGACGGTTCCGGTAGCCGATTATGCTCCCGCCGGCAGTGTTCAACTGGCTGAAATTACCGCTGCCACTCTGAAAAATGTCAATGCGGCCTTGTTGGCTAATCACGGAGTGGTCGGGATCGGAAACACGCTGGAAGAGGCGTTTCAGGTCTGCCGGGTGGTAGAAAAGGCCGCTCAGGTTCTGGTATACGCCAGAATCGTAGGGAGTCCCGTTCCTTTGCCCGATGAAGACATCATAGCACTGCGGGACTTCTACCGGAATTCCTACGGACAGAAATAGCAAGGAGACAGCAGATGAGCATTTTGGTTAGGGATGTTGACATCCTGCAGGTTAACGGAACCCCGATGATCAGGAGCGGGGAAATTGCCGTTGAGAATAACCAGATTACAGCCGTTGGTCCAGCGGGCTGCGCTCCAAAAGGGTTTAAGCCGCAAATAGAGATTAACGGAAAAGGATTAGTAGCCACTCCGGGGCTCATCAACTGCCACACCCACGCCGCTATGTCCCTGTTCCGGGGCTATGCCGACGACCTGCCGCTTATGGAATGGTTGAACAACAAGATCTGGCCCATCGAGGAAAAACTGACGGAGGAGGACATCTACTGGGGCACGATGCTCGCCTGCCTGGAGATGATCCGGTCCGGCACCACCACTTTTGCCGATATGTACTTCCATATGAACCAAGTGGCACGGGCCGTAGGCGATGCCGGCATGCGTGCCTCTCTTTGCCGTGGATTGATCGGCGTGGCTCCGAACGGGGAAGAGGCCCTGACTTGGAGCCATGGGTTTGCAAGAGAATTCCACGGATCGGCGAACGGCCGGATCACTGTAATGTTAGGGCCTCACGCGCCGTACACCTGTCCTCCGGACTACTTGCGGCTGGTCAGGGACGCGGCTGTAGAGCTTGGAGTGGGTGTCCATATTCACCTTGCGGAAACCCGGAGCGAGATCACCCAGACGGCGGAAGAGCACGGCTGCACACCGGTTCAGTTGGTGGAACAGACGGGGCTCTTCGAGATTCCAGTTCTTGCCGCACATTGTGTGCATCTTTCGGACGAGGATATTTCGATCCTGACCCGTTACGGGGTGCGGGTGGTGCACAACCCACAGAGCAACATGAAGCTGGGCAGTGGAACGGCACCGGTAGTCAAGCTTCTAGCGGCGGGGATAACCGTCGGCCTGGGTACCGATGGTGTCGCCAGTAACAACGACCTGGACATGGTCGAGGAAATGCGTTCGGCTGCTTTTCTCCAGAAGGTCACCCACGAGGATCCAACGGTGCTACCGGCCGAGCAGGCGCTGTCAATGGCTACCGTAAATGGTGCCCGAGCCTTGGGTTTGGAGGACGGGATTGGAACGCTCGAAGTTGGGAAGAAAGCGGACATCGTCCTTTGGGATATGCACAAGCCGCATCTCCATCCAATGTATGATGTTGCCGCCCATCTGGTCTACAGCGCTCACGGGAGCGACGCCCGGACGGTTATTGTGGACGGCAGGGTGCTGATGCGCGACTATGAGGTACTGGTTCTCGATGAAGAGGCAGTGATGGCAGAGTCAGAGCGCCGCGCCCGCCGGCTGGTGGCTGAGGTCGGATAGCGCTACTTAATCCGGCATAATTTAGAAGAACCCGCTTATGGGCAGGGTTCTTCTCATTGTTTAGCCGTCATCTTTGACCTTGGCGACCCGTTCGTTCCCCGCTATTTTTTGCTGGATCTAAAGGCACCGGTCAGAGTTGAGGTTGCGGCCCCCAGAAAACTCTTCTTCTGCTTCAGCAGCTGGGCGAGTGCTTGAATTACCTGGTCGCATTCCTCCCGGGTCACGGTGAGCGGCGGTTCCAACCGAATCACATTCGGATTATTCAAGGTGTACACCGTAAGAATCTGATGTCGGTTGGCCAGATCCACCGCGATCAGGCTGGCCATGTGACCGAAGTCACCGACCGTCTTCACCGACATGTCAGATGAGAAACGGCTCAGGAAACCTTGGCCGGAGTGTTCAAACTCAAGACCGATCAACAGCCCCCGACCGCGGACGTCTTTCAATACTGGAGACGTCTCCTTAAGTATCCTGAGCTGCCCGAGGAAGTATTCTCCGACCTCGGCCGCACGCTGCGGCAGCTTCTCCTCGATCAGTACGTTAATGGTAGCGATCGCAGCGGCACAGGCCATGGCATTTCCCCAGTAACCGCCGAAGGTCGATGTATGCAGGAGCGCACGGTCCATTGCCCCATAAGCCTTTTTGAAGACCTCATCGGTGGTCACGTAGGCCCCCACCGCCAGCACCCCGCCACCCAGCGACTTGGCCAGGCAGATGATATCCGGGACGATGTCCTCACCTTCACAGGCGAACATGTGACCGGTGCGGCCCATCCCCGTCTGCACCTCGTCGGCGACAAAGAGCGTACCGTAGCGGGTACATAATTCCCTGGCCTGTTTGATGTATCCGGGCGGAGGAACGATAATCCCGCCTTCTCCCTGAATGAGCTCAACGATGAACGCTGCAGCCCGCTGTGTCTGCAGCACTTCTTCCAGCACGTCCAAATCGCCGTATGGGACCTGTACACATTCCGGCAGCAACGGTGCAAAGGGGGTCTTATATTTGTCTCTTCCGGAGACCGACAGGGCCCCCATGGTCTTGCCATGGAAGCCGCCGATGGTGGACACCAACTGGGGGCGTCCGGTGGCGGCCCGGGCGATCTTGATCGCCCCTTCGACGGCTTCGGTGCCGCTGTTACAGAAGAAGGTTCGGCAGAGTCCGCCGGGAGTCACCTCCGCAAGATTATGGGCCAGTGCAGCCGGCAGCTGCTGCAGCGCAGTCGGCATAATCTTAGGGGTGTCTTCGATTTGTTTTAGGGCCTCCAGCACCCGCGGGTGGTTGTGACCGACATTCACCGAGCCGTACCCGGCTACGAAATCCAGGTATTCACGGCCCTCGGCGTCCCATACCCGGGTATCCTTAGCCCTTACATATTGGCGGTCGAAGTTGAGCAGAACCTGGATACTGGCAAAGGGGCTGCTGAGGTAGGTCTTATATTTCTCCCGAACCTGTTCCCGGCGTAGACCCAAGGCGTCATCGACATTCATCAGAGACATTCGTAAACCTCCATACGGGTTATTGTGATAGACATTTTGTCCACAGACGTACCGCTCACAGTCGTGCCTGGTAAGACATGTTTGATCTATTCTAAACCTCATCCGTAGCAGATCGCAATAGATACCTGGTTCTCCGTCCAAATTGAGCCTAGTCATTCTCTTGACAATGAGTGGTAAGTTGTTTAAAATCATAGGGTGTAAAGGAAAACTACTTGATAGCATGCAGACGGGGTATGATGGAGAAGTTTGCGAGAATTAATTTACTGTTTGATTTCTACGGTCCTCTGCTGACCGAGCGTCAACAGAGGATCCTTGAGGAGTACTATGCCCAGGATCTGTCCCTCGGAGAGATTGCCGCAGTGCAGGGTGTAACCAGACAGGCTGTGCATGACACCATCAAGAGGGCTACCCTGGCCTTGGAGCGTTATGAAGCGAAACTGGGACTTGTTGAGAAGTTTTTGTACCAGCGATCCAGAATCGCCGAGGCAGCCGAAGAACTGGATGGGCTGCCGGTTGAACAGGGCGACAGATACCGGCGGATCAAGGCATTGTTGCAGGACGTGCTCCGTGTCGCTGGTGGTTAGATCGGGAGGTGAAGGCAGTTGGCGTTTCAAAGCCTGAGTGAGAGGCTTCAGGAGACCTTTAAGAAGCTGAAGGGAAAAGGTCGTCTTACGGAGGCCGATGTTAACGAGGCCCTGCGTGAGGTACGTTTAGCCCTGCTGGAGGCCGACGTAAACTTTAAGGTTGTTAAGGAGTTTGTAAACAGTGTGCGGGCCAAGGCCGTTGGGGACGAGGTGCTCACCAGTCTTACCCCCGCGCAGCACGTGGTGAAGATCGTCCGTGATGAACTGGCCTCCCTGATGGGGGGCCAGAATGCGAAAATCCAGATCGCCCACAAGCCACCCACGGTGATCATGATGGTAGGGCTGCAGGGCTCCGGCAAAACCACTACTTCGGCTAAACTGGCTAACCATTTCAAGGCTCAGGGGCGTCGTTCCCTGCTCGTGGCCGGGGACATTTACCGTCCGGCGGCGATCAAGCAGCTTCAGGTGTTGGGCGACAAGCTGGACGTACCCGTATTTCAGATGGGCGAACAAAAACCGCCCGCCATCGCCCGCGCCGCGCTAGAGAGTGCCCGGCGTAACGGCCAGGACCTGGTGATCATCGACACTGCCGGCCGGCTCCACATCAATGATGAATTGATGCAGGAGCTGGAACAGATAAAGGCGGGCGTAGAGCCCCATGAGATCCTGCTCGTGGTTGATGCGATGACCGGGCAGGATGCCGTAGCGGTGGCCGACACCTTTCATAAGCGGCTGGGCTTGAGTGGTGTGGTTCTGACCAAGCTCGATGGGGACACCCGCGGTGGCGCCGCCCTCTCTGTACGTCAGGTTACCGGATGTCCGATCAAGTTCGCGGGTATCGGTGAGAAACTGGACGCGCTTGAACCCTTCCACCCGGACCGGATGGCGGACCGCATCCTGGGGATGGGTGATGTACTGACGCTTATTGAAAAGGCCCAGGCAACGATGGATGCCGATGAGGCGAAGCGCTTACAGGAGAAACTGAAGAGCGCCGATTTTGACCTAAATGACTTCCTCAGCCAGCTCAGGCAGTTCAAGAAAATGGGGCCCATCGACCAGGTTATGGGGATGATCCCTGGCTTCGATAAGATGAGCAAGAAGATGAAGGGTCAAATGGACTTCGATGAAAAGGATCTGGTTTTTGCCGAGGCGATTATTAATTCAATGAACGCTAGGGAAAGAGCCAATCCGGAGATCATGGACGGCAGCCGGCGCAAACGGGTGGCCCGCGGTAGCGGAACCTCGGTGCAGGAAGTGAACCGGCTACTGAAGCAGTTTGAGCAGACGCGCAAGCTGGTTCGGCAGTTCTCCGACTGGGAAAAGACTGCGAAAAAAGGCGGCAAAAAGCGTCGCCTTCCGAAATTCCCGTTTATGTAGCAGAATCTCAGGTCAACCTCGGGTTTGGGCCTTGAAGGGATCGGATTAATGCAAGGAGTATCAAGAAAAGGGCCTTAACCTTATTGTGCTACTACCATTAATTACCGGGCAAGCAAGAACCGTCCCCACTTGCTGTGCTGTGCTGCTTGCTGCGGTGTTTCAGATAAACCAAGATGGAATGGTAGTTGAATTTTGGAAGGAGGTGTCACAAGAATGGCTGTTAAGATCAGACTCAGACGGCTCGGAGCAAAGCGGGATCCGTTCTACCGGATAGTGGTTGCAGATGCCCGTGCGCCGCGTGATGGACGGTTTATCGAGGAAATCGGATACTATGATCCGCTTCGCAAACCGGCTGAAATCAAGGTTGATGAGGAAAAGGCACGGGATTGGATGAATAAGGGTGCCCAACTTACCGAAACGGTGCGCTCCCTTTTCAAGCAGGCGGGTATCCTTGGTAATAAGGGTGCCACGCAAGGTGAGGAGGAGAAGGGTTAGCCATGAAAGAACTGGTTGAAATTCTGGCCCGATCCCTGGTGGATCAGCCGGATCAGGTCAAGGTAAGTGTCGTGGAGCAGGAAAAATCCATGGTCATTGAACTCCGGGTTGCTCCTGAAGATATGGGTAAGGTGATCGGTAAACAGGGGCGTATCGCCAAGGCGATTCGGACGCTGGTCAAGGCTGCGGCCATTAAACAGCGTAAGCGGGTAACGGTGGAAATAGTCTAGCAGTATGCTAGGGAGTGACCCTTGTGGAGAGAATTACGATTACCCGACCGGTAGTCGTTAAGATTCGGGTTACCGACGGATACAAGAAGGCCTATGCTGCCCAGACGGACTATTCCGTGCACCGGCTCAACGCCGAGTTGAAACGCCTTGAAGCAGAGGATGGCAAATTTTTGCCGATTCCGGGCTCGGACAAATACCGTGAACA
Organism: Desulforudis sp.; assembly: GCA_019084485.1. GTDB lineage: Bacteria > Bacillota > Desulfotomaculia > Desulfotomaculales > Desulforudaceae > SURF-60. Next base: position 12,401 of record JAHRFU010000037.1, on the reverse strand, counting down.
ACTGCACCGGGAACGGGAAAAGCACCTGGAAGCCCGAGAGAAGCTGGTGCATCAGGCCCAGAAGGTGCTGGGGCTGGAATCCGGTACAGAGATTGTGCACGGTCGGGTCGAGAGCATTGTGGAGATTCAGGTCGGGGATATCTGGCGTCAGGTGATGGAAGTGGAAGTTATACTAGAGGACGGTCGTGTCGCTGAGATTCGGCAAGGAGTGCCGACCGGGGATGGTTCAAATGAGTGACGGTTTCGTGTCCATCGGGGAGATTGTAAACACCCAGGGTAATCGGGGTGAGGTTCGTGCTATCCCATTGACGGACTATCCGGAGCGTTTTGAAAGAATGGAAACAGTATCCGTCTTTCGTAACGGCAAACGGCGGGAATTGCACATTGAACAGAGCTACCTGCACAAGCGCTTCATTGTTTTGAAGTTTCGGGAGATCCAGGACATGAATGCGGCGGAAGAACTGAAGGGCTCGTTGCTTCAGGTTCGACAGGATGACTTAGTCGAGCTTCCAGATGAGCACTACTACCTGTTCCAAATTGTCGGTTTGGAAGTATATGATTTGCAGGGAGAACGCCTGGGGATGGTCACCGATGTGTTGCAGACCTCAGCCACCGACATCTATGTCATAAACCGAGGCGGCCCGAAGCCTCTGCTGGTTCCCGCCCGGAAAGAGTTCGTGCGGGAGATATCACTGGAAAACGGCCGTATCACCGTGGAATTGCCCGAAGGGTTACTGGAACTATGATCTTTGACATCCTTACTCTGTTTCCGGAAATGTTTCAGGGACCGTTAACCACCAGTATCATTGGAAGGGCCGTGGATCGTAGCCTGATCAAGATCAATCTGGTTAACATTCGGGACTACTCCCAAAACAAACACCGTACTGTGGACGATACACCGTACGGTGGAGGCGGCGGGATGGTGATGACGGCTGAACCGCTGTATGAGGCCGTAGACGATCTCCGCAACCGCTGCTCCGGGAACTTCGGACCGGTAGTGCTGATGTGTCCTCAGGGTGCCACCTTTGACCAGGGTATGGCCCGGGTACTGGCCGACCAGGAGCACGCGGTGCTGATTTGCGGACACTACGAGGGTATGGACGAGAGGGTTCGACCGCTGGTGGACCTGGAGGTCTCCATCGGAGACTATGTGCTTACCGGAGGGGAACTGCCGGCGATGGTTGTAGTGGACGCCGTTTCCCGCTTGATCCCTGGAGTTCTGGGGGAACCGGATGCCGCCGAGGACGATTCTTTTGCCGGGGGACTGTTGGAATACCCGCAGTACACAAAGCCCCGTGAATACCGGAACCTGCCGGTACCCGAGATTCTACTGAGCGGTCACCACGCGCAGATCAATCGGTGGCGCAGGGAAGAGGCGCTCATTCGGACCCTTGTCCGGCGTCCCGATCTGCTGGCTGAGGGTCTTACCGAAGAAGACCGGCGCACCCTGCGGGAAATCGCCAGGCGTGCTTCGGAAATAGGAGATACAGAGGCTTAGAGCCTTGCGGTTTTCCGAACTTGTGGTACAATAAGGGTTGGTTGTGTGACTGACCTGACAAGGAGTTGAAAGTAAAATGCAAATGATTCGCTCTGTAGAAGAAGAGCAGATGAAAACAGATATTCCGAGCTTTCGCCCCGGTGACACGGTCAGAGTGCACGTTAAGGTGGTGGAGGGTGAGCGCGAGCGTACCCAGATGTTTGAGGGCGTGGTTATCAGACGCCGTGGCGGGGGCTTAAGCGAGACCTTCACAGTGCGCCGCGTTTCATACGGAGTCGGTGTGGAGCGGACGTTCCCGATTCATTCACCGCGTGTACAGAAGATTGACGTCCTGCGGCGTGGCAAAGTGCGTCGGGCCAGACTGTTCTACCTGCGGAAATTACGCGGTAAGGCAGCCCGAATTCGCGACAGACGATAGGGTATGAAATAGGCATGGGGGGCTGCTGGGCAGTCCCTTTTTGCTATTGTTTTCAATATATATGAGATTCCGTGGTGGAGGGGTTAAGGTTTGGAAAAGACTGGTCGGCAGCGCGTATCCCTGGTGGGCGAGGTATTCGAGTCCTTAATCATTGCTGTAATCCTAGCTTTGATCATTCGTTTATTCATTTTCCAGTTCTTTGTGATCCCGTCGGAGTCTATGAAACCGACTCTGCTGGTTAATGATCGCATTGTCGTGGCCAAGTTCAGCTACTATTTCAGTGAGCCTCAGCGTGGGGAAATGATCGTTTTCAAATATCCGCGCGATCCCAAACGGGCTTTTGTGAAGCGCCTGGTTGCCCTGGAGGGCGAAACGGTGGCATTGCAGGACTCAGTGCTGTATATTAACGGCGAACCGGTGCCCGAACCCTATCTTCCGGAGGGATTGGATTTCGCCGATTTTGGGCCGGTGCAGGTTCCCGAGGGACACCTGTTCATGCTCGGGGACAACCGAAACAATAGTGATGACAGCAGGGTCTGGGGCTTTCTACAGGATGACCTGCTGATCGGAAAACTGGTGGCCATCTACTGGCCGATCGACCGAATAGGGGTCGCCCGCTAGCCGCCAAACCGACGCCGGCGGGCGAACAAGCAGGTGAAATCCAATGAGTGTACAGTGGTTTCCGGGACATATGGCCAAGACCAAACGGCTGATCAGAGAGCAGCTCAAGCTCTGTGACGCCGTTTTTGAGCTTCTGGATGCGCGCATTCCGTCCAGTAGCCGGAACCCGATGGTCAATGAAATCCTCGGGAAGAAGCCCCGGATTGTCGTGCTGAACAAGATTGACCTGGCCGAGCCCGGACTCACCCGCAGTTGGGAGTCCGTGTTCAACGATCGGGGACACGTGGTTCTTAAGGTGGATTCCATAAGAGGGACCGGCGTCCGGTCGGTTACCGCCGCGGTACAGAAGGCTGTACCCAGGAGTGGCACAGCGGTACTGGGACGCCCGCTCCGTTTGATGGTTGTAGGGATACCGAACGTGGGTAAATCGTCCTTTATTAACCGTCTCGTCGGCCAGAAGTCCGCCCGCACCGGCAAGCGCCCCGGACTGACTCGCGGAAAACAGTGGGTTCGAGTAGGGCGAAATATCGAATTGATGGATACTCCCGGCGTTTTATGGCCCAAGTTTGAGGATCCCAACGTCGGTTACCGGCTGGCGGTGACCGGTGCCGTCCGGGAGGAAGTGGTCGATGTCGAGGAAATCGCCCATTGGCTCTTGAACTGGCTCCTGGCTAATGCCCCGACGGCTCTAAAGAAGCGGTTTGATCTTCGGGCTTTGCCCGGAGAGAGCGGTGACCTGTTGGATCTAATCGGGATTAAACGTGGACTGCTGCTTCACGGGGGGCGTGCAGATCGATCTAAGACCGCCGCTGTTTTCCTCAAAGAGTTTCAGGATGGACGCCTGGGACGCTTCACCTTGGACGAACCCCACGCCTAAGAAAAATGGGGCAGTCGCCCTATTCCGGTCTATCGACCGGCACCATGAATGATGAAAATTGTTAGCTCACTCAGACAGGCGGTCGACTCTGATCCGCGGCTCACTGCGCAACTCCCTGTCGTTTGTTCCGGCAATACCCTCAGCGCGACTGCACCTTCCAGGTGTGGGTGTTTTCGTTTGTTCTGCAGTTCCTCAGAGTACACCCCCGCCGATTATGCTTAGGGTGTTTTTGAGTATGTCGACTATCCAACGTAAGGTGTGCTACATGTGGCAGGGTTTATCTTTCAGGGGAAGAATATTATGCTTCATGGACACAACCAAGCTAACCCTAGCCGAAATCGGTCGGCTGATCAAAAATACTGCTGGTGTTGACCGGGAGCTTCACGACGCCCTGCGTAACGATGATCGAATTGGTGCCAGGGAGTTCTTTCACGTTTTGTCCAGGCGCTTGGAATGTGAGGTTGTTGAGGCCTGTCGCCTTCGAGCGATGTATGAGCGCGAAGAGATGCTTGCCGCACGGGGGGTCGGGCCTGTGGCCGGGCTGGATGAGGCGGGGCGGGGGCCGCTTGCCGGTCCGGTGGTGGCAGCTGCGGTGGTTCTACCGGTTGAGAGATTCATCCCCGGATTGAATGATTCCAAGAAGCTTTCCCCGGCCCGCCGCGAGCAGACGGCCGCAGAGATATGCAATCAGGCCGAGGCCTGGGCGATTGCAGTGGCTTCTGTTACCGAGATCGAGCGTTACAACATTCTGGGGGCCACCTTTTTGGCAATGCGCCGAGCTATACGCTTACTGTCGGTGCCGCCCAGGAGGCTTCTTGTCGACGGCAATCTGGAGATACGGGGAATCCACATTCCCCAGTCTACTCTGGTGGACGGCGATGCTAAATGTGCTTCAATAGCCGCGGCATCGATCCTGGCCAAGGTCTGGCGAGACCGGTTAATGGTTCGGTGTCACGAGGCCTTTCCGGAGTACGGATTCGACCGCAATAAAGGCTACGGTACCCGGGAGCATTGCGAGGATATCATCAGGTTCGGCCCTACGCCCATTCATCGCGGGCAGTTTATCGCCGGCCTTATCAGTACCCGAACTCCGAAGATAGCCATACCAGCTGGGTTCCGACTCAACGGTTAAGTTTGTGAGACTGCGGTGAGTGAATAACAGCGGTGCCTAAGGGGTGCTCACGGAGGAACAGGGATGCGAATTGAAGTGGGGCGTCAGGGTGAATCAATTGCGGTGGATCTCTTGCGCAAGAAGGGTCTTTCCATTCTGGAGACTAACTTTCGTTGCCGGCTTGGAGAGATTGATATCGTCGCCCGTGACGGTCAAACGCTGGTTTTTGTCGAGGTCCGTTCCCGAACCGGTTCCTATTTCGGATTCCCGCAGGAGACTGTCACTTACCGTAAACAGCGCAAGCTGGCACAGGTAGCAGAGTTCTACCTGCTATCGTTGAAAAAGCTTCCACCAGTTCGATTTGACGTCATTGCCATCACTTTCAGTAAGGACTTGGCCCTGCGGACGATCGAACATATTCCTGACGCCTTTGAGATCAGATGAAGTAGTCGATACGGGCGTCAGGGAAATTGCTACGCACCAGATCCCCAAAACGCTCTTTGGCCTCCGCCATCAAGTCCTTCGGATATAGGTACTTTCCATACCCGAATTGTCCGCGCCGGTAAATCCGGGACTCAGGGTTCATCGGTAGCTTGGTCTTGGGGAAGACATCCTCAATGGTCTGCTTGGCCCGATCGGTATAGCGGTGGGTGATCAGTTCAAAGGTGAAATTCACTCCGGCCAAGTCACCGCATATCTCACGCACAGTCAAAAAGAGCCGGCTGTACTGTTCCATCCAACCCTCGTCAAGGATCAGGGGAGCAACGATGAAGCCAGACGGATAGCCTGCGGCAATCACTCTGCGGGCAGCGTCCAGACGGGGGATGAGAGTGGGAGTTCCATGCTCAAAACGTTGGATCACTTCGTCCATGTTGATGCTGAAACGGAAGCGGGTATGGTTGCGATGATCCAATTGTAAAAGAGATGCCACGTCGGTGTACTTAGTGACAAAACGGAATCTTCCGCGCTCCTGGCGTCCGAAGAAGTTGACAGCCGCTTCTAGTGAACCTAGATAGGGTTCAACCGGGATTGGATCCGAAGTGCAGGAACCCTCAAAGGTTACTTCCCGGTCGGGGTTTTCTTCAATGTAAGCTGCCGCCTGATTAAGGATTTCCTCCAGGTTCACGTACACCTTAAGGTAGGGCCGCTTCCCGAGCGTTGTATTAAGATAGCAATATTCGCAAAACCCGGTGCAGCCCGATGAAAGCGGTAATTGATAGTCAGCGGAGGGGCGGGAAGAAATGAAGGAACCGGTGTTGACCACATCCAGTATCAGTATCTTCTTGGCTTCGATGTAGCCTCGGCGAACTGAATCCTTGGCCATGCCCGGAACACGTTGGCGAGCCTTTAGCACGCTGACTGGTACTCCCATCCTTCGAAACTGGGTTATTGCCTCCTGCCCCCGTGGGTAGTCCAGTGCCTTTTCTCGTGCGTATACTCTTTCCGGGATAAAGGCCACGCCTTTCACTCTCCTTATTGGTAGAAGTCTGCCCCGGGGCATTCCGATTGACCCCGTGACCTTATAAATAATCAAATCCATTTTTGGTGTACTAAGATAATCTTGGCTGGAGAATATTGTCGAACTACCTCAGCCCGGTATATGATAGGACAAGTACCGGGTATTGGAAATCCGCCAACGGGTTTCGGGCGTCTTCCCTAGCGAGAGAGGTTTGAAAGGGTGATCGGTCATTCGTCAGTTAGCGGCCGTAGCGTTAGTGTTTGCTTTGTTTATGGGATGTATGTTGCTGGGATCCCCGACCGCAGCTGCGGACAGGCCCGGGATCAGCATTGTCATTGATGGGAAGCAGGTAGTAATCCCTGATGGAGACCAATCTCCGTTCATTAAGGACGACCGGGTCTACGTACCGCTCCGGGTGGTCAGTGAGAACCTGGGTGCCCGGGTGGAGTGGATGCCGAATCCCAGGCAGATTCTTATTGCCACTGCGGGCCACAGTCTTGCTCCCATAACAATATCAACCGCAAAAACAGACATTCGGGTTGTTGTCGACGGATCTGTAAAGGATTTCCCTGCCGATCTGGGTCAGCCCTTCATCACCAGCTTAAACCGGGTCGTGGTTCCTTTTCGAGCTATTGGTGAGGCTTTAGGTTGCGGAGTAAACTGGGATTCTACGACCCGTACGGTGAGCATTGTTTCACCACTGCCTCCGCCACCCAGCCGGGGGTTGGTGCGAGATAACGGACCTCCGGACGCTATTCAGCCGCCTCCGGGGACAAGCAGTCTGCTGAATGAACTGGCTTCCTACCGGACTAACCTGCGCTTGTTGGATATGACCTTTATCAATTCGGCGGAGCTTCTGTACAGGACTGAGGTAGACTTCAGTAGTGCACAACTTGAACAATTTCAGCGCTACCTAACGGAACTCGGGAAGTACAGTCCGACCATCCGGTTACCGAACGGTACGGTAACCGCCAGCTCAGACCTTACCATCCGCGGTCAGTCCATGGCCACGGCAGCACAACTAAGAGCATGGATAGACAGCGAAACCCCGCGCCTGAAAGCTAAGATGGAAGGGGAACTAGGACGACCGTTCATCCCGATTCCCGACCTGGCTGAACTCTACATTCGCATTGGCGCCGAGTACGGTATCCGAGGTGACCTGGCTTATGCTCAGGCGGCAAAGGAGACCCATTTCTGGCAGTATACCGGTTTGGTGAAGCCGGATCAGAACAACTACTGCGGCCTTTATGCCACCGGACAGATTCTGTTGGGCGGAGAGTCCATAAACGGTGCCGATCGCGGGCTGGTTGTGCTCGAGGCGGGAAGACACGGGGCTACCTTCGCCACGCCCGAAGTCGGGGTCGAAGCCCACATCCAGCACCTATATTCCTATTCTTGTAAGGATCCACTGCCGCCGGGCAAGACTCTCTTAAGCCCGCGTTTCAACCTGGTACAGAGGGGTTGCGCCTCTACTTGGCAGGGGCTTAACGGACGCTGGGCGGTTCCCGGCACTACCTACGGACAGAGTATCATCCAGAACTACTGGCTGAAGGCTCTCTAGCAACTGCCATCTTTAATCTTACTTGAATTATGTGACGGATTTAAACAATCAGCCGCTTCACCGGGGTGTTGCTCGTCAGCGTATACGGGGAGCGGTTTTCGATGCTGTGCCTGTCGTAATGGATGGCGGGGAGCTCTATGCTTGCGTTTAAGCTTGGCCATAATGTATTTTCCACCGCGAACCGGGTTAGCCCCCCATTTATTAATGTGACCTGCCAGCTACCTGTTCTATACATCACACCGACCAAGAAATTAAGGGTCGGGTCCATTGCTTGTAAAGGGATTGCGGACAGCCTGGTAAGCTCGAAGGTCAATTCATTTGCAATTGTCAATTTCCGCGCAGTAAACCACGTTTTTGCTCGAACAGTGGCAGGAATTATATTCCCTGACAAAGAATGCTAGATTAAGCGGAAGCATGTCGTTCTTAGCGAGTGGTTATGGTGTCTACAAGGATGGTGCGTAAAAGTTGTGGAGAATTGTCGAAAATCGGCTGTGGCAGTTGTACGCCCGGGTGTATGATACTATCCTGCTAAGGTTTTTGCCTTACCGCCGGCTGCTGCGGGTTTCCGCCGAGGCGCTTAACTCAGCACCTGGATGGAAGGTATTGGACGCTGGGTGTGGGACAGGCAACCTCACATCCCACATTGCCCGGACTCGTCCGGAAACGCTGTTGACTGCTGTTGATTTCGCTCCGGCTATGCTGCGGCGGGCTGCAAGAAAGGTTAAGAATAACTCAAAGGTCACCGTCCGGCAAGTCGACCTCAACCGCCTTCTTCCGTTCGCTGAAAGCGAATTTGATGCGGTTGTCTGCGTCAATGTACTTTATGCCGTCGAAGACCCCGAGAGATTGCTTCGGGAACTAAATCGCGTCTTAAAGCCTAACGGGCGGTTTGTCTTGGTCAACCCGGCTAATCAACCTAAGATGCGCTTTATTGTCCAGGAGCACATTAGTGAGTTGCGTTTGAGTCAGCCGCTTCTCTGGCCGTTTCTGCTTGCCGGTCAGGTGCTCAGGACTTTGCCGCAGCTCTTGGTTTTTACACTAGTGAATGCGCATATTCAACGGCAGCAGGAGTATCATTTTTACTCGGTTAAGAGACTTGTTGAATCTATTGGGGACTCGGGTTTCAAGGTTATTCGGAGCGAAAGGGTATATGGAGAGCAGTGTTGGTTTATGATTTGCGCCAAGGAGTTTACTAGTCGCGGTATCGATACGCATCGGGAAAGGTGGGCACATCTTGCGTGAGGTTGTGATCACCGGTCTTGGCCCCGTTGCGCCCAACGGTGTTGGCAAGGAACAGTTTTGGGATGCCCTAAAAAAGGGCGAGTCTGGAATACGCTATATTGAACATTTTGCCGAGCAATATCATCACCATGAGTTTGCCGGGGTTGTGCCGAGACATTGGCTAAGTGGGGAGCAGGGCGGTTCTTGGCGTAATCTGATGATCGTAACGGCCTCGCACCTGGCAATGGCTGATGCCGGAATTAGCAAGGATGAGTTCTCGCGGCGACGCTCCGGAATCAGGATCGGAATTGGTGCGGTAGACATGGAGATTGGGGAAAGGGAGTACGACAAATTTAAGCAGTCCGGTACGACTGCGTCGTCGGTAATCGCGGCGACTATTCCCCACGCTGCGGCCGCAGAAATAGCAAAAGACCTCCAGTGCAAAGGAAAAGTACTGACGTATGCCTCAGCTTGCACCTCCGGGATCATTAGCATTATTTCGGCAGCTGATTCTATCCTGGACGGGGAGGCTGATATGGTACTAGCGGGCGGAGGGGACGCTCCGCTTACCCCTTTTACGGTGACGTGTTTTGAGAAAGCTGGTCTGCACCCAGTGAACAATATGGGTCTCGGGGATAATCCGTCCACCGCCAGCCGGCCCTTTGACGCTAAGCGAGAGGGGGGCGTAATCGGAGAAGGAGCTGGCATGATTCTTTTGGAAGACCGCGAGAGCGCTAGCCGACGCGGGGCAAAGATTTACGCTAGGATTGCGGGCTGGGGCATCGCGAATGCAACTTCTCTAAAGACGTTGAAGGCGGCCTATGTCGCGGCGATGACTGAGGCATTGAATAAGGCCCGACTTAGCCCCAACGAAATTGACTATATATCCGCTCATGCCCCTGGAATCATGTTTACTGACCGGATCGAAGTGAGCGCGATAAAGGAAGTATTCGGGCGCTACTCTAATAACGTGCCTACAGGCTCCATTAAGTCAATGATCGGAAATCCGTTGGCGGCTTCCGGTCCACTGCAGGTGATCGCCGCCGCACAATCCATTGAACACAAATTCATTCCGCCCACTACAAACTACGAGAATTTGGATCCACAATGTGATCTTGATTGTATTCCGAACCAAGGTAGAGTCGCCCGGGTGAGCAGGGTGTTAATCAATGCTTCGGGCGTGGGAGGCTGTGTTGCTTCCCTAATTATCTCCGACCTTGAGCTAGCTGGGGTACTGCCTTGGACATCCTAGGATCGGCGTCGGGATTCACCATTTTCACAGCAGTAGCCTTGATCTTGACAGCGATAATTAACGTCGCATTGGGTGTAATCGTTTTTGTCAGGGCTCCCCAAGCCTTACTTAATCGTCTGTTCTTCGGGTTTGTACTAACCACCAGTCTCTGGGTGGTTGCCGTACTATTAATTGTATGCCTTAATGAATACCTCAGCCTTCTGTTTTGGATGCGGTTTTCCCACGCTGTGGGGGCTATTTTGGCTTGTTTCATCTTTGCCCTCGCTTACTCCTTCCAAGGTGAAAACAGTTACCCATATCGTAAGGTTGTTCCTATCTTTCTCCTCGGTTTTCTGTTGGCTGGGGCTAGTATGTCTTCAATGATTATCCAGGATGTGGCCGTACCTCTGGAGCAAAAAGAGTTGGTTTACGGCCGCTATTTTCTAGTTTTTCCGATATTCTACGGTACGGTAATCGTTTTCGCCCTTTACCAGCTTATTCGCCAGTTAAAGGTTTCACGGGGCTTGGTTCGGTATCAAATACGTTACTTTTTTGGCGGCATCTTGATTTCGGTCACCCTTGCGAGCATGGTCAACGTCTTCCTACCTTTGATGGGCGTAACTGTGGCGGGTTTTCGCAATCTTGGTCCTTTGTCGATTCTGGTTGGGGTAGGATCCATTTCCTATGCCATCATCCGGTACCGTTTGATGGATATTCATCTGGCCCTACGCAAGGTAGTCTCTTATGGTCTGGCGGTATTTTTGCTGACAGCAGTTTGTATATTGCCCGCATTTGTGTTGGAACACTTTTTCTCTATTGTATTTGGATCGCCTCTTCTATATGGCTACTTAGTGCTTGTAACCCTTACGGCTGCGCTTTTCTTCCATTCGCTTAACAGGATTGTTCAAGCTGTTGTAGATCGCTATTTCTATAGGGGAGTCTACGATTACTTTGACACACTGATTGATGCTAACAAGGGAATGGTTTCTATGCTGAGCAGGGATCAACTGCTTAGGTTCCTGGTCTTTAGGGTGGTGGACACTGTCCATATCACGGGTGCCTCATTCTACGTCCGAACGGTTGACCGATCTTATACCCTGATGGCCTCCCGATTTTCAAATAATCCTGATGCCCCTGATGATAACGATAGCCGGCCATTATTACCCGGAGGACTGTCTTTCCACCTCGAGAGTACAGGGGATGTATTGTTGCAGACGGACCTGCACGTGGCGACATTTAATGAGAAAAGGGATCTGATCCTAAACGAAATGTTCGAGTTGCAGGCTGAGGTTGCTGTTCCGGTGATGGTTGAAGGAAAACTGGAAGGCGTGTTTCTTCTAGGCTCAAAGCAATCCGGCGAGCCTTATTCCAGCCAGGATGTGAAGCTACTTTCGGCGTTAGCCTCACAATTGTCGGTGTCTTTGAAGAACTCCCAACTCTACCAGGAAGTGCTTGTAATGAAGCGCTACCTGGAGGGAGTGCTGGAGCATATGGGGAATGGACTGGTTGCAGTGGACGCTAACGGCCTAGTTACCACTTTCAACACTGCGGCCGAGAAGTTCATCTCCAAGACAAGTGAGACAGTGCTGGGCAAACCCGTTGAGGAAGTGTTGAGTGCAGAGCTTTGTGCGCTACTGCGGCAGACGGTGGAAGACGGGCAGTGCATAAGCGAGGTCGAGGTGACCATGTCCGCGGAGGACAGTATGCGCTATATCTCCTGTAGTACGGCGCTGATGGAAGAGCCTGAAACCGGAGGGCGGGGGGCGATCCTGGTCATAAGCGACGTTACCAGGATTAAGGAACTGGAACAGGAGAGGAACACCATTCAACGGCTAGCATCTCTGGGTGAGGTGGCAGCGGGTATGGCCCATGAGATCAAGAACCCCTTGGTGTCCATTAAGACTTTCGCAGAACTGCTACCCGAAAAATACGAGGATTATGAGTTTCGCCACAATTTTTCCCGGATCGTTAGTCAGGAAATCGATCGCATCAACAACCTTGTGGGGGAACTGCTCAGTTTCTCCCGGAACACTGTGCTGCGCCGTGAGGATGTTGATGTTGGGACGCTGGTCGATGAGGTCCTTCTTCTCTTGACGCCTCTGACCGCTAAAATAGAATCAACAGATTTCGGCAAATAAGAGTGAGCAACAAATCCCACACCCTTCCTTTTCGGCTATCATGGAACTGGAAATTATCCAGTCCCATCGCCGAGGAGGGGAATATGACCAGCAGTGAAAGGTGGAGAATGTATCTCGAGATTCAGAACCTAAGGGAAATCGGACTCAACGTATCCCAGATCGCTAGAAAGCTGGGTGTGTGCCGAAACACTGTCTACAAGTACCTGGATGCCAACCCAGAAGAGATAAGGCAAGTCATTGAAAGGGGTGAACGCCGGCGGAAGAAG
>JAHRFU010000007.1 GCA_019084485.1 Desulforudis sp. | reverse complement strand
GTGCGGAACGCCCCGGGGTGAAGTTTAAGGATGCTGACTTGGTGGGCTATCCGGTACGCGTGACTGTGGGCAAGAAGGCAGTTGACGGAGAGGTTGAGGTGCTGCGCCGCCGCACCCGTGAGATGCAGGTGGTACCCGTGAAGGAGCTTGTGGAAGCCGTCAAGAAGGTTCTAGCTGAAGGGTAAGGAGTCCCCCATTCAGGTCCAACGACCGGTACCACCTGCATCTCACGGGTGCGGCGGCGCAGCACCTCAACCTCTCCGTCAACTGCCTTCTTGCCCACAGTCACGCGTACCGGATAGCCCACCAAGTCAGCATCCTTAAACTTCACCCCGGGGCGTTCCGCACGGTCGTCCAGCATCGCATCGATACCAGCCGCCCAAAGATCCCGGTACACCCTCTCAGCTAATTCCACTTGAGTCTGTTCCTTCATGTTTACCGGAACTACAACCACCTTAACAGGCGCAATTGATACCGGCCAAATGATGCCATCGGCGTCATAGTTCTGTTCCACGGCCGCAGCCATTGTGCGCGAAACACCGATGCCGTAACAACCCATTACCACCAGTCGCTCCTCACCCTGCTCGTCTAGGTAGGTAAGGTGTAAGGATTTAGAATACTTAATACCCAGCTTGAACACCTGTCCCACTTCAATACCACGGCGGGACTGTAGCACCGCACCGCAGCGGGCGCAGACCTGCCCATCGTCCACAACCCGGATATCGGCCGTAAGGTCGGGCTTGAAGTCGCGGCCCGGGTTGACATTCCGGTAATGCGTATCGGCCTTGTTCGCCCCGGTGATACAGTTGACCATCACCATTACTTCCTCGTCAGCCACAATCGTTTCCACGTCGAGCCCCACCGGACCGGTGAAACCGACCGGAGCCCGGGTAACCCGCCTGACGATCTCGGCATCAGCCATTTCCAGTTGATCAACGCCGATCAGGTTCTGGAGTTTGATTTCATTTACTTCCCGATCTCCCCGCACCAAAGCGGCAACCACCCCATCCGGCGCTTCGTAGAGCAAGGTTTTGACCAGGCGCTCGGCACCCACCCCCAGGAAGGCGGTGACCTGATCTACCGTCTTCAGCCCCGGAGTGACTACCTCTTCTCTGGGGGCCAGTTCTTCGTCCGCTCCAGACAGCGCGGGCCGGCCGATAGCCTTCTCGATGTTAGCCGCGTATCCACATCCGGCATCCGGGCAGTACACCACCGTGCCCTCACCCGAGTCGGCCAGCACCATGAACTCATGACTGACGCTGCCTCCGATCGGCCCCGAATCAGCCTCAACCGGCCTAAACTCCAGGCCGCACCGCTCAAAGATGCGGGTGTAGGCATCGTACATCTTGCGGTAGCTGGCGTCCAAACCGGCCTCATCCCGATCGAATGAGTAGAGGTCTTTCATGATGAACTCACGCCCGCGCATCAGCCCGAATCGCGGTCGACGCTCGTCCCGGTATTTGTTCTGAATTTGGTATATTAGCAGCGGCAACTGCTTGTACGAGCGCAGGTCACCCTTCACCAACTCCGTGATAATTTCCTCGTGGGTTGGCCCGAGGCAGAAGTCACGCCCGTGGCGGTCTTTTAGCCGGAACAGCTCAGGGCCGTACACATTCCACCGTCCGGACTCCAGCCACAACTCGGCTGGCTGGATGATCGGTAGCCCAATCTCCTGACCACCGGCGCGGTCCATTTCCTCCCGAACGATGGCCTTGATCCTGGCCAACACCCGGAATGCCAGCGGCAGATAGGTATAGACACCGGATGCCGCCTTACGTATGAAGCCGGCCCGCAACAACAGCTGGTGACTGACAATCTCGGCTTCCGCCGGTACTTCTCGCAGGGTCGGAACCAGGTATTCGGAAAATCGCACTCTCGAAAAGCCCCCTATTCGTTCAAATCAGTCTCCAATGCATCTATTTCCGCCATCAAGGCCTCCACCAGTTCAGATTCAGGTACAGTACGCAAGACCTGCCCTTTTCGGAACAGTAGCCCTACACCCCGCCCTCCGGCAATGCCGACGTCAGCCTCGCGGGCCTCTCCTGGCCCGTTCACCACGCAACCCATTACCGCGACCTTCAGCGGCCTCGTGACCCCCTGTAGCTTTTCTTCCACTGCTTCGGCAATGCTGATCAGGTCGATTTCAGTACGACCGCAGGTGGGACAGGAAATCAGTTCTACGCCTCGTTTTCTGAGCCCAAGCGTCTTCAGGATCTCGTACCCCGCCCAAACCTCGTGTCGTGGGGAGGCCGTCAGGGAAACCCGTATCGTATCACCGATCCCCTCCGCCAGCAGTACCCCGATGCCGACCGCTGATTTCACTAGTCCACCCCGAAGGGTACCGGCCTCAGTCACCCCTACGTGAAATGGATAGTCCACCTGACCGGCCAGCTGGCGGTAGGCTTTCACCATCAAAGGGACATCGCTGGACTTGAGGGATATCTTCATATCCGGGTAGTTGAGGTCTTCCAGGATGGCAATGTGCTCCAGAGCACTCTCCACCATCGCCTCGGCGGTTGGCCCCCCGTAGCGGGCAAGCAGGTGCTTGTCCAGTGAGCCGGCATTCACCCCGATGCGGATTGGCACCTGACGGTCGCGCGCAGCATCGACCACGGCGCGCACCTTGTCCCGACCCCCGATATTCCCCGGATTTAGACGTAACCCATCCACTCCCGCCTCCAGAGCAGCGATCGCCAACCGGAAATCAAAATGGATATCCGCCACCAGCGGCACATCCGGAACCTGCCTTCGGATCTCGCTCAGGGCTTGGGCCGCAGCGGCGTCGGGAACAGCAAGGCGAACCAGTTCACATCCCACGGCGGTCAGTTCGCGAACCTGATTTACGGTGGCGGATACGTCCCGGGTATCGGTATTGGTCATTGACTGTACCGAAACCGGAGCACCCCCGCCGATTTCCAGACTACCGATCTTAACAACACGGCTAACCCGTCGCAGAAGCAATCCGCCTTTCATAGGAAACCCTACTGTCTTCGCTATAGGAGCTGCAGAATATCATTGTACGTGATCACCAAAATCAGCATCAGGAGCACGGCAAACCCGACGAAGTGGAACATATTCTCCTTCTCCGGATTAACCGGTCGCCGCGTAATCCCCTCCCAGGTCAGGAACATCAAGCGACTGCCGTCTAGGGCCGGAATCGGAAAGAGGTTGAATAACCCCAGGTTGATACTGAGGAAAGCCGCCAGTTGGAGCAGCATAACCACACCCTGCTCCGCGGCCAAACCGATTTCACTGACAATCCGTACGGGACCGCCGACATCGAGCGGTGCCTGATTGGTGATGATCTGCCCCAGAATGGTGACAATCAACGCCGTAACTCGTACGGTGTATTCCACGCCTGCGGTCACGGCCTTCACCGGGCCAACCCGCTCCATAACCGCTTGTGGTTGAATACCGATCAGTATCCGGTCGTCCACACGCTCCGGAGTGATGGTGAAGTCGATCGTTTTTCCGTCACGTTCCACGGTAAACATCAACGGCGTACCCGCGCTGGCGTTAATTTCAGCCACGAGTTCGTCCCACGATCCAATTTCGCGCCCGTCGATGGCCACAATTTGATCCCCGGGTTCGATCCCCGCCGCTGCTGCCGGTCTTTCCGGGAGTACATCCTGAACAGTGGTGGAGGCCGTCGGATAACCGCTGAACATAAAGATTACTGCAAAGAGGACGGCCGCTAAAACGAAGTTCATGAAGGGACCCGCAAAGATTACCGCCATGCGCTGCCAAAGGGGTTTGTGCTGGAAGCTTTGGTGACGCTCCACATCTTCCTCGTGCGGATCCATGCCCGCCATGCGTACAAAGCCCCCTAGCGGTACGGCGCGCAGAGCATACTCCGTTCCGTCTCGCTTGAAGCTGAAAAGTTTTGGTCCGAACCCCAGGGCAAACTCGTGTACCAAAATCCCTGCGCGCTTGGCAACCGCAAAATGTCCCAGCTCGTGAATAAAGATGAGAATGCCGAAGATTACGATTGCGGCTATGGCCGTTGTCATTTATCTATTCACTCTCCTAATTGTCTCCTCGGCTAAGTCCCGAGCCCACCGGTCTGCGGCCAGGATCTCGGACAGACCCGGACGCTCTACGGTTTCGTGCTTGTCAAGCACCGCCTGAACCGTGGCCACAATGTCGAAATAGCCGATGCCACCCCGCAGAAAAGCGTTTACCGCGACCTCATTTGCGGCGTTGAAAACACAGGGGGCAGTCCCCGCAGTGCGGCCCACGTCGTAGGCTAGCTTCAGACCCGGGAAACGGTCATAGTCCGGTCTTTCAAACCCCAAATGCCCCAAGCCTGCCAGATCCAGAGCCGGTAGCGCCATCTTCCACCGTTTCGGATAGGTAAAGGCGTACTGGATCGGTATCTTCATATCGGGTATGCTTAGGCAGGCCAGCACTGTACCGTCCGTAAGCCGTGCCATCCCGTGGACGATGCTCTGTGGATGTACCAGCACTTCGATGTGGTCATAGTCCACGTCGAACAACCAGCGAGCCTCGATAACCTCCAGCCCTTTGTTCATCAAAGTAGCGGAGTCAATGGAAATCTTGGAACCCATTGACCAAGTCGGATGCTTTAACGCATCGGCCGCGACCGTCCGCTGCATCGCCTCTCTCGGCCACGCCCGGAAAGGACCGCCGGACGCAGTCAGTACGATGTCAGCGATCTCGGTCTGTCTGCCGTGCAGGCACTGCCACACAGCCGAGTGTTCACTGTCCACGGGTAGTAGTTGCACGCCCATCCCTTTGGCCATCTCGGTAATCATCATACCCGCCGCGACCAGCAGTTCCTTGTTGGCCAAGGCGATGTTGCGGCTCATCATAATCGCGTCAATGGTGGGTAGGAGTGCCGCCACCCCGGTGATTGCCACCAGCACCACATCGGCATCACGAGCACAGGCCACGGCACGCAGTCCGTCTTCCCCATGCAGAACCTCAATACCGGCCCCCAGACGGGCCTTGACCCGTTCTGCATCCTCCAACCGACTCACGGAGACCACAGTCGGCTTAAAACGGTCCGCCTGCTCGGCCAACAGCTCCCAATTCCGGCCTGCGGCTAAACCGACCACCTCAATCCGGTCGCTGTGGGCGACTACTACATCAAGCGCCTGACGCCCGATGGATCCTGTGCTACCTAATATTGCTACTCTCTTCATTATATCCCTTTCCGTATCTCTCAACTGTAATATCTTACCGTTTATACTCCAGTTAATTCACCTTCCAGGCAACCATCCCTGCTTTGACCGCCGCCTGGACAATGATCAGCGTAATTGGACCGAGGACAAGACCGAGAAAGCCCAGGGTGTTCAAACCGATAAACATCGCCGCCAACACGGCTAACGGGTGCACCCCCAGGTTCATTGCGACCACCTTCGCCTCCAGGAACCCCCGGACCAGGAAGAGGATTACATAAAGACAAAGGAGTTGCAGGGCCAAGGTCTGAGATCCAAATAGAAACGACCAGAGTATCCAGGGAATAAAGATCGTACTCGGTCCCAGGATTGGTATAAAGTCAAATAATCCCGTCAGGAGGGCCAGGGTTACCGCGTACGGAACATCAATGATCAAGAGGCCGACCAGGGTGATAATCGCCGTGATACTGACCAAGATGAACTGGGCGCGCAGGAAACGGATGAAGGCGCCGAAACCCTGGCGGCCCACAAGGAGGCTATGCTCACCGAACGGTTTCGGCATCGAGCGCATCCAGAGGCCTACAATCGCCTCTCGATCGCGACTGAAAAAGTAGGTGGCCAGCAGGGTCACGATGATTACCAAAACCAGCACCGGTACCCCGGAGAGCAAGCCCAACGAGGTATTAACCGCTGACCGCACCTGTGACTCAAGGGTCACCACCAGTGACAGCAAAAAGTCATTCAACCAGTTAGCAACCGCAGGCGGCAAGGTGGTGTAGACTTGGAGACTCTCTTCAATCAAACCGGCTGCCGTTTGTTCAAGGGTTCTGATGTAGGAAGGCAACTGTAGCGAAAGCTGTACAAGTTCGGCGACAAGCCGGAGTAGGGCCCATGAAAACAAGCTACCCAGTGTTCCGAAGAGTACAATCATCATGACAAAAACGGACACACCCCGGGGTAGCTTAACCCTCCGCTGCAAGAACTCGACCGCAGGTTCGATCAGCAACGCCACGATCGCTGCCACAAAGAACGGTAGCAACACGGGCAACAGGTAGCGTGCTACGGCGGCAAAAATAATCAGGTTTATTGTAACCAGCAGCAATGCCCCGGCAATCCAGACGGTTTTTCTGACCCAATCAGGCAAATCCTTCACCTCAAGTCATTCTGAAGACGACAACAAAATGATATACCAAAGGAGCGGTGAAGATCAAACTGTCGAAGCGGTCGAGTACGCCTCCGTGACCGGGCAAAAGGTTGCCGGAGTCCTTAGCCCCGGCCGGCCTCTTGAAGGCGGAGGCCACCAGATCACCAGCTTGAGCCACCAGGGCCAACGCCACTCCGAGTAGCAGCAGGTCGTACGAGAAACCACCGAACAGAAAATAGCCAAAGGCCTGCACGATTAGAACCGTACCGACGATGCCCCCGAGCAGACCCTCCAGAGACTTCTTAGGACTCAGTTCAGGGGTAATCCTGATGCGGCCCAGTTTTACCCCTACCAAATACCCAAAGGTATCAAAAGCCCACGTTCCAAATAAGAGGATCAGCAACCAGACCCAGCCGTCCGGTAGCCCCCGAACCAAGAATAGATACAGCAACAGGGCCGGATAGAAAACAGCAGTCAAGGTCCCTGCGACCACCTGTGGCGAAAAGCGGGGGTAGAAAAAAACCATGGCCCCTAGAACCAGAGCCAGAACTCCCACAAAGCCCGGACCAGGGAACCGTTCACCAAAAACGTATGCGGCTGCGATCAGGATTAATCCTCCGGTAAAGACCATTCCCCGGTGTGGTCTTAAGTCGCGCAAAAGGCGTACCATTTCACTCTGGGCCACCAACACTAGTAATCCGGTAGCGACCAGTAAGGGCAGGCCGCCGAACCAGCCGGCCAGTAGTGCCACCGGTGTACCGATGAGGGCGGTCAGGATTCGGGTGCCCATCAGTTATGCCTCCCCCCGAAGCGACGCTCCCGGCGCTGGTATTCAATGATCGCCTCTTCCAGGTGTGCACGCCGGAAATCAGGCCATAATACGGGGGTCGTCCAGAGTTCAGTGTAGGCGATCTGCCACAGCAGGAAATTGCTCACTCGAAAATCGCCTGCGGGACGAATCAGCAGATCCGGATCCGGTATTCCAGCGGTATAAAGAGCTGAGGAAAAGAGGGCTTCATCAATGCTGACCGGATCAAGACGCCCTGCGGCCGCATCGTGGGCCAGCTTACGGACGGCCTCCAGGATCTCCAGGCGTCCCCCGTAGTTGAGTGCTAGGTTCAGGGTCAGCCGTTTATTATCCTTGGTCTTCTCCTCCGCCGCCATCAAGGCTTCATAGGCCTCGGAGGGCAGGGCGTCAACCTGTCCGATACTGCTGATCCGGACATCGTTCTCGTTGAGTTCCTCGACTTCCTTATACAGATACTCCACCAGAAGCCCCATCAGGTTGCTGACTTCGTCCTGGGGCCTCTTCCAGTTCTCGGTGGAGAAAGCATAGGCCGTCAATATCGGAATGCCTGTCTCTGCACAGTAGCGCACCAGGTCCCGCAAAGACTCCGCACCCGCCCGGTGGCCCATCACTTTGGGGAGATTATGTTGTTTAGCCCATCTTCCGTTGCCGTCCATAATGATCGCCACGTGCATGGGTAGCCTGTCTTTGTCGACCTGAGGCTCTCCAATGGCTCGTTTGTTCTGACGTGACTTCCTGTTGAACATACGCACCTACCGCCTCTCTACAACAAAGGCCCCCGTGGCGGGGGCCCTGATGCAACTACAAATCCGTCTTCGGGACAGTCGCCCATTCCGGCCCAACGACCGGCACCACGAATGATGAAAATTGTTGTGTGGTGTTGTGCGCTTTCCTTCGGGATTGCCTCCACAAACACGTACGTGACAGAGGAATCTGCTCGGGGTGGGAATCGGGGACAGGCATCTTTTTCCCGATTGAACCTTTTCATAAAGCCTAATCCTTCACCACAATGCTGGCTAGTAGTATATGAGCAATATTTCCTAGGAAAAATCAGCCTGTCCCCGATTCACACCCCGAGCAGATTCCTCTGTCACGT
>JAHRFU010000120.1 GCA_019084485.1 Desulforudis sp. | reverse complement strand
GGCCGCAGAAAGGAGGCCGGCGATAGCCGTGCCCCTCACGGTAGGGGGCAAGGTGACGGGTGTGCTGACCGTAGCGGGCCTGCCTGAAGGCGCGTCCTTTAGCGAAGACGAGGCCGCTTTCCTGACCACCCTGGGCGCGGGCTTGGGGCTAACGCTGCAGAACGCCCGCCTTTATCGCTGGCTCCAGGCAAAGGCGGCCATGCTGGAACGCCTGGTCGACCTGGGGCAGGCGCTGGCTGGCCACCTTGATGAGGGCAAGGTACTCGAGACGGCCCTGGTGGGGGTGAGGGATGTCTTGGGCGCGCAATGGTGTGTGCTGCGCCTGCTTGACGGGGAGACGGGCGAACTGGTGCTCAAGGCCAGTTCGGGTATGAGCGCGGAGCTGCAGGAGAGGGCGGCCCGTGCCCGGCCGGAGGGCAGCCTGCTGGGCGAAGCGCTCCGGAGAGAGGAGCCCGTTGCGGTGGACGATACGGCCGCTGCCGGGCCCGGCATGCAGCTGCCCTATTACGCACCCGAGGTGCGGGCAATGGCCGTGGCGCCGGTAAGAACGGGGGGGAAGATACTGGGCACCCTGAAGGTCTACTCTCCGGAACCAAAGCGCTGGTTAAAGGAGGAGCTTGGGTATCTGGCCACCGTGGCGGCCCAGGTGGGCCTGGCGCTGCAAAACGCCCGCCTGTACGAGTCCCTGCGCCGGTACTACCTGAGCGCCCTGGAGGCGCTGGCAGCGGCCCTGGAGGCCAAGGACACCTACACGCGGGGGCACTCCGTGCGGGTGGCCCAGCTGGCCCAGGCGTGCGCCCGCGTCCTTGGCCTAAGCGATGAGGAGCAGGAGCAGCTCTACCTGACCGCGCTCCTGCACGACATAGGTAAAATCGGCGTGCCCGAGAGCATTCTTTTAAAGCCCGGACCCCTTGAGCCGGCGGAGTGGGAGGAGGTTAAGAGCCACCCTGTGGTGGGGGCCAGAATCGTGGAGCCGTCCGGGTTTCCTCCGCAGGTGGTCGCTGCCATACGGCACCACCATGAGAACTACGGCGGGGGCGGCTACCCAGACGGGCTGGCCGGGGAGGAGATACCCCTCCTGGCGCGCATTATCGGCGCGGCCGACGCCTACGACGCCATGACCTCCGACAGGCCTTACCGGCGCCCACGCACGGCCGAAGAAGCAATCGAGGAGCTGCGCCGGGGAGCAGGGCGGCAATTCGACCCGCTCGTGGTGGAGGCGTTCCTGCGGGTTCCCGCCTCAGAAATGGAAGAAATTGGGGGGGGGTAGGTACCCTGGTTACCCTTCTCACCGAGGTTTTGTGCCGTTTGGCATTTAACGGAGTGAACCCAGACCATATCCATTAGTGCACGAAAGATTATCCTCTTTGATAAACTGAACTTAAAAACCGCTTAAAAAACTACCAGAAAATACTATAGCATACCCCTTGACAAGAATTCAAGGTATTCAAGGGGTATGCTCACTAAGCGTTTTGCGTTGTAACCATTTTTGCCCCCGATAGGGCAATGCCCACGCCCGGCATGGGTATTCCCCAAGTCGCAGCTTCATCTTCTTACGAGCAAAAAACGTTCCAAGTCACCCAGTTCGTCAATTTCCCGCCACCCAAAAAGGCGTTGTTGTGGTATAATAGCCATAAGGGAAAACCTCCTTGTGGTTCTTTTTTGCTTCAACAAAAAGAATTCTCCACAAAAGGGGGTTTTCCTTCTTATTTCTCATTCTCTTTCGCTTTTTCTTCGCTTTTCTCCTCTGGGGTCAATTTTGCCAATCCGCCGGCTACCCATCCCCACAACCCGCATAAAACCTGGATCGGGCCGGGGTAAAATGTTTCTGCCTCTGCCCTAAAACGCCCTATTTACTCCGGTTTCCGAGCATCGCAAATAGCTCAATACTTTTCAATTACAACTTCAATAGGGCACTCATCGGGACACACAAGGGGGCTCTCAGTCAGAACCCCTGGCCAGAGCTTATTCTGATGGGTTTGGTCGCTAGCCGGAGCATGAGAGGCGGGTAAAAGCCCCGCCTCTCGGTTTGTTTGCCCCAAGGATCTGTTGCTGGTATGTTTTTGGCGACGCTAGTCTTGCCGGTTGCAGGTACGCAACGTCTGCTAGGCGATCGGTACTCGGTAGGAGCGTTTCTGCTTGCCGGCCTCGGTTTTGGGTATTCTAATCTCCAGCAGCCCGTTGGTGAAGCTGCCCTGTGCCTCTTCCGGCTTTACTTCCACAGGTAAAGGTATGGTACGGGAAAAGCTCCCGATGTAGCGCTCGGAATGGATGTAGTCTTCGTCGGGTACATCTTGGTGCCGCCGGAATTCTCCGCGCAAGGAGATGGCCTCCTTGGTTACCTCGACCTCAATGTCTTCCTTGGATTCGATTCCGGGAAGTTCAGCGATGGCGATGACCTCATCTTCCGTCTGGTGCAGGTCGATGCGCGGTGCCTGGGGCTCACGCATCACGGGGCGAACCGAGTCCCACATTCGGTTCATCTGATCCCTCAAGGTGGAGAGTTCCGAGATCGGATCCCAGCGTCTGATACTCATTTTGAAACCTCCTAGGCACAAATATGATAAGCTCAGTTTTAAGGTACCCCGCGCCAAAAGCAATATACCCGGGGCGCGTCGGATCCGGCAAGTTTCTGGAATGGAAGTGAATCGGGATTGAAGCTGACCGAGAAAAGGTTGCAATCCGAGTATGCCTTTAAGGGCCGTATCCTGAACCTGCGGGTCGATACGGTGGAACTGCCAAACGGGCAAACCAGTACCAGGGAAGTCGTTGAATACACCGGAGCAGTGGCGGTGGTGGCGCTGGATGGGCAGGGAAATGTGATCTTAGTGCGCCAGTTCCGCTACCCGGTGGGTCGGGAACTGGTGGAAATACCGGCCGGAAAGATTGACCCGGACGAGGATCCGCTGGAGTGTGCGAAGCGTGAACTGGCGGAGGAAACCGGATACCGTGCGCGTGAATGGACGAACCTGCTCCGTTTCTTCTCCACGCCCGGCTTTACTAGTGAATACATGCACCTGTTTCTGGCCCAAGGCCTGGAGACAGGTGATCAGGCCCCAGATGAGGACGAGTTTGTGGAAGTGACCAAAGTCCCGTTAAGCGAAGCGGTGGGGATGGTGGAGCGGGGGGAGATCTGCGACGCCAAGTCAATCGTGGGGCTCCTTCTGGCCCAAAGGGTCTATGCGGGGTTAACTACGATCTGATCGCCCTGCAAAGAGGCGGCGATAAACTGATTTGGTTCGGACGGTGCTTCAGGGTAGCCGATGATGTCGGCGATGGCTACCAGCGTGCCGTGAAAAGAATGACAGACCACACGCGCCTTGCGGTTCCCATTGGTACCGGCCATCACTGTTCCGCGGCAACGCCCGAAAACCAGAACACTGCCTTCTGCTTCAACCTTGGCACCCATGTTTACGTCTCCCAGGACCAGGACGGATCCGGCATAGGTCACAGACTGCCCGGACCGTAGACCCTGACGGACAATCTGGGCCGGCTGGGTGCCGGACGGCAGCGGACGTTCAGGAGTGACGACAGGATTGCCCTTTCGTGACGGCTCGGGGGTGGTCAGGGGCATTGTCATCGCCGGAACCAATCCATAGCGGCGGAGAATCTCTTCAATCTCCTGCTGTTCGTTCGCCGGAAGTGCCTGCTGATCCCGGTGCAGCGAAAATTTGGCCCCTGCGAAGAAGCCGTTAGCGCTCTCCAGTTTACTGGTCAGGTCGGTCTTGATGGCCTGCAGATCCGCCCTCGGATAGAGACGGATTACTAACCCTTGGCGATTGCCCTTGATCTGTACAGCGTCTTGTGGCAAAATGTGTCAACCCCCGCATACCAGTCATTTCCTACAGTATTTCGATTGGATGTGACTTTTTCCTCCCGGGCTGAATAAATAAAATTAAACCGGTGTACCCTCCCATTAGGTTTCGATCCCCTTTCATATTCCAATCGCGCTGCGTAGACTACAACAAGGGAGGGCTTTTGCTTAATGTATGACAGGCCGCTGAAGATCTTGTACGTCTCAGCCGAGGTGGTACCCTTCGCCAAAACGGGAGGCTTAGCCGATGTTGCCGGTTCCTTACCTAAGGCACTATCCACAGTGGTGGGCCAGGGGTTGCCCCATAACGATGTCCGGGTAGTCATGCCTCGGTACAAGATGATTGAGGAAGCGCAGTATGTAACCGATTTCCCGGTGTGGTTCAACGGGCGGAACCGAACCACGGTGATTAAGCATAAGGAGATTGAAGCTCACTACGAGGGCGCCCACGATACGATACCGGTCTATATGATCGACAATTACCACTACTACTACCGGGACCGGATTTACGTTTACGACGATGAGGCTGAGCGGTATGCTTACTTCTGCAAGGCGGTGCTGGAGATGCTGCCGCAGCTTGGGTGGCAACCGGATATCATCCACTGTAATGACTGGCAGTCCGGCCTGATTCCGCTCTTCCTGAAGACCCACTACAAGGACAACGCATTCTATGCTAAAATCGCCACGCTGCAGACTATTCACAACCTTTTCTACCAGGGCAATTACCCGCGTGAAACCCTGGGAATGCTGGGGCTTGGCCAGGAATACTTCCATCCCGATGAGCTGGAGTTCTACGGCAATATCAGCTTCATGAAGGCCGGCATCCTGTACTCCGACCTGATCAACACCGTGAGCAGAACCTATGCTAAGGAGATCCAAACCTCAGAACTGGGTGAAGGGATGGAAGGACTTCTGCGCAGACGCTCTAATGATCTCTACGGGATTGTGAACGGCATCAACTATCACGAGTTCAATCCGAAGACCGATCCGCGCATCCACCGCAACTACGATGCCGAGTCTTTGGAACACAAGAAGGAAAACCAGTATGCCCTGCAGCGGGAGATGCAATTGCCGGTACGCGAAGTGCCGGTACTGGGTATTGTGACCCGCCTGGTAGACCAAAAGGGACTGGATCTGATTGCGGAAATCAGCGAAGAATTAATGCGTCTGGATATCCAGTTTGTGATGCTCGGCTCGGGTGATGAGCATTACCACAGGCTCTTTACGGAAATGAAGATGCGGCATCCGCAGCGGCTGGCCGTCCATATCGGGTTCAACCCGGTGTTGGCCCAGCGAATCTACGCCGGCTCGGACATGTTCCTGATGCCGTCTCGCTTTGAACCCTGTGGTCTCGGGCAATTGATCGCGCTCCGCTACGGTACTGTACCGATCGTGCGCGAAACAGGAGGCCTGGCGGACACGATCCGTGAGTACGACCCGGTGACCGGTGGCGGCAACGGGTTTGTGCACCGGGATTACTCCGGACGGGAACTCTATAGCACTATTGCGCGGGCGTTGAAACTCTACCGCGAGGACACGGACGCCTGGCAGAGACTGGTGCGAAACGGCATGGAGCAGGACTTCTCCTGGGCCCGCTCCGCCGTGGAATACCAACAGCTGTATAATGAAGCCATTGCCAAGCGCAACGGGGAGCATTTGATGGTTCAGATCGCGTAGTCATCCCTGGAACAGTACTGATCGGTTGTCCAACGGTAGTGCACTGCACCTTTAGTAGAAATACCACTAAACGGGCTGCAATAAAAGCGGCCCGTTTTTTGCGCCCTAAGGATGCTTGAGAGAGGGTACCGGCTGTTCCGATTGTAGCGCTATCAAGGTGGGAACCAACTATTGTCACTTGCAATCGGCCCATTGAACCGTGATTCCTGTTCACTTACCGTAGAAAGGTTGTTCATTGCCCGGAAGCTGTATTAGAATCGGGACAAGTAGTTGAGAGAGGCGGCTGATGTATGGATCCTCAGGAGCAGCGAAGACGGCTGGAGTGTGCGGAGCGGATTGGGCGGTTTCAGGACGGCCTGCGGAAGGCGGGCATCGAGGCGGCGCTGATCGTGAACGGGGCGGACATGTACTATTTTACGGGTACCGCTCAGAGCGCCCACTTGTTCATCCCGGCCGCCGGAACGCCGCTCCTGATGGTGAAGCGAGAATTCAGCAGAGCCAGGATGGATGCCGCCATTGAGGACGTGGTACCGATCCGAAGCTTTAAGGAGATTCCGGCGCTGATCACCGACCACGGGCACGCCCTTCCGGCCTGCATCGGTCTGGAGTTCGATGTCTTGCCGGTATCGACCTACCTCTACTACCACCGCCTGTTTCCAAACACCCAGATGGTGGACTGCTGGCCGATCATCCGCAGGCTGCGGATGATCAAGTCGGACTTTGAATTGGACATTCTGGCCGAGGCCGGTCGACGCATGGACGCCGCCTTTTCTGCAATTCCAGGGTTGTTGGAGGAAGGGGCGACGGAGGTTGCGCTTGCCGGGCGGTTCGAGGCTGCAGCCAGGGCGCAGGGGCATCAGGGAATGGTTCGCTGGCGCGGTGCAGATGTTGGAGTATGGTGGGGAGGACTGCTCACCGGGGTCAATGCCACTGTTCCGGGGTTCTTTGATGGGGTTTGTGCAGGGCCGGGACTTGACCAGAGCTTCGGATTCGGCCCATCGTTTAAACGTCTGTTGGCCGGAGAGCCCGTTATGGTTGATTATGCCGGTGTGTTCGGAGGCTACACCGTAGACTGTACGCGCATTTTTGTGATCGGCGAAATGCCGTCAGAAATGGAGAGGGCGCACGATGTGGCCCTCTCCATCCAGAATGCGATCATCCGCGAGTGTGTTCCGGGGGTACCTTTGGGGCGGCTGTACGAGTTGGCGCGCCGGATGGCGGACGAGGCTGGTCTGGGACGTCACTTCATGGGACATGAGCACCAGGTTCGGTTTGTCGGGCACGGTGTCGGGCTTGAGCTTAACGAAATGCCGGTAGTGGCAGAGGGCGTGGAGAGTACCCTGGAAGCCGGGATGGTATTGGCCCTCGAGCCTAAGTTTGTCTTTCCCGGGCAGGGCCTGGTCGGTATTGAGAACACCGTGGCGATTACCGGCCAGGGGGTTCGGCGATTCACGAATTATCCGGATGCAATCTGTCGCCTCTAGGAGAGGGCCACACCCAGAACACCGCCCAAGGCTCCGGCGGCTACGGCGATCAGGAGCTTATAAGCCAGACCGACGACGGCGAAAGAACCGGGCAGAAGCACTACCAGAAACCAGATGGCGAGGAAAAACAGGATACCAACGCCGATGCCGTGTACCAGCCCTTTAGTCCCGGCCTGCATTGCGGCTAGTCCGCTACCGGCCAATACACTAAAGAAGAGAATTAAGGCGGTTACCCAAGGCAGGAGATTCTCGGACGCACTCGAAAAGTGAAAGATGAGCCCGGACACTGCAATGAGCCCTACGGTTAATACCAGCGTGGCTACGAGTCCTTTGCCCATTGCTGGGAAGTTTAGCGGTTGTGAGGGAGATGCCTCACTCTTCAGCGTCATTTCAGATTCCTCCTCTTAAGCTTTGCAATCATTCTTATGTCTGATGAAAGAGGTTTATGTCAAACGAGATGAACATTGCCTATCTGCTCAGCGAAAGGCTGTATCTGAATATCACGAACCGGTGTACCAACAGGTGCCTGTTCTGTATCAGGGACACGTCAGACGGGCTGGGTGTCGAGCTTTGGTTGCCTCGGGAGCCCGATGCGGCAGAGGTTATCGAGGCGATTCGGTCTGCGCCGGGGTATCCGAATTACCCGGAGGTTGTTTTCTGCGGTTACGGGGAACCTCTGCTGCGACCGGACGTCGTGACTGATGTGGCCAGGTTTCTGAAAGAACAGGGGCTCAAAATCCGGATCAACACCAACGGGCAGGCCAACCTGATTCACGGTCGAAATGTGGTTCCGGAGTTTGCCCCATACGTGGATTCGATCTCGATCAGCCTGAATGCCCACGATGGACCCGTCTACAACGAATTGTGCCGACCGGCCGGTGGTGAAGGCGCTTATCAGGCGCTGTTGGAGTTCACGGAGGAGTGTCGGCGCTTGATCCCCAATGTCGTGTTGACGGTGGTGAACTGGCCGGGGGTTGACCTTGAGCAGTGTAGACTGAAGGCTGATAGCCTGGGGTTCGGATTCAGAGTTCGGTCACTAACTGGTAAGTTTGACAGTTTAGCTCGATGAGGCGGTTCGGTCGTGTTCTTCAGGCTTAACCACGGGCGGGACCGGCATCTCCACCGGTTTGTAGATGCGGGAGATGATGGCCAGTTCCCACGTTACGTGCAGTCCGTTGCCGAAACCGCGCTGAGAGAAAGGTAATTTGATGGCGGCGGTTGATCCATCTGGCAATGGGCAACATAGCATCAATACCATTGCCAAGGAGGCGCTGCCGTGCGTATCGGCCTGACCGGGGCACAGAGCGTGGGAAAGACTACGCTGGCCCGAGAACTATCCAAACGCCTGGATTTCCCGCTGATCGAAGAACAGGCCAGGGTGGTGGTTCGCGATCTCGGACTTGAACGTCCGTGTAACCTGAAAGGACGACCGCAGCTCTCCAGGCGTTTTCAGTGGGAATGCCTGATCCGTCAGATTGAGGTAGAGAAACAGCTTGATGCCTTTATCGCTGACCGCACGGTGATGGACAACGCCGCCTACTGGATCAAGTGGCGTTCGGGGCGTTCCTCCAGTCACGACAACCTCGGCTACTATCTGGAGTGTGAGAAGCATAGCCGCTCCTACGACGTGGTGTTTTACATCCCCCCTGAAATACCGCTCCACGCAGACGGGTTTCGTAGCACGAACGTGGATTACCGGGACGAGATGGACTGGCTGATTCGTACCGTAGTCCGGGGGTTGGTTGAGCCATCCCGATTAGCGGAACTGACCGGCACACTGGAGGAACGCGTGCAACGTGCCTTAGACTTGATAGAAATAGTCAAAGAAGAGGGGGGTGTCGTCGGAGGATTTAGACCGATCCCGGTGAACTACGCGGTGCCGCTACCCTTTGGCATGGATGACCCTCCGGAGCGCCTCTAGGGAGGGAAAGTGCCCCCGGTTAGAAAGACCGGGGGTTGTGCTTTCTTTCTTGTGACTTACCGACTGGTCGTGTCGGGAAGATGCAGGCTGCATAAACTGGGTATATCTTCCGATGGGGGTGCAGACCTTGCTTCGCATCATCAGCTACAATATCCGGCATGGGCGGGGCATCGACGGTCGGGTCTCACTGGACAGAACCATTCGAACACTGACGCTGCTTCGCCCGGATTTAGTAGCAGTTCAGGAAGTTGACCGGTTTCGTACCCGATCCGGCTTCAGGGACCAAGCCCGAATTCTCGGAGAGGCACTGGGAATGAACTATGTATTTGGGGAAAATCGGCGCTTTCAGGGTGTCGGTGCTTATGGCAATGCGGTGCTCAGCCGTTTCACGATCGCGAAATACAGTCGAACTCTCCTGCCCGGTATCGCCGAACAGCGCAGTTTGCTTGAAACATGGCTTGACATTGATGGACTGCAGGTCTGGCTCGGCTGTACACACCTCGGACTAAACCGGGAAGAACGTTCGGGCCAAGTGACTGCAATCCTGAAATGCCTTGATCGGGTAAGGATACCCGTGATTCTGGCCGGTGATTTCAACTGTCGGCCGCGAGCATCTGAACTGCAGCCTGTACTGCGCAGGTTTCGCGAAGTCTCGGAAGAACCCGCATCTAGCCCGACATATCCTTCTACAGATCCACAGAAGCGACTGGACTACATCTTTGTGTCCGAACCCTTTAGACCGGAGGCGGTCAAGGTATTCGCCAGTTCGGCTTCTGACCATCTCCCCCTGTACGGCGACCTTGCCATTACTAGCTGCTGGAGAATGCCATAATGGACATTTATGTCAACACGGCCTCATAGTAATTGGCAAACTGGTAAAGCTTAGTGCAATAGGAGGGCGAGGCAGATGGTTTTGATGACCTTTAAGGGAACAGCACGGGAATTCCTGAATTGGTTGTCCTTATGGCGCAACGGTTTGGATCAACTCTCCAGAGAAAGTCGGCGTCGGCAACAGCTTTACTAAGGCGCCCAGTTTTCTGAACCAGGCATTTGACCCCCAGTCCTCACTGGGAGCCCTCGATGAGGTCCAAAGCGCTTGGACAACCCCAGTGTTGTCACTGGCCTACCTTCCAATACCAACACCTGGAAGGTGCAGTGCGCGCTGAGGGTATTGCCGGAACAAACGATAGGGAGTATCAATTTTCATCATTCGTGGTGCCGGTCGTAGACGGAATGGGCGACTGTCCCCGTTTTCCACCCTGTCCCGCTTTTCCACCTCCACAGTTCTCACGTTTTAGAATCGGGGTGGCCATTGCTCGGTATCTTCTTTCCTGGTTCTTTTCTTGTTTGCCGGCTCAACAACAGGTCTGGTGGCGGCGATTCGGTTTTTGTAGTCTTCGACTTCCAACCGGCCCGGCGGGTCGTTGTTCAGCATCACCAGTTTTTCGTCCAGTTCATCACGCTTTTTGCCCAGCTCATTCACCTCCTATCCAACAGATAATCGTCGGTTCTAGTGACCGTGAATCAGGGCCGGAAGACAGCGGACACATACCCAGGTGCTTTCGCCGCCTTTGCGGATCGGGAACAGGGCACGGTCGGTGTCATCAGCACCACAGTTGTGGCAGTTAATTTCATGGCCTAACCTTTCTGTCTTGGGGCAGCTTTCCAAGTGCTCTTCCACTGCCCCTTCGTTGAAGGCTGCGGCCTCCCGCTCCTCGATGGATAAGGCTCCGGTTGGGCAGACACCCAAACAAAACCCCGCTCCGTCGCAGAGTTCATCCCGGATTACTTTAGCTTTACCATCACGAAGTTCGATTGCGCCTTCCGCGCACGGTGATACGCACTGGCCGCAGCCGTCACAGAGGTCATCATCAATACGAACAATCTTTCGCTTAACCACCTAAGTCCCTCCTTGCTCCATTGATCCTATTCTGCCAATCTCAACGGTTCAATAACCGTTGTTCTCTGGGCCGTTAATCCTGAGCTTTATCTTTGTATTATGACACAGTTTTTGTCACAAGTGCAGGCAATTCGGTAACTAGCGTTGGTGCCAGAGTTGCCTGGATGGGGGTTCTGGACATTAAACAAGATACCATTCCGACAAGTGTTCATAAACACTCTCTTATGACAGGGCGTCCGGAATACTATATTATTGTGTACATTGGTTTACAATTTACAGAGTCCTGGTTATAATACAACTATATTGTAATTGGAGGTAGTTTCATGGCTTGGCAGGTATTCAGACCACGTAAAACATCGGAAATGTACGTAGCCCTCAGTAAGCACCACTTTACATTGTCTCCCAAAGCGGCGACTGCCCTGGACGCCAATAACGTTCTGTTGTACTATGACAATGAAAGTAAACAGGTTAAAATTGCTAAGGCAGAGGGAGAAGGTTTTACGGTCAGTAAGAATAAAGTCTTAGCTAACAGGTTTCGCAGTCACTTTGACATTACCGCGAAGGGCAAGTATGCCTGTAAGTACGATGAAAAGGAAGGCGCATTAGTCATCGATCTGGATGAGTAGTCTGTGGTCCATTTGACCGAACGCTACCAGAGACTGTAAACACCAATTAAGCGCAGGATTTCGATCCTGCGCTTTGTATTTAATAGTAAGATTGTGCGGATTAGGGTGTGCCCTCAAAACCTAGTTCCTTGTTTAACTTATTGATCGCTCGTTTTTCGATTCTGGAGACGTAACTCCTGGAGATCCCCATGTCGGTCGCAATTTCCTGCTGGGTTTGTCGGATACCGTCACACAGTCCAAAACGGAGACTTAAGACGTGTTTTTCCCGTCGGGATAGTTTCTTCATTTTCTCACGCAGGCGCTGCTGCTCAAACCGGGACTCGACTTCATCCTCCACTATGTCGGATTCGGTTCCCATAACGTCTATCAATGAAATCTCGTTGCCTTCCTTATCCACCCCGATGGGATCCTGAAGGGACACAGCCGAACGGGTCTTTTTGGCCATCCTCAGGCTCATGAGGATTTCATTCTCAATACAACGGGCGGCATAGGTAGCTAACCTGGCCCCCTTGTCCGGGTTGAAGGTGTTGATAGCCTTGATCAGGCCGATGGTACCGATGGAAATCAAGTCGTCGATGTCTTCCCCGGTGTTGTCGTATTTCTTGATGATGTGTGCAACTAACCGAAGGTTTCTTTCGGTGAGCACGTTCTTAGCCTCCGTGTCACCGGCCAGCATGCGCTGCAGGTACTTTCTTTCCTCTTCGCGTGAAAGAGGCTGGGGAAAAGTGTTGTTAGTAATGTAGGAGAGGAGCAGGGTGATACCGTTGATTAGGGACACCAGACCAATGCCAAGCAAAGCAAGAGGGAGCATTAGCATACCTCCTGTAAATATGGACTGTAAGTTAATGTATGGCCGCATGTGTCGAATTGTGCCTGTCTATAACTGGTTTCCGTCTACTGGAGAGACTTTGGAACAAGCCAGGGCAGGAAGTAGGGCGATCACTGACGAAAAAGGGATAGCATTCACCTAAAACAGAGGAGGCAGATAGTCCGTGGCAGACGCTGCAGTTTCGGCGGCTATCCTGGCCGGGGGACGAAACACCCGGATGAAGACGCACAAGGCCTTTCTGGCGGTCGACGGATGCCCGATCATTCAACGCACCCTTAACGGTCTGTACAGCACTTTTGACGAGGTCCTGGTGATTGCGAATGAGATGGAACGCTATGCACACCTCGAAGCCCGTGTGATTCCGGATGTCATCCCGTATCAGGGCCCTTTGAGCGGAATTCACGCCGCGCTAACGCACGCCGTAAATCCGTATGTGTTCGTAGTGGCTTGTGACATGCCCTTCATAAGCGTCCGGGTGGCCGCATTCCTCGTAGCGCAGGCCGAAGGATATGATTGTGTGGTGCCGGTGATCAGGAGCCATCCAGAGCCGCTGTACGCCGTCTATGGGAAGAACTGCCTACCCCACGTGCAGGAGTTTCTTTCCAGCGGCCGGCGGCGGGTTGCTGACTTATTTTCCACAGTTAGGGTAAAGTATATTTCAGAATCGGAAATCCGGAAACTGGGCGAACCCGAAAAGATTTTCTTTAATGTTAACTACCCGGAGGACTGGGCCAGGGTGCGGGAATTAGTACAACAGTCGGAGCCAGCAGACACAGAACAGGCCGGCGCCAAGACATTGCCCATGGTGTGTGTGGTTGGTACCTCGGATTCAGGGAAGACGACGCTGGTGACGAAGATTGTCACCGAGCTAAAGCACCTCGGGGTTCGGGTGGGTACCGTAAAGCATGCGCCGCACGGAGCGGATCTGGATGTGCCGGGGAAGGATTCTTGGAAACACGCCCAGGCCGGGGCCGAGGTCTCGGCAGTGGTCAGTCCTCGAGGAATGGCCCTATTCCGCGCCCAAGAGGGGGAGCCAACACTGGAAGAGGTTGTGGCTCATTTCAACGGTACGGATATGGTGCTGGTGGAGGGGTATAAGTACCTCCCCCATCCGAAGATTTTGGTAAGTACCGGCATCCCTTGGAAGGGCAATCCGGAGGGGATATTTGCGGTGGCGGGCGATGTGCCTCCTGGGCTGGACGTGCCCGCTTTTGACCGGGATGATGCGCATGGATTGGCCCGAGCCATAATCGAAAGGCTTGGTCTACCCATTATCTGATCAAGATTGGCCGTAAGGAGGACTCTAGTGTTGCACCGACTCATTTATCCAAGCCAGTATGTTTCCAGCATCTTTGATATCGACATTTCGCAGCTGGAACGCAAGGGCATCAAAGGCCTTATCTTCGACCTGGACAACACGATCATCGAAAGGGGTGCCCCGGAGTTTACAGCCGAGGTGATTCAATGGCTGAACGCCTTGAAGGAGCGCGGCCTGAAAATCGCAATAGTGTCCAACAACCGGACTCGAACAGCTGAGCGCATGGTCGAAGAGGCCGGCATCCCCGCCGTGTTCAATGCGGTCAAACCCCGACGGACTCCCTTTAAGGCGGCTCTGCGCATGATCGGCACCGATCCGCGTGAGACGGCGGTTGTTGGCGATCAGATTTTCAGTGATGTTGTCGGGGGGAATCGTTTAGGGATGTTTACCATTCTGACCGTACCGATGAAGGGTAAGGAGTTTATCGGCACCACGTTGATCACGCGCCAGTTGGAGCGCATATTCATGCCCAGGATCAGGCGGCGGGTGGGCCTGAGCCGGAGACCCGGTCGTGATTAGCGGACGGACCAGGGTGTACGGATTGTTTGGATTCCCGGTGGGGCATTCGGTCTCACCGGCGATGCACAACGCGGCCTTTGCGGCCCTGGGACTGGACGGCGTGTATGCAGCCTTCCCGGTTCCTCCGGAAGGCTTGGAGAGTGCGGTGGCAGCGATTAAGGCCTTGAATCTGGGTGGAGTAAACGTCACGGTTCCCCATAAGGAAACCGTAGGTTCGTTCCTTGACCAACTCGCTAAAGAGGCGCGGCTGATCGGTGCCGTGAATACCATTGTGCTGGAGGACGGGAAGCTGGTGGGTCACAACACGGATGCGGGGGGCTTTCTTCGTTCCCTGACCGAAGCCGGATTTTCCGTTCCTGGAACAAAGGTGGTGGTTCTCGGAGCTGGCGGCGCGGCCAGAGCGGCTGGGGTGCAACTCGCTATCAGTGGGGCCGGGCGTGTGGTATTTGTTAACCGGACACCGGCCAGGGCAGAGGCCATGGCGGAATTGGTAAGCCAGCAGGGCGTGGAGGCAGCGGCCCTCTCGTGGGAGCAGAGCGGTCGGCTGAAACAGGAAATGAGTTCCGCGGATCTGGTGGTTCAGACCACAACCCTTGGTATGCACCCCGAAGTGGAGAGCTGTCCGTCTGTTGATCCCAGGTGGTTTAGGCAGGGCCAATTAGTGTACGATATGGTGTACAACCCCAGCCGGACCAGGTTCCTGGAGATCGCGGGCCAGTCCGGGGCTACTACCATTAGCGGGTCTGGGATGCTACTCCATCAGGGAGCACTTTCTTTTCAATTATGGACCGGACGTGAGGCACCACTAGCGGTGATGCGGCAGGCGCTCCGTGAAGCATTACAACCGGGCGGCAGTTAAAACTGAAAGATAAAGTTTTGGATGAGGTGAGAGTGTTTTGATGCGCTATCTCTCGGCCGGTGAATCCCACGGTCCGGCCTTAACGGCAATCATTGAAGGGCTACCCGCGGGCCTGCCTCTGGAGGCGGACTGCATAGACCGGCAGTTGGCCCGTCGTCAGGGCGGATACGGCCGGGGAAAGCGAATGAGCATCGAGCAGGACCGGGTGCGCTTTCTGGCAGGCGTGCGCGGAGGGGTCACCCTGGGCTCGCCGGTCTGCCTGCAGATTGAGAACAAGGACTGGGTGAACTGGAAAGAGACCATGGATCCCGGTGTGTCGGCACGCCTGGATGACCGGGTGGTGACCCGTCCGCGTCCGGGACACGCTGATTTAACCGGGTTGATGAAGTACGGTCACCGTGACCTACGTAACGTCCTGGAGCGGGCCAGTGCCCGGGAAACAGCGATCCGGGTGGCGGTCGGAGCCGTGGGCCGCCGCCTCCTAGCTGAAATGGGCGTTGAGGTCATCGGTTTCGTGCGCCGGATTGGTAAGGTCGAAGCCGATATTCCGGATTTGCCGCCGGATGTCCTTAAAGAGCGGGCCGAGACTTCCAGCGTAATGTGTCCTGACCCGGTCTCCAGCTACAGAATGATGGAGCACATTGACCGTATTAGTGACGTAGGAGATTCATTGGGCGGCGTCTTTGAGATCCGGGTATTTAACCTGCCGCCGGGACTGGGTAGCTATGCTCAGTGGGACCGTAAGTTGGACGGGCGTCTGGCCGGGGCGCTGATGAGCATTCAGGCCATTAAGGGCGTCGAGATCGGTGTTGGATTTCAGGGAGCGTCCCGTCCGGGTTCGGAAGTGCAGGACGAGATTTTCTATGATGAAGACCGGGGGTACTACCGGGAATCAAACCGGGCCGGCGGTCTCGAGGGCGGGATGACGAACGGTGAACCGCTCATCATTAGAGCGGCGATGAAGCCGATTCCGACCCTGCGCCGACCGCTCAGGAGCGTGGACATCAGCACTCGGGAAGCCGTTGAGGCGGCCTATGAGCGATCGGACATCTGTGCGGTACCGGCCGCCGGCGTAATCGGGGAGGCGGTAGTATCCTGGGAACTGGCTGTAGCCGCCGTTGAGAAGTTCGGCGGGGATACATTTGCTGAGCTTAAAGGGAACTGGGAGCGTTACCGGGCTTCATTAAAGGGCGGTCTAGATTGAAGAACATTATCTTGATCGGGTTTATGGGCACGGGTAAAACGGTGGTCGGACGCCGCCTGGCGCGCATCTTAAAACGGGATTTTGTGGATACGGATGCCGAGATCGAACGTGCGACCGGGAAGTCGATCAGACAGCTCTTCGCGGAAGAAGGAGAGGCGCGGTTTCGTTCCGAGGAGAGCATTCTGTGCGCCAAACTGGCCCGGCAGGAGGGTCTTGTGATCGCTACCGGGGGCGGAATCGTGCTCAACCCTCAAAACGTGGATAGACTTAGAGAAGCCGGCATCCTGATCGGGCTGTCCGCCGATCCCGAAGTGATCCTGCAGCGCGTTGGCCTTCGGGGAAACCGACCGCTGTTGCGTGGGGGAAACAAGCTGGAACGGATTAAGGAACTGCTCCGTGAGCGCGCCGGAGCCTACGATGTGGCCGAGTTTACGCTGGATACGAACTTCGGCACACCCGAGCAAAACGCCAGAGCGATTGTGGACTATCTGAGGGAGCGAGGATACATTTGATGATGAGGCAGTTGACGGTCGGGTTGGGTAAACGGTCTTACCCGATTCTTGTCGGACCGGGACTCTTGGCCCAGGCCGGGGCCCGGATTGCTGAGGCTGTCTCCGGGCGGTTGCTGGTGGTCAGCAATCCGGTAGTATCTGCTATCTACCGCGAGCAGTTTTCCCAGTCCCTGATCGATGCCGGACTGGGGTTTGCCTGGGTCAAGATCCCGGACGGCGAAAGCCTGAAGAATCTGGACACGGTAGCATTCCTGTACGACCACGCCTTCGAGGCCGGACTGGACCGCTCATCGGCGGTCGTAGCCTTGGGCGGCGGAGTGGTTGGGGATATCTCCGGCTTTGTGGCCGCGACCTATATGCGCGGTATCGCCTTCGTCCAGGTTCCCACCACCCTCCTGGCACAGGTGGATTCCAGCGTGGGGGGTAAGGTGGGGGTCAACCATCCCCGCGGCAAGAATGTGATCGGGGCCTTTCACCAGCCCCGGCTGGTGCTGGCTGACATCAGCACTCTACAGTCGCTGCCGCCACGCGAAGTTGCGGCCGGCTTGGCGGAAGTGATCAAGTGCGCGGTAATCCGCGATGGATCCTTCTTCGCCTGGCTGGAGGAGAACCTGGAGGCGATACTCAGACTGGATGAGCAGGCACTAGGCCACCTGGTAGAGGTCTGCTGTCGGATCAAGGCCTCTGTGGTCGAGGAAGACGAAAACGAGAGCGCCAAGGGCGTCCGGCAGCTTCTGAACTACGGCCACACCATGGGACATGCTCTGGAGTCTCTCACCGGGTACGGGGTCTTCCGGCACGGTGAGGCCGTGGCGGTGGGGATGGTGCTGTCGGCCAGGGCCGCGCAAAGACTGGGCTATCTGGACGCACAGGATGTCGAGAGAATAAAGAGCCTGCTCGAACGGGCGGGACTGCCGGTCACTCTTTCAGCAGAATTGGGGCGCTCGAGCTTGGAAGCGGCGATCGCCCACGACAAGAAGGCCCGGGGCGGGCGCATCAACTTCATCGTCCCGAGGGCCATTGGGCAGGCCTCCATCTATCCGGCCACTCCGACCGAAGTATTGGACCTGGTGCTGTAAGTGAGGGAGGGATTTGAATGGAGATTGAGCGGAAACTGGCCGATCTCCTGGTGTCAACGGGTGTAATCAAGCCCAGTCAGTTGGAAGAGGCGGCGGAGATCGCGAAATCAAACGGAGAACCGCTGCCGGAGGTGTTAGTAGCGCAGGGTTGGATAACGACCGCCGACCTCGTAGAGTTTTATGAGACTCTGAGTGAGGTTCTACCCATGCTATCGCCTGATGCCGCAATAATTGAGCTTATCCCTGAGGACCTGATGCGTCGGCATCAGGTTTTTCCACTTCTGATGGAAGGCGGGCAGCTGGTACTGGCGATGGCTGATCCGCTGAATGTGGACGCCGCAGATGATGTACGCCTGGCAAGCGGCTGTAGGAGGATCAATCCGCTCTATGTACCGCGGGAGCTTGTTGACCGGGCCATTGAAAGGCTATTCGGAGGTGCATTGCTGGATCGGTTGGTGGAGAGCTGCAGGCCCGATGAGGAAGTCGGAGGGAATGCTAAGGGTGGGCGTTACCAATCGGTCGAAGCGGTGGTAGGAGAAGGACCGGTGGCGCGATTGATGCAGACCCTAATCATCCAGGCGGTGCAGCGCGATGCTACCGATATCCACCTCGAACCTGGACGAGATGGGCTTCGAGTGCGTTTTCGAATAGATGGAATACTTCAGCCGGTGAGGGATGTCTCAGTCGGAGTGAGTACGCCCCTGATCGCGCGTCTGAAGATTATGGCTGAACTGGATATATCGGAGAAACGCCTCCCTCAGGACGGACGTGTACAGGTACAGGTTGGGTCACGAGAGGTGGATCTCCGTGTCTCCACAATCAGGACGGTGTATGGAGAAAAGGCGGTGGTTCGGTTGCTGGATCGTTCCAGACTGCTGCTGGGACTCGATGAGCTGGGGCTGAGCGGAACGTGCCTACAAACGATGCGCGAGATGATCAGGGATCCGTATGGTATGTTCCTGGTGACTGGACCGACAGGTAGTGGCAAAACTACTACCCTCTATGCTATTCTTCAGGAGCTAAACACGCCGGGGGTTAACATTGTTACCATCGAGGATCCAGTCGAATACATCCTAAAGGGAGCTAATCAGATTCAGATTAGCCGCAAGGTCGGTTTGGACTTTGCCCGGAGCCTGCGCTCCGTCCTGAGACAGGATCCAGAGGTGATCATGGTCGGGGAAATACGCGATGTCGAGACCGCAAAGATAGCCGCTAGGGCGGCGATTACCGGTCACATGGTATTTAGCACAATGCACACCAATGACGCGGCTGGTGCGCTGACCAGGCTTACCGATATGGAGGTCGAACCGTTTATGGTAGCCTCTTCTGTTTTAGCCGTGCTGGCTCAACGGCTGGTGCGCGTGGTATGTCCGCACTGCCGGGAGCCGTATGTGCCTGAAGCTGACTCAAGAGAGCGCTTCTTCATGGGTACCCATTATAGTGATTCAAACCCGATATTCAGGGCAGTAGGCTGTGACCATTGCGATGGTTCGGGGTACCGGGGCAGGGTGGCGGTTGCGGAGTTGTTGGTCGTGAATTCCGTTCTGCGAGATCTGGTCTGTCGAAAGGTGCCTCTTGCCACACTCCATGGTGCGGCCCGTTCTGCCGGGATGGTTTCGCTGGTTGACGACGGATTTGCGAAGATCTCCCAAGGTATCACTACTCTCAGTGAGTTGATGCGGATCCGGCACAGCAACGTGTAGACGATGAGATTACCGCTATTTCGACATTCTTAGTGGAATTAATTTACACAATCAGGCAGGAATTCCCCGATACCTTTGGAGAAATTAGTGATCCAAACGTAATTTGAAGGCTGGGGATTCCAGTGGCATGTGTATACCGGTACAGCGGTCGGGGCTGGCATGGCGGACCCGTTCGCGGCACTGTAACGGCTGGCAATAAGAGCGAAGCGGTAGAACTTCTCGTTCGGCGTCAGATATGGGTTATTGATATCGGCCCAAGGCGGACGCTGAAAACCCGTTTCCGTAACCGGACCTCGGCTCTAGAACTTGCCACTTTCTGCCACCAGATGTCCGCTCTGGTTCAGGCCGGAGTGTCGCCGAGGGGTGCGATTAGAGTCCTTGCTCGTGAGGGGACGAGACCTGATCTGCGCCGAACCCTGCAGGAAGTACTTGTGCAACTGGACGAAGGGGTGAGTCTATCCGCAGCCTTTGCGTCGCACCCGAGAGTCTTTTCCGGCCCCTTCAGCAGTATCGTTGAAGCTGGAGAGTTCACTGGTCAACTGGTCACTGCTCTCAACAGGCTGGCTGGCCATTACGAGCGGGACGCCGAAATCAACTCCAGGGTTCTTCAGGCTCTAGCCTACCCCACGCTGGTAAGTTTCGTCGCTGCTGCTGTCCTAATTGCCCTCTTTACCTTCGTTCTGCCCACCTTTCACAACATGTTTAGCACTTTGAATGCGGATGTGCCGGCCTCCACCGCGGCAGTGTTTGCGGTCAGTCTGTTTGTTCAGCAACACACAGTGTTGCTGATCGGGATAATGACGACCATCTTGACCGCGGTAACCATAGCCTATTGGAACCACAAGCCGTCACGCCTCATCCTAGACCGGCTGTTTTTACGCATTCCGGTCATTGGCAGTCTAGCTCTCCACAGTGCTGTTTCCCGAATCTGTGATACGCTCAGCGGATTGATTGCTAGTGGAGTACCAATTATTTCCGCTTTGGAGATCGTTGAACGCTTGACCGGTAACCAGGCACTGACCCCGGTGCTGGTCAGGGCAAGGAGTGAAGTCAGTGAGGGGAGACCACTGGCGAATGCCTTTAAAACGGAACGGCTGATTCCCGGAATCGTATCGGAGATGCTTGCGGTGGGTGAGGCAACAGGTGCCTTAGATTCTTTGTTAGGCCGTGTAGCTTGCTACGCGAATCAAGAAGCGGATCGGCAGGTGGCCAGGATCACCACCATACTTCAGCCCACGTTACTGGTAGGGGTTAGTGGGGTGGTGGCCTTGATCCTGTTTGCGGTGCTGATACCGATGTTTGATATGATCTGGAGCATCTATTAGAGGGGAGGGTTTGTCCACGTGCTAAAGAGGGATGCTGGGTTCACGCTAGTGGAACTGCTCATAGTGGTCTTAATGATCGGAATCCTGGGCGCAATACTGGTCCCCAAATATGCTCAACAGCCGGAGAAGGCAAGGGCCGCCGTAGCACAGGCCGATCTTAAAGCGATTAAGGCCGCACTGGAGATATACAAGGTTGAGAATCCGGCGATGGGATTCCCGGCCGCCTCAGCAGTAAAAGGGGTACTCGGGAACTACGGCATTAACTGGACAGAAAACTCGGACGGGGTTCGAGACCCTTGGGCGAAGTCTTACCGGTATTATGTCAGCGCCAACGCAGATAAGTTTGTGGTAGCTTCCACCGGCAGTACCTGGTACGTAACCGAAACCAAGGGGCCTCTTGAGGGTCCTTATGGGACCATTGTTGAAGGATGGACCCAGCTAAGTAATTCACATCGGGCAGACGTGTAGTTCCGTGACCGTCATGAGACTCCAATCTCGACGACGCCAAGATGCCGGGTTTACCTTGGTGGAACTGCTGGTGATGATCCTGCTGTTGGGAATTCTGAGTGCGCTGACCCTGCCGAAGTTTGCAATAAGCCTGAGTCGCTACCAGTTGGACACATCGGCCCGGTTGTTGGCTGCAGACATCAGGATGGCGCAGGAAATGACTCTGAACAGCGAAAGCGGGGACGAGTACCGAATTTATTTCTACAGGGAAAGATACAGCCTGCTGTGTAATACGAAGATCCTAAACACCGTACACCTGCCCGGCAACCTTACGATTACAGCGGCTGTCTTCGGCAGCAGCCAGGAGCGGGTTTGGTTCAACTGGGGCAGCGTGGCACCGAAACCCGGAGGCGGTACAGTTATTTTGTTTGACCCGGTGACCGGGCTGGAGAGTAGGGTTATTGTAAAGCCGGTGACCGGGAGGGTACGAACCGAAAACAGGTGGTGAGAAACCCAGTGCCACGTAAGGAATGCGGGTTTACTCTTCCGGAAGTGTTGATCGCTACGCTGGTCCTGTTGATCGCACTGATACCGCTGCTTGGTCTGTTTGAAAAAGGAAGCCGGAGTTCCGTTGCCGGATGGGAGCAGGTGACAGCGGTCAGCCTGGCTCAGGGCGAAATGGAAAAGCTTAAGCGAATGCCCTACCGTAACCTGACCAGCGTGAGTATTGAAGCCTTTGAATCTCCGTTTGAAGATTACACCCGTAAGGTTGATGTAGACCTAGTCGGTGAGCACCTGGTTCAGATTACAATAACGGTCAGTCACCAGACTATGGACCTCAATGAGGTCTGTGTACTTCAGGCGTGGAGGTCTAGAAGGTGAGGACACCAAATCAGGGGTTTACCCTTATCGAGGTCCTGGTCGCAAGTCTGGTCGGCAGTTTAATCCTAGGTGCGGTCTTTGCTCTTTTCCAGCAGGGGATCGTGTTCTGGCGTATTCAGGGAGACACCTTGGAAAGTCGGGACAACCTACGGATGGGTACCGAACGCATGTCCCGTGAGATTCGTTCCGCTAGCAAGATACGAAGTTTTAAGTCCAATGAAATCGTGATTGAAGATTCATCCGGGAAGCAGATCAGGTACTATTATGACCCCGCCGGAACCCAACTCTTGCGCATGTCCAACTTCGTTTCCAATGCCGTTGTAAACCGGATTGACAGTTTCACCGTAGAGTGTGATTTGGAAAGCGGAATTGTGAGGTTGTCTCTGGAGGGCGGTCGTGCGAAGGCAGTACCGGACCGGCTGGAGACGACCGTTTGGGTGCGTGCGGTCGGTGATTAGTTGGCGAGAAACCCAGGGACAGCTGGCACTCGTGGTAGCGGTCACAGTCGCTGTCGTTTCACTGCTGGGAATGACTGTGGTGGCCCTGTCCGTTTCCCAAAAGAAGGCTGCGTGCTTCTATGCGGATCGCGTACATGCCTATTATCTGGCCGAAAACGGGATTGAAGAGATCCTGGGTGGCGTTTACCAGGACTGGGCATCCATGTCCAGTGTACCACTGTCAAAGAAGGTGTTGATCAACAGGGTGACACCAGAGGGTTCCCTACGGGTCGAGGGGTACCGGAAAGAGATTGCTGGGGCCACTGAGCTCAATTTGGAATCCAGGGGAACATACAAGAATGCAAGCCGCAACATAGCGTTCAAAGCTAACATCTATCCCCCGATCCAGTTTGAAGGGACAATTGTCTTGGAAGAGGAACCAGAGATCCACGACGGTGCGATACCTTTAGACGCCTACCGGATTGGAAGTGTACCGGTGCTGTCTATGGGATGGCTACGGCACCGGGCTGAAACGGTGACCG
This sequence comes from Desulforudis sp., assembly GCA_019084485.1. Lineage (GTDB taxonomy): Bacteria > Bacillota > Desulfotomaculia > Desulfotomaculales > Desulforudaceae > SURF-60. The sequence goes on along the minus strand of JAHRFU010000120.1, from coordinate 18,529 downwards.
AGGAAGATACGTACATTGCCGGCGTGCCCCGGCACGGGCTGCATTTCTTCGACGGAGCCCTTCAGATCGGTGGGGGTGTCTATCCGGAGAACACTGTGTTCATAGCATCCGAAACGGTAACCTTCGACAGTAACTTCCGCCTTGAGGGCGGATGTGCAGTGATTGTAACCCCGGAGAATGTGGTGATCGGGCCGGGGAATACGGTACGGGCCTTGATCGTGGCCGGAGGCGAGGTTCACCTTAAGCAGGGAGCAAGCTTAACCGGGGGCCTTATTGCCAAAAAACTCTTTGTTGAGCCGCATAGCAGTGTTACGGTGGACGGCGATTGCCAAAACCGGGCACCACAGGTGTTCACTCGGGGTACGAAGGTCATCCATTGGAAAGACAGGAGTAACGTGTATTGATAAGGGGCTTGAAACCGATTATTAATACGCCGCGAATCACTATCGGGGTGGACATATGGTGCAGTGAAATTCTGGTCGCTGTATTGAAGTACCGTGCCGTCCTAGGGTACGAGACTCCGATCGTCCAACGGTTTTCTTCGGAGCATAGTGACACTGGGGCGTTTGATCTCGGACGGACGCTCCGTAGGGCCGTCACAGACCTTGGGCTTTCTCGGCGTTGCACTGCGGTCGCTGCAGTAGAGAGCAGCAAGGTGGTCGTCAGACAGACAAGCCTGCCTACCATGAGTGACCGGGAAACAGAAGCGGCGTTAGCCCACCAATTGCCGCTTTTAGTTCCAGGAAGCATCGATGATCTGGTGTTTGGCAGCGTTAGACTAGGTGACGATTCACCGTCAGGTGACCGGAATCAACAACGATGCATAGTGGCGTTTACGCCGCGACCGGAAATGCTCGCTCTTTATGCGGCTTTTAAGGAAGCGGATCTACCGTTGGTGTCCGTGGAATTACGTTCAGTCGCCCTTTCGCGGTTCATATTCGGTCTGCCAAAACCCAACGTTCTTCCGCCGTTTGGGGTGCTGATGCTTGATGAGACCGCGGCCGAATTGGCGGTATTTCATGGCGACCGCCTGACCTATGCGCGGACACTGGTCGGTTGGAACAGCGAAGGCGAAGGCTCTTCGCCGGATCATTCGCTGCTAATCCAGGACGTTCGGCGCTCTTTGCTTTGGTGCCGCAAGTGCAGGCTGGGCCCTGAGCCTGAACTATTGATTGTGCTATCAGCGGAAGATCTGGATGGGTTATGTGCCGGTCTTGCCGCAGAGATTGGAATCACAGTCTCCAGGGTGCTGCCGGAGTGGCTCGACGGACATCCCTTGATGACTGGGGCGACGGATCCCAGATATGCACCGGCCCTCGGCCTGGCGGTGAAAGGGGGAGAAAGCAGATAAACGAGATGAATATGTTACCCCGAGACGTGAGAGAGCCTTCCGCCCCAAGCGTCGTAATGCGTGTAGCGAGGCGACTGCTGATCTGCGGGGTTCTCTTGGTGCTGTCTGCGAGTTTCTACTTGACCACCGAAATAAGAGCATTGGAGAGTGCCGTACAGGCCGGTGAAGAGCGGATAACTGCTCTGACGAGCCATGTAGGTACCCTGCAGCACTCGATAGCAGCAACAGAGCCACGCCCGCCTCAGGATTCGGATTTGACGGTCTTCAGCGGTGAACCGCTGGTATACACCTGGTTGGACCGGCTGGACGACAGCGTTCCAGCGGACGTCTGGCTAACCTCTCTGACTTTCTCTCTTGCGCCGGGGGTGGGCCCTTTGCTTCAAGCCGGAACGGCTTCCGAGCAGAGTCCTCAGAGTATCAGAATTGAGGGCCTTGCTCAGAATGGTGCTGGCATCGGGTCACTGATTAGAGCCATGGAGAACTTGGGTTACGGGGGGTCGGTGGAGCTGGAAAACTTCCATCAACAGGGGGACGGGGACGTTGCGTTTTCGATTCTGGTCAAGCGAACATTGTAAACCGCTGGCATTCTCTGGGCCTGTCAGGAACACGCGTCTTATAATAGTTGTGACGGGCTGGATGATCCTCGCGGTGGTGACCCTATTTGGGCTAGTTCCTCAGTTTAAGTATCACGAGGAACTGGCGCAATCAGTTCAAAAGCTCAACGCAGACGTTATGACCGTGGCGCAGGCCGTAGCCGAGTTGGAACGCACCCAAGAAGAAGCGGGACCACAGCCGGTGTCGGGCGGACCCATAGGTGAGTCGCTATTCTCCGGTAGCGGTTTGGAAGCTTTGAATCGTCTAACCCAGGAAACCGGCGTTTCGGTAACGGGCTTCCGTCCGATTAGGGACGGTTGGGGACAGTCAGGGGAGATTGTGGTGTTAAATCTGATCTTTGAGGGGCAGTATCCACAAGTCAAGGCGTTGTTACGGGGTCTAGAGACTGAACCATTCCAAGTGAGGGTGCAGCGGTTAGCCATTACGGCGACTGAAGAGCGAGTTAAAGCAGAAGTGCAGGTAAGCGCCTCAATGAGTCAGGCTAGTACAGATCCAACCTTCGCAGCGGTGTGTCCACCAGAACGGATCGATATTTTCCAGCCTTGGGGACGCCCCCGGCCGGAAAATCAAATTGAACAGGTGGAGGAGGAAATGGCAGAGGCTACAAATGGTAGTGTTCAGCCTGAGATTTCGTATATAATGGACGAGCAGTGACGTAGACTAAGCTATTGGCGTTAGTTGGAGGGATTCGGTTTTGATATCAAAGGAACTGATCGAAGAGATCTTGTCGGTTGCCCTGTCCAGAGGAGGCGACTTCGCCGAAGTATTTGTGGAGAACAAGCGCGTTACGGGGATCGGCCTGGAAGATGGTAAAATTGAACGGATGCAGTCCGGTACCGACATCGGTGCCGGTATCAGGGTCATTTCCGGAGAGGCGACGGCATACGCCCATACGAACGAACTGAGCCGGGAAGGGTTGCTCCGGTCGGCGGATGTGGTAGCACGGGCTCTCGGAAACGGTGATGAGAGCCGCAGCTTTGACCTGCGCACCCTGCGTCCTACGGTAGAGTTCCCGGTGTCCGAGGCGCCGGATGAGGTCACCGCCGAACACAAGGTTGATGTGCTGCGCCAGGCGGACCGGGCGGCGCGTGCAGTCGACCGGGAGGTTATCAAACAGGTGATGGTCGGTTACGGTGACGTGGTGCAGGAAGTAACGGTGGGAAACAGTGAGGGAGTGTTTGTTGAGGATCGCCGCGTTCGCACCCGCTTCCTAGTGAACGCGGTGGCGGCGAAGGACGGGGTCATCCAGACCGGATACGAGGCGGTGGGTACCGTCACCGGCTTTGAACTGTTCAAAATGTACGATCCGACCCAAATGGCGGCAACTGCGGCACAGCGGGCGAAGAGTCTGCTCGATGCCGAGCCGGCGCCTTCCGGTAAAATGCCGGTGGTCTTGGCCGGTGAGGCCGGCGGGACGATGGTGCACGAGGCTTGTGGACACGGACTGGAGGCCGATCTGCTACAGAAGGGGCTTTCGGTTTATTCGGGGATGCTTGGTGAAATCGTCGCTGATCCCTCGGTGACGGTGATCGACGATGCCACGCTGCCGGATCGTTATGGATCCTATGCTTTCGATGACGAGGGGGTGCAGTCACAACCCGTAACCATGATTAAGGACGGGGTCTTGACTGACTTCCTGTACGACCGCCTTACCGCCCGCAAAGAGGGGCGGGAATCGAACGGCCACGGCCGTCGTGAGTCGCACCAGCATAAACCGGTGCCCCGGATGGCCAACACCTACATTGCCCCTGGAAAGGCCGATCCGGAAGGCCTGATCAAGGATGTGGCGGAGGGTGTACTGGTGCGCAAGATGGGAGGCGGCCAGGTGAATACCACCACAGGTGATTTTGTCTTTGAAGTGGCCGAGGGGTACCTGATCCAGGACGGGGAAGTCGGATCCATGATCCGGGGTGCCACCCTGACCGGAAACGGACCCGAGGTGCTCCGTAGGGTCTCCGCAGTAGGGAGTGACTTAGGCTTTACCATCGGAACCTGCGGCAAAGAGGGCCAGGGCGTTCCGGTGAGTGATGCTCAACCGACCCTACTCTTTACCGCAGATCAGGATGAGGATCTTCCGATCAGTGTCGGCGGCACCAAAATGAGGGGTAAGGCCAATGCCGAACTGCATAAACAACCCGAGATTCGGCGGATCTAAGGTAATACTGTGAACTCCAACAGTGAATGGTGTTAAGCGAGAACTAGGGGGGAACCTGCGCAGGCTGTTCCCCTTTACCTTTCCCACCCTGCGGCTTTCCATTTGCAGGGATTATGGCGATTTGCGGCGAACAAAATGTTAAGCGTCCATTGATGAGACATAATAGAAACAGGACGTTTTACGTTATGTGAAAGGGTGCAATTGATTCATGCGTAAAGAAAACTTGTTGAGTATTGCCCGTAGTGCGGTGGAGAAGGCGTCAGCCGTATCCGGGGTGGGCATGGCCGAAGCTTACGTGAAAAAGGGCCGGGACATTGAGATTGACGTCCGGGACGGTAAGATAGATACGATCAAGAGTGCTGAGGAACACGGAATTGGGCTGCGCGTATTCTGCGGCAGCCAGGTGGGTTTCGCCTACAGCACCACGCTGGACACGGATGGAATCTCGGACACAGTACGTAGGGCCATTGCCAATGCCGGTCAGACCGAACCGGATCAGTACCTGCGCCTTCCGGATATCCTGGGGCCATATCCCGAGGTGGAAACGCTGGATGCGGAACTTATGACACGCGGCGTGGAAGAGAAGATGGAACTGGCCAGGCGCGTAGAGCAGGCTGCCCGAGCTTATGACCCGCGAGTCGAGGTGATTGAAAGCTCAACCTACCAGGACAGCGTTGTGGATGTGGCCATCGCGAACAGTAAGGGGTTGGCCTTCAACTTCCAGGGCGGAGCCTGCGGCGTATATGCGTCCCTGACCGCCGGTGAGGACGGTGAGAGCCAGACCGGTTTTGCGCTGGATTTCCGGCTTCGGTTCGCGGACTTGGATCCAGAAGAGGTTGGCCGCCAGGCAGCCCACCGCGCGGTTCGGATGCTCGGGGCGCGGCAGCAGGACAGCCGGGAAACTACTTTGGTCTTGGAGCCCTACGTGGTGGTTAGTCTCCTAGGGGTGCTGGCCCCGGCGCTTTCCGGGGAAGCCGTCCAGAAAGGTCGGTCCCTGTTTGCGGGTCGGATGGGTGAAAGGGTTGCTTCCGACCTGGTAACCATAGTGGATGACGGCACGTTGCCGGGAGGAATCAATTCCGGCCCTTGCGACGGAGAAGGGGTGCCCACGTCCCGTACGGTAGTGATAGAGCATGGGGTGTTGACTAGCTTCCTGCACAACACCTACACTGCCGCCAAGGACGGTCTGGTCTCGACCGGAAACGGGGTACGCGGATCGTTTAAAGGGTCACCGGAGGTCGGTACGACTAACTTCTACTTGTCTCCTGGTAAGACTGAACGTGAACAACTGCTTGAAGAGCTGGATTCGGGGCTTCTGGTGACGGAGGTAATGGGGATGCATACCGCCAACCCCATTTCCGGCGATTTCTCCGTCGGCGCCTCGGGTCTGTGGGTCGAAAATGGCCGTGTGTCTCATCCGGTACGGGGGATGGCCATTGCCGGGAATATCACGGATCTCCTAATGAAAATAGATGCGGTGGGCAGTGACTTGCAGTTTTTCGGCGGCAAGGGTGCTCCCACGGTGCGTGTCCGGCAGATGATGGTCAGCGGTGCCTAGGGGTATAGGATGTGGGGCGTTGCTGTAGAGGGAGTTGAAAGCTTTGCTGATCTATGTGTTACATGGGCCGAATTTGAACCTGCTGGGAAGTCGGGAGCCTGAGGTTTATGGCCGGCTTACCTTGGAGGCCGTAGACCGGGCACTGCAGACGTTGGGCGGTGAACTGGGTGCTGAGGTCCGGTGTTTTCAATCTAATGCTGAAGACAGGTTGATTGATTGGCTTCACGAGGCGGGGCGGGATGCGGAGGCGGTAGTCATCAATCCCGGTGCCTATACCCACTACAGCTATGCCTTGCGGGATGCGGTGGCCGCGGTGGGAATTCCGGTTATCGAGGTTCATCTTTCAAATGTACACAGCCGTGAAGAGTTTCGGCGCCATTCGGTGATCGCACCGGTCGCCGCCGGACAAATCAGCGGCTTGGGCTTGGAGAGTTACCTCCTGGGATTACGTGCAGCCGTGTCCAAGGCTTCCGAGCGTGAGCAGTCGTGAACCAGGAGCGTCTGAGTCGGGTCAGACAAGTTATCAGTGAGCAGGGCTTGGACGCCATACTCGTGTCCAGCCCGGACAACCGCCGGTATCTGAGCGGCTTCACGGGAACGAGCGGAGTGCTCCTGATCAGTGCTGATGAGCACCGGCTACTGACCGATTTTCGCTACGTCGAACAAGCTGAGCGCGAGTGCTCAGAATTCGATACCGTCCGGGTGGAGAAGACATGGGTCCAGACCCTGCGCGACACTATCGCGTTTAGGTCCTATAACAGAATCGGTTTTGAAGGGTCACACCTGACTTATCGGCTGTACCAAACGCTGGCGGAGACGTTGGCTGGGGTGCAACTGGAAGATGTTAAGACGGCGGTGGACCGTCTGCGTGTCGTCAAGGACGAAGGCGAGATTGCACTGATCCGGCAGGGTGTGCTGATGGTAGATGAGGCCTTTCCTGCGATCTGTAAGACCATCCGGCCGGGCACCCTGGAAAGGGAAGTCTCGCTGGAACTGGAGTTTGCCTTGCGCAGGCGCGGTGGAGAGGGGATGTCCTTCGACACCATAGTCGCTTCCGGAATGCGCTCGGCACTCCCGCACGGGGTAGCTTCAGACAAGGCGATCGCCAGGGGCGACTTGGTGGTCTTGGATTTGGGCGTGGTGTGCGGAGGCTATGCTTCCGATTTCACCCGTACGGTGCTGGTTGATGCGGATCCTGAGGAGTGGCAGCGCGACATTTATCAAGTGGTGTTGGAGGCGCAACTGGCAGCCATCGCCAAGATTAGACCCGGAGTTCGAGCCGATGAGGTCGATGCGGCCGCACGGGGGATCATTAATCAAGCGGGATACGGAGCCTATTTCGGTCATGGCACGGGGCATGGACTGGGTCTCAACGTGCACGAAGCGCCGCACCTGGGTGCAACCTCCGAGGATGTTCTGGAAGCCGGGATGGTCATCACCGTCGAACCGGGGATTTACCTTCCCGGTAAAGGCGGGGTTCGAATAGAAGATGTGGCAGTGGTTCGTGAGGACGGTGCAGAAATGTTGACCACAACACCAAACAATTTCCTATGTAGAGTGTGAGATTTGTTATAATAACACTGGCATAGTGACACAAGGAGGCGGGGTTGTGATATCCACCAATGATTTTAGAACCGGACTAACGATCGAACTAGATGGTGACGTGTTCCAGGTTATTGACTTTCAGCATGTAAAGCCCGGTAAGGGGTCGCCCTTTGTACGCTCCAAACTCCGGAACCTGCGTACCGGGAGTACTACCGAACGTACCTTCAACGCTGGCGAAAAAGTATCAAAGGCGCACTTGGACAAGCGGGAGATGCACTACCTGTACAACGACGGCGACAACTACAACTTCATGGACATTGGGAGCTACGAACAGATTGGTGTGAATGCTGAGCAGTTAGGTGACAATATTAAGTTTCTCAAGGAAAACATGAGTATCCATGTGATCTTTCACGGCGAAAAAATTCTGGGTGTAGACCTGCCCAACACCGTTGAGCTTGAGGTTGTGGAGACAGAGCCGGGAATCAAGGGCGATACCGCCTCCGGCGGCTCAAAACCAGCGACGCTGGAAACCGGTCTCGTGGTTCAGGTGCCGTTCTTCATAGAAGCCGGTGACGTTTTGCATATCGACACCCGTTCCGGTGACTACATAAAGCGGGCTTAATGTTTAAAACCCCCTGCCGGGAGTTATAATACCCGGTGAGAAGGGGGGTTTTTCACTTTGGGAAATCTTAAATCCCGCGTGGCTTATCTGCAGGGGCTGGCGGCCGGACTGGAAATGGCGGCCGAAAGCAAGGAAGGTAAACTCTTATCCGGTATCGTTGACGTCCTGGTTGAGTTCGCTAACTCTGTTGAGGAACTAGGTGACTCGCAGGACAGCCTGGAGGATTATCTGGAGAGTATCGACGAGGATCTTTACACCTTGGAGAGCCGGCTCAACGAGGTCGAGGACGAGGATGACTGCGAACACATCCTGGAGGTTGAATGCCCTGAGTGCGGCTGTACGGAAGCCATGGAGATTGAAGACGATGATATCCCGACCGCTGAGCTGATCCGCGACCACCACGGTGTAACACACGATGTGGCGGGCCAGGGGGAGCACTTTTAAGCTCAACCGGTAACGGTTCGTTATTTGAGATCAATAGGAAATCGCTGACAGCGCCCCTTTCGGGGCGCTGTCTTTTTGTTATGGGGGGAGGGGATGATCCCGTTTGGAATACATTGGGAGAACCGCAAATATGCATATACCCAGGAGGGGGACAAACACTTGTTGACGGTAAAAGCACAGGTCCTGATGAGAGAGTCTCAAACCGCGCGGGGCATTCTCAACTACTTGCCGCCAAACTTGCGTGGTCTGTTGGAGGGACTGCCCGACAGTGCGTGGTGCCACTTGGAGGAGGTGCGGCTTCGAGTAAACCGCCCGATTATGATCAATCTGCCCGGCAGGGAACTGCTGCTTGATGGGCGCGGACAGGTTGTCAGTAATCTGGCCGATGCCTACAGCGTATCTGCGGATGATCTCGTACGCACCCTGCAGTTGGTTACCGGTTCCTCTCTCTATGCGGTAGAGGAGGAGCTGCGTGCGGGCTATGTCACGGTATCCGGAGGACACCGCGTCGGTGTGGTGGGGCGGACGGTGATGGACGGGGACCGCATCCAGACCCTTAAACAGTTTACCGCACTTAACCTACGCATCTCCAGGGAGGTGACCGGGGCGGCGGATTCCTTAATGCCATACTTGTTGGATCGGAAGCGGGTACGTCATACCCTGATCGTGTCTCCACCAGGTTGTGGAAAGACCACAATCCTGCGAGACGTAGCGCGCCAGGTGTCAAACGGCATCCCGGCGTTGGGGTTTCCTGGTATTACCGTGGGGCTGGTTGACGAGCGCTCTGAACTAGCAGGGTGTTACCGTGGCATTCCGCAGCGCGATGTAGGCCCGCGCACGGACGTCCTGGACGCCTGCCCTAAGGCTTTGGGGATGCTCATCATGCTGCGGGCAATGGCGCCGCAAGTGATTGTGAGTGATGAGATCGGAAGGACGGAGGACGTGTCGGCGCTGGAAGAAGTGATCAATGCCGGAGTCGCGATTATTTCCACCGCCCACGCCGCCTCGCTGGAGGAACTAATGCACCGGCCGGTCCTGCGCAATATTCTTTCGATAAGGGTCTTTGAGAGGCTGGTAATGCTGGGGAGGTCAAAAGGGCCGGGAACTGTTGAAAAGATAGTTAACGGGAGAACGATGCAGGTCATAAGCAATGGTGACTGTGGGGGTGCGTAATCAGTGTACAAGATTATAGGGGCCATGTTTGTGATCGGAGCAGCTGGGTTCCTGGGGCTGACTGTGGCCAATGCTTATCAGAACCGTCCTCGTGAACTCCGGGATATGCAGACGGCACTGCACCTTTTGGAGACCGAAATTGCCTACGGAGCCACACCGCTGGTCGAAGCGCTGGACAATGTCTCTACCAGGGTGCCTTCACCGGTTGGGCGCTTCATGTCCGAAGTGGCACGAGAGCTTTCGGCCGGTTATGGGGCCACGGTCAGAGAGGCTTGGGGGTTTGCCTTGAATGGTTTCCGGCCCGAGACGTTTCTAAAAGAAGAGGACCTGTCCGTTGTCAAGGGGCTGGGTGAGGTGTTGGGCGCTTCAGACCGCGCCGACCAGCTCAAGCATCTTCGACTGGCGATAGAGAGGCTTAAGGCACAAGGCCATAAGGCTGATGATGAGGCTAAACGCAATGTCAAGCTCTGGCAGTGCCTGGGATTTACAGGCGGCCTGGCTGTCACCCTGATTCTGATTTAAGGGCAGGAAACGGGGACAGGCAACTTTTTCACGACGTAATCTGCCCTAACACCTATCGTTTGCATCATAGCGGGCTTAGAACGGGGATGTGTCTTGCCTACGAGAAAAAGTAGCCTGTCCCCGATTCCTACCCGGACTATCTGCTGAGGAGGCTGAATCGAATGAGCGTTGATTTGATCTTTAAGATTGCGGGGGTGGGGATCCTGGCAGCGGTACTGCACTCCCTGTTGAAGCACGCCGGGAGAGAGGAAGTGGCCAATTTGGTCACGCTCGCCGCTGTGGCCATCGTGCTGTTTTGGGTAATTGACCTTTTAGGAACCCTGTTCAGCGAGGTCAAGAATGTCTTTAAGCTATTCTAGTTGACCCCCCTGTGTCGGCAAGCCCCGCGGGCAGGCAGACAGTAGCCACAGGCATCCTAGAAGACACAGGCGGTGAGAGCAATATGGAGATTCTTCAGATAGTTGGTTTTGGACTGGTTGCCGCCGTGCTTATAGTCATCCTGCGCCATCAGAAGCCCGAGGTGGCGATGCTGGTTAGTATTGCAGCGGGTGTGGTCATCTTTCTGTTTGTGCTGGACAAGGTCGCAGCCGTGGTGACTGTGCTCAAAGACCTGGCTACACGGGCTAACATCAACATGCTTTATCTCGGAGCCATCCTGAAAATTGTTGGTATTGCCTACATCGCTGACTTTGGGGCTCAGATCTGTCGTGATTCCGGTGAGGGGGCCTTGGCTTCAAAGATCGAGTTCGCGGCAAAGGTCTTAATTCTGGTCTTAGCCGTCCCGATTGTAATGGCGGTGTTGGATACCTTGCTGAAAATCCTGGGCTAGTACCCGGAGGCTCATTAAATGTTGGGTGGAGTATGCAATGCGTTGGATCGCCTTACTGGTAATAACCGCGGCCTTGATTTCTATGCCCGGTGCGGCCTGGGCTGTCGAAAGCGAAAAGCCGGTAGGTTTGCTCTCGGCCGAAGGAGTGCTGGGTGACGTAGATTTGTCTCGTATTGAAGAATCGGTACGGGAACTGAACAGCGAAATCGATGCCGCCATTCCAGATGTGGACTTTAAGAGTCTGGCTCTGTCTCTGGCTCGGGGCGAGATTGGGTATCGCCCGTTGGATGTGCTAAACTCTCTGCTTCGTTACCTGTTTCATGAGGTGATTGCGAACGCCGCATTGCTTGGGAAACTTGTAGTCTTAGCTGTGATCGCGGCTGTCCTGCACAACATATCCAGTGCGTTTGAAAAGTCCACCACCAGCAGGATGGCTCACGTTACTGTCTACCTGGCACTGCTTACCCTGGCCCTGGGCTCGTTCGTCGCGGTACTGCAGATGGCCAGGGAAGCGGTTGAGAACATGGTGGTGTTCATGCACGCCATGCTGCCGGTGATGATTACTCTCTTGTGTGCGGTAGGGGGTTTTACCAGTGCCGCATTGCTGCACCCGGTGATCATCATCGTCTTGAATGCCTCGGCCAACCTGGTTCAGAACATAGTCTTGCCGTTAATCCTCTTCTCCGCCATTTTAGGAGCAGTCAGCCACTTGGCTAGCGGATTCTCGCTTTCCCGTCTGGCGGATTTCTTCCGGAACATCGGGCTTGGGATTATGGGGATGTTAACGACGATATTTTTGGGTATGCTCGCCATCCAGGGGGTAGCAGGTGCTGTCGCCGGAGGGGTAGCCTTCAGGACTGCCAAGTACGCAACGGGAGCTTTCGTGCCGGTTGTCGGTAAAATGTTTTCCGATGCGATGGAAGCGGTCATCGGATCTTCCCTGCTTGTGAAGAACGCAGTGGGAATGGCCGGTCTGCTGGTTATCTTTTTGATAGCCATCTTCCCACTTCTGAAAATCGTCAGCTTGGTGCTGATCTACAAACTTGCTGCGGCGTTGGTTCAGCCGATTGGTGAAAAGCAGGTTTCAGACTGCCTTAACACGTTAGGGAACAGTATGGTCGCCATTTTCGCGGTGGTAGCGACCTGTGCTCTCCTATTCTTCTTTTCACTGGCCATTATCGCCGGAATGGGAAATCTGAACGTGATGCTGCACTGAGGAGGTAACCCGGTGGACGCCCTTAACCTGTTAGTCACCCAGCTGGTCATTCTAGCAGTTTTGGCAGTCTTTCTGGAACTCCTGATTCCGGCAGGAGATCTCAGCCGTTATGTGCGGATGGTTCTGGGGCTTTTGATTATTGTGGCCGTGTTACAGGCGGCCACGGGATTCTGGCACCGCGAACTGTCTGGCACGTTTAGTGACTTGTCGCTACAGCAGACAGCGCCCGCCACAAGTAGCATCTTGGACGAAGGCCGCCAGCGCTGGGACGATAACCATGCCCGGGCGCTCGATGAGTTTAGGACGGGACTGGCGAGGCAGATAATGGCCCTGACCAGGTTAAACCCTGATGTGGAGGTGCTTAACGTGGATGTTGTACTCGATGTAGAGGGGGAGAGCGGCGAGATCGGCCGGTTGCAAAGGATCACACTCTATGTTCCCCCGGATCCGCCCGGTATCGGGATAGGTGTTTCGGGCAGGGGGGTGGAGGATGGTCGGGACCGGCTGCGGCAGACGGTAGCAGAGTTTTATAACGTTGATGAAGCGTTGGTAAAATACGAAACCCAGCAGTAAAGGGGGAGACACAAAATGGGGGATGAACGGGACGTCTGGAGCAAAATCTTCGGAAACAACCGGCGCAAGGATCAGAAGCTGTTCTTGATCGCCCTAGGTGTACTGGGAATCCTGATGCTCGCTTTTGGCAGTCTGGGGGGTAGGCAAACACCCCAGCCACCGGAAACGAAAGTCCTGTCACAATCCGAAACTCCAGTTAAAGCGGACACCGCCAAGCTGAAGACTTTGGATGAGGAGGAGTATCTGGCAAAACGTTTGGAGACAATGCTCGGTCAGATCAACGGTGTCGGAGCGGTAGATGTGAGCATCCGCCTTGAAGGATCCACGGTTTCGGAATACGCGGTCAACGTCACTACCGATAAACGGGTAACAGATGAGAACGACCAAGAAGGTGCCCGGCGGGTGACCACTGACCAAAGCGAAAGCGGTCAACTGGTGGTGGTCCGCGCCGAACAGGGGTACGAAATTCCGGTGATGGAGCGTGAAATCAGTCCGGCAGTGGCCGGGGTGCTTGTCGTGGCGGAGGGGGCCCGTGATCCCAGGATTAAGGCCCAACTGTTCCAGGCTACGCAGACGGCCCTGGGAGTGGAAGCGCACAAGATCTTGGTGGTTCCTAAAAAGCTGTAAGGTCAGGGAGGGATGAACTTGAGACTCTACTTCGTTAAGAAGCAATTGCTTCAGATTATCGGCCTGGGATCTGTGGTGGTACTGGCCTTCCTTTTGGCCAGTTGGAACAGCCACACTTCGATCCGGCCTGAGCTACCCACAGAGCCATCTGCTAGTACGATGTTCAATGACGAGGATAAAACAATTCCAGACGATGAGCGGGATTCCGGCGAACCGACAGATGTGGTTAACGCCGATCCTGGTGGATTTGCCATTGATGACTATTACGTGGAGTATAGACTGGAACGGGAACGTTCGAGGGGGAAACAGGTGGAACTGTTGTACTCCATCATCAATGATCTGAATGCCTCACCCGAGGCACGGCAGAGCGCCCAACAGCGCCTTCTGGATATTACCCTTAAGATAGACCGCGAGGTAAGCGTCGAAAACATTCTCCGTGCCAAGGGGCTGAACGACGTGGTCGTGTTTTTTCAGGATGACGATGCGGTAACGGTGGTAGTACCTGAACTGAGTACGGCGGAACAGGGCGCCACGGTGATCAATCTGGTGGCTAGGGCGACCAGTATCCTGCCGGAAAAGATTATGGTTATTGCCAGGGGGGACGGGAGCTAACAAGTGTATTGTATACTTCGGGAGCTCCTATTTCCAAAGGATGAAGGTGCCTCTATAATATAAGGGTAATATGCAACGGGCAGCTGCTGTTGGGTTGTTAGTTTCTGACAACCCAACTGTACCTTTGGAGGGGTTGTTTTTGGGTCGAATTGGGATCACTGACACTACCTTGCGGGATGCGCATCAGAGTCTGTGGGCGACGCGTATGGAAATCGAGGATATGCTGCCGATCATCGCGCAGATCGATGCGGTCGGTTATCACTCGCTGGAGATGTGGGGAGGCGCTACTTTTGACGTTTGCCTGCGTTATCTCAGGGAAGACCCTTGGGAGCGTCTCCGCCTGATCAAACAGCACGCACCGAAGACTCCTCTCCAAATGTTATTGCGGGGTCAGTCTTTGGTTGGGTACAGTCATTACCCGGACGATGTCGTAGAGGCCTTTGTCCATCACGCTGTCGAGAACGGCATCGATATTATCCGTATTTTTGATGCCCTGAACGACATCCGAAATTTGGAACCGGCAATGAAATTTACCAAAAAAGCAGGAGGTTTGGTGCAGGCCACCGTAGTATATACAGTTAGTCCGGTGCATACCACTGAGCACTATCTGCAGACGGCAGTGCGCCTGGCTGATCTCGGAGCCGACTCGCTTTGCATCAAGGACATGGCGGGACTGCTCACCCCTTATCATGCTTACGAATTGGTCAAGCTACTCAAGCAGCGGTTGTCCATTCCGGTTCAGTTGCATTGCCACTATATTGGCGGCATGGCCGTCGGAGCGTATTTGAAAGCAGCCGAGGCGGGGATTGATGTCGTTGACACTGCTTCGATGCCACTAGCCTTCGGAGCCTCGCAGCCTCCGGTGGAGACGGTGGTCAGGGTGCTGGAAGGGACAGAGCATGCGCCCGGTTTAAATCTGAAGAAGCTGTTTGAAATTGCTGAATACTTTGAGGAGCTCCGGAAGAAAAAAGGCTACGAACGGGGGGTTACCCGCCTCCACGATATGCGGGTGTTTGACCATCAGGTCCCGGGCGGGATGATTTCCAATCTGATCGTTCAGTTGGAAGAGCAGAAGGCTCTGCACCGTTTGGAAGAGGTACTGGCTGAGATTCCGCGGGTGAGGGCGGAACTGGGGTATCCCCCACTGGTCACCCCGACCAGTCAGATCGTGGGTACCCAAGCCGTGCTGAATGTGCTCGCGGGCGAACGTTATAAGTTGGTACCAGGTGAAGTAAAGAACTATCTAATGGGGTACTATGGGAAGGCCCCGGCAGACTTGGATCCTGGGATAGTACGGAAGATATTAGGCGACAAACAACCCATCACGGATCGTCCGGGTGACTTATTGCCAGCGCGATTGGCAAAAATGAGGGAAGAGATCGGTAAGGAAGCTACCAACGAAGATGACGTTCTTTCGTATGCCCTATTTCCCCACGTCTCGAGAAAGTTCTTTGAAGCGCGGGTGACCGGATGCGGGAGACCGGGGCCAGCCAAAAAGTCGGCCCAGGGTGGCGTCGTCCCGGGCAACACAGCCAAGGAGGCAGAAGATAGCATGAATCTTGAAGAAATTAGAGAGCTGATTAAGCTCCTTGATCAGACCGACGTCTCCGAGTTCTCCATGGAGAGTCAGGGGATCCGGATCACCATTAAGAAGGGTAAATGCGGTGTGGAAGTTACCCAGCCCGTAGAGGCCATACCTAAGGCGAATGCGGCAGCGGTCGAGGCCGCTCCGGACGTACCCGAAGCCGGGACCAATGCGAGCGCGGATGAGGACAGTGCCACCGTGGTGTCACCAATGGTGGGTACCTTTTACCGCACATCCGGTCCTGATGCGCAACCCTACGTAGAACTGGGTGATACCGTACAGCCTGGGCAGGCCCTCTGCATTATCGAGGCTATGAAACTGATGAACGAGATTGAGGCCGATAGTGCGGGTGTGGTGTCCGCGATTCTGGTGGAGAACGGACATCCGGTGGAGTATGGGCAGCCTCTTTTTGTAATTACCAAGAAAAAGACATAGACCCGGGGGAAGAAGATTTGTTTAAAAAAATACTGGTCGCTAACCGGGGGGAGATCGCCCTCCGTATTATCCGAGCGTGCCGCGAAATGGGCATTCAGTCCGTGGTGGTTTACTCCGAGCCGGACCGGGACAGTCTTCCCGTCCGTCTCGCCGACGAGGCCTTCTGCATCGGACCGGCCAATCCGGACAAGAGCTACCTCAACATCCAGTCGATCGTCAGCGTGGCTGAAATCTCCGGTGCCGACGCCGTACATCCCGGTTATGGTTTTTTGTCTGAGAATTCCGGGTTTGCCGAGGTCTGTGAAAGCTGTGGGATCGTGTTTATCGGCCCGCCGCTCGCCGCTCTCGAAATGATGGGAGCCAAAGCCCAGGCCCGTAATGCGGCGATAGCAGCCGGCGTTCCGGTGGTGGCCGGGTCTGAGGGGGTTGTGCGTGAGGCCGAGGAAGCCTTGCATTTAGCTGAAGAAATCGGATACCCGGTTTTGATTAAGGCTTCGGCAGGCGGTGGGGGCCGGGGGATGCGTCTGGCACACAGTAAGGCCGACCTGATGCAGGCTATTCAGACGGCACAGAGCGAGGCTAGGGCCGCATTTGGAAATCCGGATGTCTATATGGAAAAATATGTGGAAGAGCCGAGGCACATCGAGATTCAGGTATTGGGGGATAAATACGGTAACCTTGTATATCTGGGTGAGCGGGATTGTTCTCTTCAGCGCCGCAATCAAAAGCTGCTGGAAGAAGCTCCTTCGCCGGCTCTTTCTCCGGAGCTTCGCCGGAAGATGGGTGAAGCCGCCGTGCGTCTAGCCGGGAATGTCGGCTACCAAAATGCCGGAACCGTTGAGTTCTTGTTGGACCGCCATCAGGATTTTTATTTCATTGAGATGAACGCCCGGATTCAGGTTGAGCACCCGGTTACGGAAATGGTCACCGGCATCGACTTGGTCAAAGAGCAGATTCGGATTGCCGCCGGCCAACCGTTGTCCTTCACTCAGGAAGAAGTGGAGGTCAGAGGCTGGGCGATTGAATGCCGGATCAATGCGGAGGATCCCCGGAACAACTTTCTGCCCAGTCCAGGGCTGGTGATTAGCTATTTACCCCCGGGTGGGCCGGGTGTGCGGGTAGACAGCGCGCTGTTCCCCGGGCACGTAGTTAGTCCCTACTACGACTCGATGATCGCTAAGCTCATTGTCTGGGCTCCCACACGGTCAGAAGCGATTGAGCGGGCCCAACGGGCACTGGCCGAGTTTGTAATCGAAGGTGTAACCACTACAATACCCTTTCACCAGCGGGTGTTAGCCAACGCCTTCTTCCGTCGGGGTGAGGTTTATACGAATTTTATCCAGCGACGCATGTCGTCCGAAAGTTGACGGACTTGTTAAATTTTTCTGGATGGGATATAATGTTAAGTGTATCTATGAAGATGGAGGTGAAAGATTATGACAGCTCAGACAAAGGTAGCCTCTGAATTGCAGGGTGAATTGGGGGCGGTTCGGATCGCAAACGAGGTGGTATCTATTGTAGCTGGTCTGGCGGCCACTGAGGTGCCCGGCGTCGCGGGGATGAGCGGCGGATTGGCTGGAGGCATAGCTGAAAAGCTTGGCCGTAAGAATCTGGGCCGCGGCGTCAAGGTTGAGGTCGGGGAGAAAGAAACAGCAGTAGATATCTTCGTTATAGTGGAATACGGGGTACGTATTCCGGAAGTTGCCAACCAGATCCAGAGTTCGGTTAAGCGGGCCATCGAGACAATGACCGGACTAGTGGTGGTAGAAGTAAACGTACACGTCCAGGGTGTCGTCTTCTCGAAGGAAGAGGAAGTGGAAGAGGAAGCGGAAGCCCCGGCTCGGGTGCGGTAGTTATTGAGGAGGAGAATAGAGGAATGGGGCCGTTCGACCGAATGTTGCTGGCCATATACACTGTTACGATCTCGGTTGCTGCGGTCTTGGGGCTTTTGTTGCTTACCGGTCTGATCGCGCCTGATCCGTTGGTCACCATAATTACCCGTGATGTGGCCATTGCGGTGCTAGGCGTTTTCCTTTTGGTCAGTTTGCGGCTGCTTTGGACAACCGGTCAAAAGAAGCCGGAACGACAGGCTGTGGTGGATGATAATGCCCTGGGACAGGTTAAGATCACGCTTACGGCCATTGAAAGCTTAATCACGAAGGTGGTAGCGCCGATTCCCGGAATCAGGGAGGTTAAACCGAAGGTGGTTTCCGACCGGGGCATCATCGCCATCGAGATTAAGGCTGCTGTTACGCCGGACATCAACATCCCCGACACATCCAAGGCGATACAAGAGACCGTACAGAATTCAATACGGGACGTCACCGGGATCAACGTTGAAAAAATCAAAATTCTGGTGGAGAGCATTGCCTCGACCAAGGGTCGTGTTGAATAGGGGGATGGCAGTGGATTTTAATTGGCAGGCGTTGTTGAGATACCATTGGGGCAAGATACTTGGAGTGATACTTGGACTGGTCTTCGGATGGTTTGCCATCACCTACGGGCTGTTGAAGGCGATATTCGTGGCAGTGACCATTGGTATCTCAACAACGCCTGCCAATTAAAATCCACTGCCATCCCCCTATTCAACACGACCCTTGGTCGAGGCAATGCTCTCCACCAGAATTTTGATTTTTTCAACGTTGATCCCGGTGACGTCCCGTATTG